>JAHBWI010000003.1:0-330174 GCA_019637075.1 Nitrospiraceae bacterium | reverse complement strand
ATGGGCATCATTGCTCGCCTTCACCGATTCCTCGAGATGCTTGATCGCTTCCTTCTCGTGCGCCAAGGCTTCCTTCGCATGCGCGACGGTCTCTTTCACGTGCCCATCTTTTCCGGCCCAGACTAAGCCGGTCGGCGAGGCTAAGGCCGTTGCGACAACGGCACACAGCGCGAATCGACTCCCATAGTTGATCATATTCTTCCCTCCCTTCTGCTCTTCAATTGGTACCAGGCCGGGGGATTGTACTCCTGCGCGAGCCATTTGTCAGGTCATAACGAGGTGGCAGAGGGACGCATATGGGTAGTACGCGTCCCTCTATCGGAACCCACTGCGTGGTCAGCGCAGTCCAACCCAGGTCCCGTCCACCAGTCGCAGCCCAATCTTTTTGCCCCACGCGTCAAGACAATCGGCAGAACCCGCATGAGCTTGCCGCGGCGGCCAGAGGCAGGCCGTCCTGGCCGTAACTCGCATACATCCAGGTCTGCCACCGCTCTGCGCGATCATCCTCCGAACTCATGCTGGCATATTTCCCCATCACGAATATGAACTCAGGCCCCGTCGCATTGCCCGACGCCGGCACCTTCGCCCTACCCGGGCCGTCGTAGGCATAGGTCTCGACGACGAACGACGTCCCGACAGGAAAGGCTCGGTCATCCCCGGTACAGAGCGCCTTCGAACTCACATAACAATGGATACGCCGACAACCGGCTGCCGACTGGACGAGGGCTGAGTAGCTCGGCCAGGCCCGATAGCCTGTCGGAAGCGGCATGGCCACCTCCCGAACACCTACGCCTTGCTCCCCGCTGATATGGAGGGCGATCGTGAGCAACCGCACCACTGCCACCTTCAACCCAGGATACTCGGCGAGCTCAGAGGTCCTGTGCGGAAAGGAACCGACGACCGCTGCCAATCCACCTTGCATGGCTTGCTCCTTTCGCGTCCGTCCGCTCTCTACCGGACGAAGGGATTCATCACCATCCGTCGATCGGACGGATCGGTCTGTCCAGGCATCGAGGTTTGCCGTGATCGGATCGACGCGGCCCTGGCCGCGAACAGCCCCGCCTCGACATGCCTTCCCAACAACTCCAATACCATGGCATAGCGGGAGAGCAACTGACCGACGACCGGATGCTGGAATCCGAGCCGCGCTTGCTGAATCACCAACGCTCGCTCATACAAACCCTGCGATTCATGCCACAGAGTCTGTTGATCCGAGAGGTACGCCATATTGCCGAGGATCGTCCCGACCAGCGTGGCTTCCCGCCCCGATACCCCTTCGCTCACGGAGAGCGCCTCCTCGAAGTACGTCCTCGCCAGTTCATAGAGCCCTTGGGTCTGATAGAGACACCCGAGGTTGTTCAAACTCACCGCCACGGACGGATGGCTCACGCCGAAGCGCGCGCGACGAACCGCCAACGCGCGCTGATAGAAGGGCTCGGCCCAACTGAACAACCCCCGCTCCTTGTACAGCGCGGCGAGATTGTTCAGCACGGGGGCCAAATCTGCATGACCCGGCCCGTAGGCCTGCTCCAAGATCAGCAAGGCCCGCCGATAGAGGGATTCCGCTTCCGCCTCGCGCCCCTGCTGTCGATGGAGTTCGGCCAGATTGTTTAGGCCTACGGCTACGTCCGGATGCGCGGCCCCCAGAATGCGCCCCTCGATCGCGGAGGCGCGGCGAAATAACGACTCGGCAGCCTGGAGGTCGCCTTTGGCTCGATGCACCTCCGCCAGATTGTTCAGCGCGGCAGCGACATGCTCATGTTCGGACCCCAGCGTACGTTCCCAGAGGCCTAACGCCTGCTCATAGTAGGACTGGGCCTGATCGAGCTGTCCCTGATCGTGGTAGACCAAGCCGAGTTCGTTCGAGGCCTCGGCCAGGTAGACATCCTGAGACCCGTCCCTCCTCGCCTGCGCCAAGGCTTCGGTCAGGATACGTTCGGACTCTTCGAACCGGGCGGCCTCGCGGGCCTGACCACCGGCGGCCAACACTCGGCCCCAACCCGCTTCATCCAGTGCTAGGGCCGCATCCGACCACCAGCCGCCGGTCAACAGCAGAGCCAAGAGCAGGGCCGTTGCTGCCATGGCAGGGAGCCGATTATTGGGGGAGCGGCCAACCCTCCGCTCCCCTGCGGGGATCCTGCGAGGAGGTAGGTCATACCCCACACATAGGCCCCCTATTTTGTTTATGGTTTTCTGATGGACATCCATCAAGCTCATCGCTGGTTCACACCTTCACAGATTCAGCCTCGTCTCTGCCGAAGCCCCGAAGGGCCGAGGCAATGGGGGAGGCCACCCCATCGCCTCGGGAGGCAGGTCCGGAAGAAGGGTGCACAACTTCGGGACCCGACACCGTAACATCACAGACGTTTCTTCGCGCGCGCTCGACTGAGGCGAACCACGGCGGCTCGGGACCTCGGTGCCCCGCTCGCCTGCTCCGTCCGATTCTCGTCGACCAACGCCATCACCGAGACGCGGAAGATTCGCAGGCTGCCACCGCCGATCTTGCTGGCTTCCAACCGTCCTTCTTCGATCCAACGGTAGATCGTCCACTTACTGACGCTCAGCAACTGCGCCGCTTCTTTGACTCGCAGGAGCGGAGGCTCCATTGACGCATCTCCTCTGATGGCGACCGGTCCGGCCGGACAGCGGCGCCATCGTCCCCGCTCGATGGGTCCGGAGCGGAGGCTCCCGGAGAAGAACCTGCGCCCCGGGGAGTCCGCGAACGTCACCCGTCCTGCGGACTCGATTCCAGATAGCGAGAAAGCTCAGATCGAATGCACGTCGGCTTGTCCGACAAGGCCTTCACAGACCGGAGCGGAACGAGCGACGCTATGACAGATGATTCGAGAAGGACGCGCAGTCCACCTGAACTATCCCAGGGCTGGGACAGGCGGTGCGCGTGGCTGACGCGCCGAGGCCACTTCGGCGGAAAGATCCGCGGAAGTTGAAGGCGCGATGATGAAGGCGGTGGCTAAGGGAATGCCGGTCGGAGCCGGCAAGACGAGGTCTGAATCGGAAGTGGCCTGACAGGAAACGGCGCAGAGTAAGGAGCCGGAATTGCCCGCCGCATGGTGGTCATGGTGACCGGACTCGGCGGCATGGCTCATCAGGCAGCCGGCGGCCATGAGCGTCAGCGAGAGATACACTCCTGCGACCAGAATGGAGAGAAGGACCGGCCAGCGTTTGGGGAACCACATCTGCATCGTCAGGGTTTTCCTCTGTACGCGTTCTTGTATGCCCATCCTCAGAGCTTGTCTACCGACGCCTGCTCACGGCTGCTACAAATTCGCAGAACTCTTCAGATCTGCGTGACCCGATGGCCTAGCCGACTGCACGTCCGGCAGCCGAAGTAACCGGGCCTGCGCCATGGCCCTGGATCGGCGTTTCTTCACCCAGAGGTACACGCCCGTGACGGAAAGCATCGCGACGACGACTCCCAGGAAACAGACAAAGATCCGATAGGGCAAGCCGAACACATTGGCCATATGCAGTGCATAGAGCCAATTGCTGATGGTGTTGCCAGCATATTGGCCGCGAGGCAGCAGCGCGAGGCGTAGCGCACCCGAGTCGGCGTCGAAAAAGACTTGCGTCGCGTATCGACGCGGACGATCGTCGATTTCCCGATCGGTCTCAACCTGGTACTGATAGACGCCGAGATCACGATATAGCCGAAGCACCACCGGCCGCTTCACCATGAAGCCCTGCAACGCGGCTTGCTCCGCGATGAGCCGCTCCCCGACCGCCTGCGCGTCCAGCCAATCCAACCCTGTCCGCTCCATCAGAGCGGGCCGTGGTCGAAACTCCGTCCAATAGGTGCGGTAGTCGAAGAACGCCCGCGTGGTCCAGGTGTACACCGTATCCCACAGGTTCATGTAGACGCTCGACCAGGCAAACAGCACTAGGGCAAGCCACAACCACAAACCGCCTGCCCGGTGGAGGTCGAAATTGACGCGCTGGGCATTGCCGGGTTTGATGATCCAGGCTCGCTTCCAACGCGCCCACCAGCTTGCATCGCCGGGAGCCGGCTGCAAGTGCGCGTGTGCTTCACGAGACCGCCGGGCCGGGAAGGTCAGATACAACCCGACAAAACAATCCAGCGTCCACACCAGGGCACAGATTCCCAGAATCCAGACACCCGGCATGTCCAGTGCCAACGCATAGTGCAACGCGTAGACGAAAGACATGAGGCCGGTCCATCCGTTCAGCAGCGAGCCCCACCGAATCCGGTCGAGCACCGCGCCCGTCGCCGGATCGAGTAGGACATAGTCGTAGCCCAGCTCGAACAGCTTGCCGGTAGCCGGATCGAGGCGAGGCTCCACCCAGGCGGAGGTCGCGCCGTCGAAGCCCTGCAACGACAACTGCTGGACGCGCAATCGCGGCTCGGCCCTCTCCAGTTTCTCTGCCAGCGCGCCGGCGCCCATCCACGTGGCCGGAGCGCGGTCCGGATACCAGTGTGGATGGACGAGTCGCTCAAGCTCCGGATAAAACGCCAGCAGACTTCCCGTCAGGCCGACCACAATCAGCAAACCGGCCATGGCCAGCCCGGCCCAGCGATGCAGCCGAACCCAGAACGGTCTGGTGAACATACCGGCTCCTTTCTGCAGCGGCCTGCATTTAGAACTCCATTCGAATTGTGCCGAACGCCATGAGGGGCTGTGCGGCAAACAGGCCAAACCGCGGCGACCGCTGGTTGTAGAAGATATCGGTCCCGTCGAAGTACTTCGTATTCGTCAGATTGCGCAGGTTGAGTTGAGCCGTCAGGCGCCGGCCACCAACCATGGCGGTGTAACTCGTCATGGCATCCAGCCTGTAATACGCGGGCAGATTGAACGTGTTTTCCCGATCTCCAGACACCGCGCTGGCCGCCGAGACGCCTCCACCGACCCGCCAGCCCAATCCGCCCTCGCCACCGAAGTGATACACAAGAAAGACTCGCCCACTATGCGACGGCACATTGTCCAGCCGATTACCCTGCAGGCCGCTGTCGTCCCGCGTGACCTTGGTATCGAGATACGCGTACGTCACGATTAGATCCAGTTGCGTGGTCACCGCACCAAGAAGATCAACTTCGACACCCTGACTGCGCGCTTGGCCGACCGCCCTAGCGTCGGTGGGATCCGGAGTGGTCAGATCCGGTGTCAGGATGTTCTTCTTGATCAAATGAAACAGGGCCACGGTGGCCGAGAATCCCTGGAACAGCTCGGTCTTGGTGCCCACTTCGAACTGCTCACCACTCTCGGGAGGCAGCGCCTCCCCAGTCGCCGAGCGACCGTTGTTGGCACCGAAGGATTTTGAATAGCTCGCGTATGTACTCAACTGCGCGGTCCATTGATACAGGATCCCGGCGCGCGGACTGAACTGCTCGTCCGTTCTCACGAATCGTCCGTGGCGATCGGTGATGGCCTCCTCGCGAGAGACGTCACTGTTGCCCTGCCCGACTTCGGCATGGTCGTATCGTCCCCCGAGCAAGACATGCAACTTGCCAAAGAGGGTGATCTGATCCTGAACATAGACGCCAGCCTGTTTCACGAGAGACGAGGCAAAACTTCGAAACCCAGCCCCGTTTAAGGCCTCGTCATAGGCCGAGGTCGGAACGCTGCCATACACAGGGTTGAAAATATTGATGGGGAAATTCGAAAGGCCCTCCGCATAGCTATAGTCGTAGGCATCATGCAGGTAGTCCACGCCGACCAGGACCTGATGCTTCGCGCCCAGCGCATCAAACTTCCCCTTGAGATCCAGGTTGGTCGCGTAGGTGGTGCTCATGAGCTTCTGGAACTGCGTGGTGCGGTCCAGCACCCCGGTCGCGTCGTCCAGCGCCGTGGCGAAGACGTTCAGCTTTTTCATGCTGCCTTTACTGAACAGAAAGCGGCTGGTGAGCGACCAATTTTGGTTGAACCGGTGGGTCAGGTCGTAACCGAGGTTGAAATTGCCGGTCCAGTCGCGGGGATCGTTGGCTTCCTGGAACGACCGGTGAAGCGCGAGCGGCGCCGGGCGATTGCCGAGAGCCGGAAAGATCGTATCGCTCTGCGCATCGTTCCTCAAATACTGCAGGTCGATGACCAGATCGGTCCGATCGGTCGGCTTGAAGGCTAGGACCGGCGCGAGAAACACCCGCCGCCCGCCCTGAAAATCTCGAAACGAGCCATAGTCCTGATAGGCGCCCGACAATCGGTAGCCGATCGTGCCGGACTGATTCAACGGTCCGGTCGCATCCCAGACCGTTCGATAGTGATCATAGGAGCCGAATTCCTGCTCCAGCTTGTAATATGGTGTCGCAAGGGGACGTTTGGTGACGAGGTTGATCAACCCGCCCGGCTCCGCTCGCCCGAACAGCACGGAGGCCGGCCCTTTCAGCACCTCCACCCGTTCGAGGTTCGCGGTCTCATGAATCCCTGGGTTGGAGCCAAGGCCGCCCGCCAAGGTCAGACCGTTGCGGAAGACATGGAGACTGTTAAACCCCCGCAACTTGTAGACATACCCTTCGACGTCATTGTTGTTGGAGCGCACTCCGCTCACGTTCTGCAAGGCATCCTGCAGTCGATTCACCCGCTGATCCTGCAGGACCTGCTTCGGAACCACCTGCACGGCCATCGGCGTTTCCATCAGCGGAGTATCAGTCTTCGTCGCCGTAAAGGCTGAATCCACGGCATACGACTCGCGCTGTGCGGTCACGATCACAGGCTCGGCTTCGATCACCGGGATGTCTCCCGCCTCCTGAAGCCCCTCGGATCGAGCGACCTCCACCGGCAAAACCGGCAAGGGCAGAGGCGCCGAGGGAGCGGTTGTCTGCGATGGAATCTGTTCGGCTTGCGGAGCAGGATCAACGCGATCCGCCGGCTCGACGATGCCTGCCTGACTTTGCGGCGCTGGCGCCGGTTGGACATGGGGTCCGATGCAGGCAGAGAGCATGGGAAGAAGGACAATGACGGCAGTCGTCACCGAACGGCCTCGACTGATACCGGTGAACTCACGGGACAGAGACATGACTGAACACAACATCGTGATGCTCCTCGTTGATGCGAATGGGTCTGAGGCCAGCGCGAAGACAGACTTCGCCCGAACAGCCGTCGGCCTCATATGGGCGAACCGGGGTGTTACGCGAGCATCAGCGCGGGAGGAGCACGGAGACTGTGCAGTGTGGCGGTGATCAGCTTCGGCGGTGGAGGTCGAAGCTTGCGGAGGTGGGGCAGGCGCGTGACGAGACACGCCGGCGGATGGGAACAATCATAGACAACGGCTTGAAGCGACGAGGCCTGCGGCGGATCTACCAAAGAAATCGGATGCGGACAGACCTCATTGCAATGCTCTTCTTCGGGCGTCGTGACATAGTGTTCGGCCAGATCGACCGGGCTCCAGAGCGGCGGCAGCCCGACCCACCACCACACCGGGAGGAAGAGCAGCAGCGCAACGCAGGCTTGCCAGGATCGATTGAGGCGAGACATGAGACAGACTCCTGCGCGAGCTTATAACAGACGCTCCGCGGGCTGCCTACGGATGGGTGCTCATGGCTGCTACAGATTGTGTAGCACAGACCTGAGCAACTCTAGACCGTCCGTTGTCCGAGTGCGTGGACAATCTCGATACGTGCCGCCCGTGCGGCGGGCACGAGGCCCCCGATGACTCCCATGCCGGCGGCGAAGAGCAATCCTTCGCCGACCATCGCGGGGGTGAGATGAAATGCAAAGGCCAACTCGGCGCCGGTATCCCAGTTCACGGTCGAAATCGTCATGGAATTGAGCAGGGCGGCGCCAGCCACACCCAGCAGTCCTCCGGCAAGGCCCAGTAGAATCGATTCGAGCAGAAAGGCCTGCAGAATGTGGCTGCGCGTAAATCCCAAGGTGCGAAGTGTGCCGATCTCCGTCGTGCGATGCGCGACGGAGGCGGACATGGTCATCGTCGCCCCGAGCATGGCCCCGACGCTGAACACCACGGTCAGGAATAAGCCGGTCACGCGAATCAGCCTGGCCAGCCCCTCGGCCTTGCCTTCGTAATACTCCGGCTCGCGCTTCACTGACACTTTGAACCGGGGATCTCGCTCCAGCCGCGCTTTGAATGCCGGCAGCACAGTCGGATCGGCCAACCGTATGGTCATGGACGAGAACGCCGTGCGATGGAACGTGGCCATCATCTGCTCCGCATCGCCCCACACCTCGGAGTCGAAGCCGCTGCCCTCCGACTCGAAGATCCCGACTACCGTCCACTCCCGCCGCCCGAACCGCAGCGTTTCGGACAGACGGGCTTCAGGAAACTGCTTGGCCACCTGGGTGCCGACAATCACCTCCGTCGTGCCCGGCTGCCACAGACGTCCTTGGACGATGCGCACCGGGGGGCGCACGGCAAAGGCATCGGGCGAAGATCCACGCAGCGACAGGCTGGCCAGGCTTCCGCCTCCCTGCTTGCGCAAGGTGAGTTGCAAAGCAATTTCCCGCACCGCCGCGGCCTGATGGTTCGCCAGGGTGATGACCTCCGGCTGTGCCGCCAGCACCCCGGTGTGATCGCGTGACAGGCTGCTTTCGATTTCGGAGAGCGCTCCCTTACTCATCACGATCGCGTTGGCAGGATCCCCGGTCCTGCCCATCGTCCGCTCCAAGCCGTGCGCCAGCATCAGAATGGCCACGAACACGAAGACCACGAGCCCAAGCCCCAGCAGCGTGAGCAGGGTCGTGACGCGGCGCGCCCAGAGATTCCGCAGACTGTACACGCTCCACAACACCGGCCGACCTCGCGACGTTATCCCCTGTGACGCAACCCTTCCAACGTCGTCATATGGCTGAGACGTACGGCGGGCCAGAGGGCAGCCAGCAGGCCGACCAGGACCATTACACCCAGACACATCCCGATCGTCTCGGCGGTGATCTCATAGGCGCCTACCGTTTTTCCACCTGCGACCATGACCGCATAGAGCCGCGCCGCCGGGTACAACAATCCCAACCCGGCCAGAGCGCCGCCCAGCGCCACCAGCAGCGACTCCCCCAGGACGAGCGCCACCAAATGGCGCGGCTGGAAGCCCAGGGTCTTCATCACCCCATATTCCCTCGTTCGCTCGCGCACCGCCATCGCCAACGCATTGACCAGAACCAGGGCCGCGATGCCGTTCATCACGCCGGACAACCAATCCAATGCATCGAGCAACGCGCCCGAGCGCGCGACCCAGCCGGCAATATAGGCTTGTTCGCGCTCCGTCCTGGTTTCCGCGAATGAGTTGGCAAAGGTGGCATCGATGGCGGCGACCACGCTGCGGGGATTCACGCCCGGCGCCGTCGTGGCGACGTACCAACCCACTTGGTCGGCTCGATCCGGCGCCGTCGTCCTCAGACGCTCATTGGCAAACTGCCAATGCACATAGAGTTCGCCTTCACCCATGATGCCGGGGCTGCTGCTGCGGTAGATGCCGCGTACGGTCAACTCCCAGTTCCCAGGATGGGTCGTGCCCTTGAGCGGGATCACGTCACCGACCTTCCAGCCGAAGCGGGCGGCGAGTTTCTGTCCGATAAGGCATCCGCCCCGATCCTTCAGCAACGCCAGACGATCCGCTTCGTTCAAGATGACTTCCGGGTACGTCTCGAAGAACGTGCTCATCTGCTCCGCAAACGCCCCGAACGATTCCTTCGCATCCCGGTACTCGACGCCGAACACATTGCCGTAATGCGCCACCTGCACACCGGGGACTACCGCTATCCGCTCTCGATACGACAACGGCAGAAGCAGTGAATCGGACATGGCATGGACGGTGATCAAGCGATTGTTGGCCGCCGCCTTCACGCCGCTGTGCCATTCATCCAGCGTCAGCCGCAACAACCCGAAGGCCAAGACGACCATCGCCAGGCCGCCGATCGTCAGCGCCAGACGCACCGGCCGCCGGATCGTGTTCCGAAGCATCAAGCGGATCAGTGTCATGGCGGCAACTCCAACAGCCCCTTTTCGAGATGCCGGATCATCTGCGCCCGCTCGGACGCGCGGGGATCGTGCGTGACCATCACGATGGTCTTGCCCAATTCACGGTTCAACCTGGCCAGGAGAGTGAGGATGTCGTCGGCCGATTCGCGATCGAGGTTTCCGGTCGGCTCGTCCGCGAGGATCATGGTCGGGTCGCTGACAATGGCGCGCGCCACGCCGACCCGCTGCTCCTGGCCACCGGACACCTGCCGTGATAGTGATCCATACGATCACTCCAGCCCGACCAGCCGTAGCGGTTATCTTTACACGGTCGGCGCGCTCCCGCCGCGTCGATGTCAGGGCCAGCGGCAATTTCCACATTTCCGCCGCCGTCAGCACCGGAATGAGGTTGTAGGTCTGAAACACATACCTGATGTGGCGCGCGCCACCGCGCCATCTCACCTTCGACAAGCCGTCCAGCCTGGTTCCGCCACCACCACCGATCCGCTTCCGTCGGCCGATCGATCCCCGCTTCATTACGTTCAGCAACGTACTCTTGCCGGACCCGGACGGTCCCATGATCGCGAGTAAAGGTGCTGGCCGGAATGCCAGCGGACAAATCCTGCAGGACCGACACCTGAGTGCCGGCACGCTATAACTCTTGGTGACCTTCTGAGACTGACGACCGGATCAAACATGGACGGACTCGTTACGAGACACGACGGATGACCGACACCGTGCTGCCGGAATGCACGGTCTCGGTCGGCGCGACAATGACTTCATCGGTCTGCGACAGGGGTCCATGCACGGGGACCATCCCGGCCGCGGGGGTCCCGACTTGCACCACCGCTTCCGCCACGATACCCGCACGCACAACGAGCACCACCGATCGCCCCTCGCGGGTCACCACGGCGGTGGATGGCACACCCCAGTCCTCCCCCGGCTCTGCCGGCGCCCCGGGAACAGGACCAAACGTGACCTTGGCGCTCAGCTCAGGCCGCACCCGATCATCCAGGTCACGAAATCGGATGCGCGTGAGCACTGTCCCCTTGGCGCGATCGGCGATCGGCATCACCTGCTGCACTTCGCCCTGATATCGGTGCCCCGGCACCGAATCGAGTTGAATCTCCGCCGGCTGACCAGCCCGCACGCGGTGAATCATTGATTCCGACACCTCCGCATCGACCGTCACGGACAAGGGGTCGACCATGTTCACCACGGACCCTCCGGAACGGACGGTGGCGGTGAACGGTGACACGACCTCGCCGATCTCGGCCAATTTCTTCACGATGACCCCGTCGAACGGCGCGTGGATGCTCGTATTGTCAAGTTGGACCGTCGCGTTTTGGCGTTCGGCCTCCGCCGCCGTGACTGCCGCTTCAGCCGATTTCACGGCAGCGGCGGCACGACGCAGACGGGCCGAGGCCATGTCGTACTCCGATTTGGTGACAAACGACTTCTCCAGGAGCGTCCTCACCCGCTCGAAACTCAGCGTCGCCTCTTCGAGCTCCGGCTTTGCGGCACCCAGTTGCGCCCGCGCCACACCCAACCGGGCCAAGGCCTGCCGATAGAGCGCATCCATGTCGTCGTGTTCGATCCGCGCGATCAGTTGGCCCTCCTTCACGCGATCGCCGACGTTGACGCCGAAATAGATCAATCGTCCGGTGCCCTTGGACGCAATCGAGGCCTGCCGCTGCGCGACCACATACCCGGTCGCCGCCAGGCCTGCCCCGCTCCCTGACGGCATGCGAATCACCGGAACCACCTCGACCCGTTGATCCGGTCGCAGCCAGGCGCTGCTCCAGGCCAATCCGGCCGCAACCAACAGAACGGCCAGAGTCAGCCAGATCCACCGGCGCCGACCGGCAGGCGAGGGCTCACCGGGAGCGGGACGACGAATCGCCAACCCGTCCAAATCGGCGTCGTGAATGCCGGATTTGCGAGGCTCAGGACGATCGGGTGATTGATGAGCAGACACGATACCTCCTCCAGGGAACGGCCGCGAGTCGCCCCGCTCCCTGCTAATGCCATTCGAACTGCCGGAGCGCGAGTTATGACATCGGCACAACCGCCCGCCGCTCGCGCCCACGCCGCTTACGCCACCACATGAGGAACCCGGTGGCATAGATGACCGGACAGGCCAGGCCACTGGCGCACACGAGCAGGCGGCCGGGCATCCCGAACGCCTGCCCCGAATGCAGGGGCCATTGCCAATCGATAAACGTTTCTCCGGCGCTCCGCCTCGTATCGGGGGCCCGCACGTCGAGAATCGCACCACTGTATTGATCCACGCTCACGATCCGTTCCGACCAAAACGTGCTCAATCCCGGCACGCCTTCCCGCCCGACCTGATAGACGCCTGTTGCATCTTCCGGCATGGAGATCGACCTCAGTCGGCCCTCCGGATAGCGAGCCGCCGCCAACGCCACCGCCTGCTCCGGGCTGATCGGATGCCCACCGGCAAGCGGGGTGGAATGAGGGGCCTCCGCAGGCCCGCGTGTTGCCGGAGACATGAGCTGTGTCACCCAGACGATGGGATCTGCCCAGTTCATATAGGCACCCGACAGCAAGATCGCCCCGATCGCAAGACAGAGATAGAGCGCGACCGTCTTATGGAGATCAAACAGGAGACGGAAGGGTATGGCCGGCCGCCTGATGACCAGCGCCTGCCGCCACTGGCCGTTCACAGGCCACCAGACGATCACGCCCGTGATCAACGAGAGGATCAGCAGCCACGCCACAATCGCCGCCAGCGTCACGCCGTTCACACCGGCCAAGAGTTGAAAATGCAGCGAAAAGACGGCATCCATGAAATACCGTGGGACCCACTCGCCAGCTCCGTAGCTGCGCACCCCCGTGACCCGGGCCCGATAGGGATCGACAAAGATTCGCTGCCAGGCCGTCGAGGGCTGCTCAACATACACGGCCACGACACGTTCACGAGTCGGCGCGCCATACACCTGGGTGATGCGGCTCCCCGGCGCCGCCGCCCGCTCCGCCGCCGCCAAGATCTCACCCACCGGCCGATACTCATCCTGCCCTGGCGCCGGAACCTCTACCGTCAGGAGTGTTGGATTCAGCCACTCGTCGATCTCCTGAAAGAAGACGAGCACGCTACCCGTCACCCCGAAGACCACCAGCAGAGCTCCGACGAATAGCCCCAAATACAAATGCACCTGCACCCACACAGCGCGCCACGCGCGTCTGCGAGTGCGCCGGGAGGCGTCTGGCATCGAAACCGATGCGGATGTGACGGTCTCACGTACCATGTGACTCATGATCCTGCGCACCACACCTCCGGAGATCGCGCCGCAACCGGCATCATCACCACGGTCTCATACACGTCGTTCGACCGAACGACGATGCTGAGGACGGGCCATGACCCAATCCATGACACGAGCTCCGACTGAATCGGACCCACATGCGAATGAAGCCCACTGCGTACGGATGAATCGTGTGATCAGGAGAGAGGAACGGGGGGACCGCGGCCGTGGGCCACAATCTCAAACAAGGTACGATAGGACAGCAGCAGCAACACCAGCGGAACTAATTCAGAGACCACGATAGGGAGACGTGGAATTTCCGGGAGAATGAACGCCGTTTCGTCCTGCGTCACCGTACAGGCCCAAGTCGTCAGGGGACTCGCTTCGGCTCGGCCGTGGTGACAGGGATCACGATCTCCGCCGGCGTGGAGATGAAAGCTTCTGGAGGTCGGCTTTTCGAAATCAATGAAGCAGGTGTGACAGACAAATCCGGCCACCAAACGGATGGCCACGAGGAGACACGCAACAAAAACAAGCAGCGACGGGGTCCGTCCCGTTCGCCCACGGATGGACGCAAACTGAAAAATGTCGTTCACCGGATGTACTCCGTACAGCTGCAGCCCCCTTACCATACGAAACTCAACCTCCCATGTCTACTAGCTCCTGCTCACCGATGCTACAGTCCCGCCAGACCCGGTAGGCGCTCCTCACTGCACCGGGCACCATGACTCGAACTCCCACCGCAACGAACCGACTACCATCAGCGGCTCCCCCGGCATGTTATAGGCCGGAGAATCGTTGAACTTATGCAACCCATTGACGTCGACCAGCGGCCCCTCGACTTGATCCCTTGGAAAACCCGGCTGGTTGTAGAACGTACTGATCGGCACACTCGCACGATGATCCCCTTTCTTCGGTTCGCGCAGGGCCCCGCCCGTCGAGACAGAGGCTCGATCGAACGACGGCGGCTGCCGATGGACGCAGGAATGCGTTACGCGGGAATCAGCGTGGGAGGGGCACGGAGACCATGTGAAGGGGAAGATCCGAGCGGAGACGGACGATCACGCTGCCATTCATCCAGCACTGCACGATCAACCAGTTGCGGAGCCGGGCAACAGAGGAGCATGACCGGCTGAAGCACCTGATTTGCTTGCGGCTTTTCTATTTGCGGGGCGGCATAGTATCCATAATCCGAAACATGTTCCCCTTCGATCGCATAGTGCGCTGCAAACTCCTCGGCGCCTAAGAACGGAAGAAAGCCGACGAAGTAGGCATAGATGGCACAGAGCAGCAGCCATGCCGTCCACTGTGTCGAATCGATTCATTAGGGGTGCCGACTACACGCACGAGCAAGCGGAGCGTCTACTGATCGCTGCTCACTGCTGCTACAGAGGGGAAGAATGGCACGAACCGGCTCGGCATGGAATCATGCCGAGCCGGTGTGCACTCCAGCCTGGTGGGCTCAGTAGTAGATCGAATAGCCGATCGAGGCCGTGGTTCCGCGCCCTGCGAAATAGAAACTGTTGGTGAAGGAAATCTGGTTGAACGGCGTCGCGTACTGCTTGTTCAGCAGATTCTCGATGCCGAACCGGAGTGTCCCAGGACCGGCCTTCACGGTACTGACCAGATCGACCAGAAAGTACTCCGTCTGGCCGAAGGGATCCGCGGTGGGATCGATCCCGCTGTTGAATGCCGTCAGCGAGCGGGTGCGGCTCCCCGAATAGAGCACCTGGATCCGATTGCGCCACTGCCATTCAGGCACCGTCAGGTGTTCAAGGTATGCGGTGATCTTCTGCGGCGCGATCGCAAAGCCGTTCAACGGCACCCGGACATCCGGGTTGAAGGCGATGGTCTGATCGCCTTCCACGAACGTATAGGTTCCGCCCAAACGCACCCGCTCGATCGGCTGCACATCGAGCGTGGCCTCGACGCCGTAGATCGTTTGCGGAGCCCGCCGCAGGGAATTGGTGAATTGATCGAAATTCAACCCCAGCGATGACTTGGAAATGTACCCGGAGAGCGACGCCTGAACCTTGCTCCATTTGCCCCGCACACCGAGTTCGTAATTATTGACTCGTTGCGGCTGCAGGCGCGAGAGCGAGATGGCGGTACCGGACGGCACATTGCCCAACGCGTTGTCGATCGACCCCACCGGCACACTGAAGCCTTGGCTGAAGTTGAAAAATACATCCAGCGGGTCCAACAGGTGGTACACGAATCCGGCATTGAACACGGTCGTGTCGAAGTCGATCGAACTGGCCGGGAGGAAGGACCCGTTCCCGGTGAAATCGCTGCTGGACACCTTCACCCGCTCATGCCGCACGCCGCCGCGCAGGATCAGCGCGGCGAGCGGAGTCCACTCCCCTTGCGCGAACACTGCGGTGCTGTTGAAGACACGCGAGGGAGACGAGGCCACCTCGCCGTTCTTGCTGTAGACACGCCCTCCGGACCCATCATACACGGCCTGGTCGAAGAGACTCTGCGACTGGGCCCCGTGCTGGCTGGAGAAGTCCATGCCCCACACGATTTCCGGCTTCCCATAGATCGGAATGGGCGTGGTGATGTCGAGCCTGGTTCCCAACACGTCGCTTTGGTTATAGCCTTGCAAAATATCCGTGCCGCCGAACAGCCGGCTGTCCAAAGTGGGAAACCGCGTCTGCTGTGTACGGTAGTACCCTTGCAAGTGCACGCGGCTGTTGAGAAACAGGTGGGGGTGGGTGTAATCGACGCTGATCTGCGTGTTCGCCAGCTTGGGTTGGTCTGCCAGCGACAAACCAGGCACATATCTCGCGAAGGTCCGCGGCAACGCGTCCACATTGGGATCTACCAGGTAATTGGTATCCTGCCGCGACTCCTTGCGATTGAAGGTCAACTGCAACCGGTGGTCGCCGAACGTCGCCCCGAATTTGCTCATAATGTTGTAGCTCTTGGTGTCGGCAAAGCCGCCGACCGTATTGGTGCCGGGCATGGTGCGCGAGCCGTTCGCGTCGAACATCCCACCCTGTTGGCTGAAGCTGCCGACAATGTTGTAGTCGAACCAGTCTTTCTTGCCTTGAAAGCCCTGCACCACGGTCCCGCTGAGCCCACGCAACACCCTGGTCAACGACCCGCTCCCTTGCACCTCCGTGTAATAGCTTGGCTTGCCCTCACCCGGCTGCTTGGTAATGATATTGATGAGACCGCCCGTGGCGCCGTTACCGTAAATCGCGGTCGCCCCGCGGATGATTTCGATGCGTTCGATGGCGCTGGGATCGATATGGGCCAGATCCAGTTCCGTGGTCGGACTGCTTTGCTGCGGGACTCCGTCGATCATGATCGCGATCGACCGGCCCCTAATCTTCAATGATGTGCCGGAATCCATCGACTGATCGTTCTGCGACATGCCCGGCACGAGTTTCGTCAGAATCTGTGTCAAACTTCGGCTCGGTGACGCAGCAATCTGCTGCTGCAATTGTTCCTCCGTCACGATCGTGACGGCCTGATTCACGTTACCGACCGAGGTCGGCGTGCGGGTGGCGGAAATCATCACCTCCGCCGACTCGACCATAGGAATCTCCTCCGCCGCTCCGGCTCCAGCCGACTCGTCGGCCCAGGCCCGTCCCCCCGGTAACAACATCATCGCCACGATCACGCCGATGACCGGACGTGCGCTCTGCATATGTGCGGTACTGCTCTTCATCACGACAACACTCCTTGTTGCGTCCCATGACACCCATTCCCCGAATCGACCGGCTTGGCACCGAGCAAGGCTCAGCTCCAATTCACAGGTATCCGGATGACGGAGCCCTCAGGCAGGCGCGTCCTCGCGCACCCAACCGAGCCGGCTGATTCGGACACACGATCTCGCCCAACGCGGTCTTCAGGGCTGGGAGATCGTTTCCATCTGTTGCAGGGGCTTATCGAACGAACGAGTACGGGGGCGGAGCACGACCGTTGGCCGCGATCGAAGCGAAGCTCCGATACGAGACCAGGGGCAGGAAGAAGGGAACGAGAGTCGAAACGAGGATCGGGAGCCGTGAGATCTCCGGAAGGAGAAAGGCCGAGTCATCCTGATTGACCGAGCAGGCCCACTCGACCCACGGCGTCGCCGGCGCCTGCCCGTGGTGGCAAGGATCCCGGTCGCCGCCGGCGTGGAGATGGAACGTGCGAGTGGGAGGCTTCTCGAGTTCGGTGAAACATGTGGCACAAACAAGAGCAGCGGTCAGGCGGATGCCGACGAGCAGGCACGTCACCATCAACGTCAACAGCGGCACCCGACGGACGTCGCGGCACGCATGGATGGAACGGAGCATCGAAGTCACAGGCCACACCGTCAGCAAGCAAGATCGGCATGCTACTCAACGGTTCAAAGGGGCGTCTACCGAGCCCTGCTCACCGCTGCTACAAGAAAACGATCTCGGAAGCCCCTGCGTCCGTCGGCAGAACGACGGGCGCAGGGATCCTCCGCAGATCAGAATTTGTACTCGACACCCCCGAAGGCGCTGATGCCGAACCCGGGGTTCGCGAAGCGATTGAATTGATCGTTCACCACGACCGCTCCGGCATAGGTCTTGTTGGTCAGGTTGCGGCCCTCGGCGAACAGCGTCCAGTGCTCGTCGATACTCCAGCCCGAACGCAGATGAACGAGGGCATAGGATGGATTCTTGATCGTATTGCTGTAATCCGTGTAGAAGCCGGACAACGACCATTCGACGTTCGGCGCAATCCACCACCCGGCCGGGTGGTCGTATCGCATTTCCACATTCAGGCTATGCTCCGGCGCGCCGGCGACGGTGTTGCCGTCTTTGGCGATCAATACGTTGGGGCCGCCGATTCCTCCGCCCCGCACGTCGTCCGTGAACTTGAACCGTGACCATGTGTAGGCCACGCGGGTCTGCAGGCTGTCGTCCTTGCCGGCACCCCCCTGCGCAAACAAACCCTTCTTCAGCACCGTGGCACCGCCGGCTTCGACGCCGGTATGCCTGGTCCCGTTGGCATTCTGGAACGTCCCTTGGTTGTTGATGTTGGAGGCCAGGATCTCCTTCTGCATTTCCAGGTTATAGACGGTCACGTCCCAGCTGTATCGCTTGTCCGCCGTGGTTCCGCGGTGACCGAGCTCCAACTGCCAAGCCCGTTGCGCGTCGAGATTGAGGAAACCCGTATTGGCCGAACCGTTGGCATTGACGGAGGACAAGAGCTCCACATTGAGCGGTGCCTCATAGGCCCGGCTGGCGTTGAAATACAACTGCGAGGTCGGCGTCGTGCGATAGACAAAACCGACCTTCGGACTGATGGCGCCGAAATGCTGCAGCGGTTTCTGCGTACCGGTCTGCACCGAGGGGGTGTTGGGGTTGAACGGGTTCCCGGCCGGTCCGAAGTTATCGACCGTGGCCTGGCGTCCCGTGTAATCCCACCGGCCTCCGATCACGATCGTGAAGTCCTTGGTGGCGTCGAAGGCATCTTCCGCATAGGCGCCGAAGTAGGTGGTCTTCGCGTTGTAGCTTTGCGTCAGCGCCCCGATGTTGCCGTTGATGTTCACGAAGCGCTGCTGCCGTTGATTGCCGTACCGCGGCTGGAACCCGGCGACGAAGGAGTTGTTCTTTCCGAACAGCGCGTTCGAGTTGACGTAGCGGAACTCGCCGCCGACGTTGTTGTTTTCCTGCCGGATCGTCTGGAAGATCGGATGGTCGACAAACTGATTGGAGAAGTAGGGAATGATTTCAAAGAACTGATTGGGCGCAAATTCGTTGTGGTAGGCGATACCGATCCGCTGCAGGGTGTAGTACCGGCCCCAATTGCACGCCTGATTGCTCGTGACACAGGCAAAGAACGGCGGCGTCCCCGGAGGACTCTGCCCGCCGGTTTGCTGCCGATTGGAAAACAGCTGTTCGTTGGTAAGCGACCCGGGAATCCGCTCGGCGACGTTGGCTTGGAGGAAGTACGCCCGAATCTCTTGGTGGTTGCCCAACTGCAATCCGATGTTGGCGTTGATGCGCTCGCGCGCCTGCTGGCTGTTGTCCTGAAACCCGTCCTGACGGTTGCCCGACACGCTGATGTAATAATCCATCGTGGCGTTCATGCTGCCGACCTTGAACGGTTGCGTGACCTTGCCGCTCGAGACCTGACCGCTGATCATGCCGAAACTGCCGCCGATCATTCGCATCTGCAACATCGAGGCGCTGTAGCCCGTGCGCGGCACGAAGTTGATGGCGCCGCCGATACTGTTCGCGCCGTATCGGAGCGCGTTCGCCCCTTTGTAGACCTCGATCCGCTCGTAGGCCAGCAGATCGATCGACTCGAAATCAGAGAAGCCGTCCGCGTCGCCGAAGAAAATGCCGTTGATGAGGATATTGATCCCGCGATGGTGAAAGTTATTCCGCAGCGACGTACCGCGAATCTGGAACTGGCCTTCGTCGGCGCCGAACCGTGATTGGAAACGGACGCCCGGCGCAAACTGGAGCACGTCCTGCAAATTGAGCGCCCGCGACTCGGTGATCTCCTTCTCTTGGATCAGGATGTTGCTGCCGGGCCTGCGCGCAAACTCCTGCTTCACATCCTCGATGTTTTCGATTCGCTGCCCCTCGACCTTGACGGTTTCCATTTCGACCACCGGAACCTCTCCCCCCGGCGGCGCGTCCTGAGCCAAGGCCCCTGCCGGGCCGGCTCCCCAAACCAAGCCTGCAAGCAGGCCACAGTGAACCACATGAATGAAATGTCTACGGTGACGATGCATGGACGACTCCTTTCACATCAATGCGTAACGTGTCCTGGATTCGGAACGGCCAGCGGCCGTCCCTGTTTGAAGCGACTGCGAATGGCGCGAACTTCCGAGAATTCCGCGATGGGATCGCCGGCGAGCACGAGAAAGCTGGCCTCGTAGCCTTCTTCCAGACGCCCGATCTGTCTTCCCGGATAGAGTGCGCGCGGCGTGTCCCGGCACCAAAGGGTCAGAAGCGTTCGGTTATCGAACAGTCCCAGCTGTTGCAGATTAAAAACCTCGGAGAGGGATGTGTCGGCATGGTCGCTGCCGACAGCCAGATGCACGTGATGCCGGTGGAGCAAACGAAGGTTGTCCCGCTGGAGCGCCCGCACCGTGGCGGAATCGATCGGCGAAGCATGGTGCCCGTGCGGGTCAGGTGAGGGTCGATGGTGCGGCTCGTGGGACGAGCCTGTTCCGTGCCCCGGCATGAGTGCTGCCGCCACGGTGGTCGTCACCACGGTGACACCGACCGACGCCGCCAGCTCTGCGTCTTGCTCGGTCAATTGCGCCGCGGCGACATCGCCAGGCTCCGCCACCCACCAACCCGGCACATGGGTGAGTTCGTCCGCCCCGGCCCGAATCGCAGCGCGAAAATCGGCCGCCGTCTCGACATGCACGCTGACCCGCAGTCCCTGTGTGTGTGCCTTGGCGACGATCTGCGGCAACAGGTCCGGATTCAGTCCCACATGGCGCGCGGGACTCGAGTGCGCCGGTCCTGCGGCGAAGTTCTCGCTATGGGCGAGGTAGGCCTTGATGAAATCCGGTCGGTCCGCTTGGATCGCAGGCCAGACCGCTTCCACATCGCCGGGCTGATCGATGAAAAAGTATGCGCGACGGTTGAACCAGTCTTTCGGCAGGGTTCCAACAATCGCCGCATAGCGGGTGCCGGCCAACACCTCTTCGTACAAGGGTGCCGGGTGTCCGCCGGTTGCCGTCAGTCCACCGTTGGAGAACAGCACGTCGATGCTGTCCGGGCGGTTCACCCTCGAACGAATCTGCTTGGTGAACTCCGCGATGTTGCCGGGAATCTTCACGTAAAAGACGCCGTCGGCCAGGTATCGCGAGACAACCTGCTCCAGATTCCACGGACCTTCCACGTTGTGGTTGTGCGCCTCGGCAAATGGCGGCACGACGTAACCGCCCTGCAGATCGACGATCTCGATGGGAATGTCCGGCTTGCTGCGTGTCAGCTTCCCTTGCGCTGCATACCAAGTCCCTTCGCGAAAGCCCTCCCCGTCGAACCATCGACCATTCGTGAAGGCGTAGCCGGTCGTTTCCTGCCTCCCATGAGACCCAACCCCCGGACCGGTGCAAGAAGAGAGGAGCACAGTCCACAGCAGGCAGCAGGTGAGCAGGCAGAGCGTGCGGGATACAGGAACCAATTGCGTATGGGCAGTCATGAGAAACGTTCCTTCGCGTTGGGCCGGACCGGGCCACAGGCCGTCGCAGCGGAGCCAGACAGGCCCACCTCGGCCTCAACCAATAGACTCGACTGATTGGATGGTTATGTGAGCGCAGGAATGGATGGCGGACCACGGACGGCGGCACAGAGAGACAGACTGGGCTGCCAGGATTGCGCTGCTCGAGGAAGAGCACACGCACCGGCCATTAACATAGGAGCAGTGACGGGCGCCGCAACCAACCACACCCCGACTCCGGCCTGGCAGCCCCATTCACAGAACAGGTGATGATCGGCTGATTTGGAAGACGAATGGTGCGCAGAGGCTGGGTGCGTCGTGCCTGGACCGGCCGCCTCGGAACACACTCCTGCCATCACACCAGCGGCAAGGTAGACGGCGATCCCAAGCAGGACCAACGCTGCTCGCCACCTGATGAAAGAGAAGGCCCTGTCCCTTCCCCGAACCATCCGGGCATGATGCTGCCGGCTCACGGTGTCCTCTCCGGTTGCGGAGGATCGATTCGGCCTTCTTGCACGACGATCTTGTTCGTGGGAAAGACGTGCTCGGTCCAGGCCAAGGCGAATGTTCCCGATGGATGAATAGCAACGGTTGGGTGTTCCGCCTTCGTGCCGGCGCTCAAGGGCAGCACCGCCCCGAACGTTTTGCCTCGATCGAGCGAGAGCCGTAACACCACGCGTTTGCGCACGCCGGTGACTTCTTCCCACACCGCCGCGACCATGCCCTCAGGATGGACCGCCATACGCAGGTTGTCCGGCAAGGAATTGGTCGAGGTATGCAGCAGGATAGGCTCCGTGAAGCTCTTCGCCTGGTCATCGGACACCGCCAAATAGATCCTGGCCTGCTCGTCGGTGCCCTCCGTATACCAGGCGACGTAGAGTCTTCCCCGTCGATCGAATCCCAGGGAAGGACCTCGGTGGGGGCAGGCGGAAAAGACCCAATGGTCTTCATGCACGAGCCGCGGTGAACCGAACGTCCGGCCCCGATCGGTGGATTGGGCGACCACAATATCGCGGACATGACCGTCGAAGGTTTTTCGCCAGGCAGCCCAGAGACTGCCGTCCGGCGCCGCTGCCAGCATCGGCCGGCAACAGGGACAGGCCATGCCATCGACCGTGAGGTTGGGAGAAAATGTCGCACCGCCATCTCGGGAACAGGCGAACTGGACCGCGGCACCGCTGCGATCCTTGCCGCGCCCGTCCAACCACATGACGTAGAGGTCCTGTTCGGGACCGCGCAGGATGTCGTCGAATGTATGGGCAATGGGCAAGCCGTCGTCGTTGACCAGGACCGGCGGTGAGAAACTCCTTCCTCCGTCCCTCGACGAGGCGACTCGGAGATCCGAGGCAAACATGGCACCCGCAGCCCGATTCGCCGTAGACCAGCTCACGAAGACCTGGTCCTCTCCTCCCACCGTCACCGCAGGCGCCTGGTGAAGAGCGTCCGGTCCCAGGCCGACGGAACTCACTTGAACCGGATCGTCGGGACGCCGCGATGCGCCGGCCAGCCGCAGGGATTTCACCAGCCCTTGACTGTCCGGCTTTTCTTGCCAGACGACGTGCAACGTTCCTGCCGCGTCATACTGAAGGGACGGAGGCGAGAAGGCGATTGGCCCAGCAGCCACGACCTGGGCCGGAGCCAGCGTGACGTCTGGAATCGAAGGGGACTCCGCTTGAGCGGGACCGGGACTCAACCAGAGTAGGAACAGCAAGCACAGCCAGGCGGCAAACATGACCTCTCCCGAAAGACCGAAACACACGGCAGGGGTCGCATGCTACGCGGCGTGATTCCTGACTGTCTACCGACGCGTGCTCACTGTTGCTACAAGCGTATGGGCGGGACTCTACGTTCAGTCGAGATACTGGTGAAGGAAGCGGTCGAGTTCTTGAAACACCTGCAGACGGTCTTCGTCCGCGTTGAGTTGATAGTCGGCTTGGGGTAGTTCGACATACCGAATGGTTCCGATCCCGGCCGCCTTGAGTGCGGCGGCCAGCTCTCGCGAATGGGCGACCGGAATCAGCCGATCGGCAGCCCCATGCAACAATAGGAGAGGCGCTTTGAGTTCCTTGGCATGGGTAGTCGGTGATGTCTCCTGCAGGCGTTCGGGATCGCCCCACCAAGAACCGATCCGAGCCTCGGACACATCCTTGCGGTTCAAATACCAACGGCTGTCGGAAACCAATTGCGGTAAATCCGTGATGCCGCCCAAACTGACGGCGCAACGGTACAACTCCGGCGTGCGCACGACTCCCATCAAAGCCGCATACCCGCCATAGTTGGCCCCGACGATGCAGACCCTGTTCGGATCCGCGAATCCTTCCTGAACCGCCCAGCGCACGCTATCGGTCAGGTCGTTCTGCATCTCGAGCCCCCAGCGCTGAAATCCCCCCCGCAGAAAATCATCGCCGAACGCACCGACGCCGCGAAAACTGACTTGCAGGACCATCCACCCCTGACTGACGAACCACTGGGTCCAGGGATCGAACCCGGTCGAGTCACGCGAGGACAGATTGCCGTGGGGATAAACGACCATAGGCATGCGCCGCCCATCAAGCCCTCTTGGCTTCACCAACTGCACCGGCACCTCTTTCCCGTCCCGAGCCAACACCCTGACCGGTTCCGGCACGACGGGACGCAGCGCGGCGAAGCCTTCATAGGCATCGCCCAATTTGGCCACGTGGCTGTCCCGTTCATCGAATAGGTACCATTCGGGGGGATGCGCGACACCTCCGGATTTCACGATGTGCAGATGACCGTCCCCGTTGGTGCTGTGGACGATATTGGTCCGGCCCGGCAACGCCCGATCGACTCGGGCTTGCAGACGTTGCGCGTCGAAATCCCAGAACAGCACACGTTGGTCCTCCGCGCCATAGCGGACCCCCACGACCTTGCGTCGCCAGCGAGAATAGACGAGATCCCCCAGCAAATCGCACTTGGGATCGGTCGCGACGAGGATCCGGTCCGCACCGGGATCGGCCGTATCGATCTTGAAGATCGACGTCCGTCCACGATGCATGTCCCGCACATACAGCCAGCGTGGGTCTTCGTCGAACCCCAACGGATAGGGTCCTGTTTCCTTCGTCAGGTCGTATTCGGCAAACTCACGCCAGGAATCGCTCCCCGGAGCTTTCGCGATCACTCGAACAGTGGTCCGATCCTGCCCGACGCCTGCCCGCACCTTCCCTTCGCGGTCAACGACCCAATTCGACACATTGCGGACACCGGTGTGCAGTCCCGGATTGGTTTCGACGATCGTCCGCTCACCGCTATATACATCCACCTTGTACACGTCGGGAGACAGCGGCCGCTCGAAATCCAGTTGCATGAGGACATGCCGGGAATCGTCGGGCAGATCCCCGATGATCCGATCCTGGAACTGGGGAACGTGTTTAGGAGCGAACAGGAACGAAGAACTTTTGAGCAAATCGGACTTCTGTTGGCTCCCGTCGCGATTGACGGCCAACAATCGCGTGTCTTGCTGCTCGGCCTTGCCGCTGACGGCGGCAACCTGGAGACTCACCACCATCCGCTCGTCATTGACCCAGGTGAACCAGTTGATGACGTGTTCCCCATTGTCGGTGGTCACCACCACGCGGGAGTCTTGCCCAGCGACGGTCTGCGTGACGAGCATCGACTTGCCGTCCTGGTTGCGAAGCAGGGCCAGCTGTTGTCCTGACGGCGAGAGCTGAACGGAGACGATGCGTGGGAGGGAGGCGAAGGCTTCTAGACTGGTCGTATCGGCCGCCGTTGCGGCCTGGGCCGGGATCGCACAGAGCAGGAACAAAATAACGAGCCAGCGGAACATACCACTTCACCCGCCCGTGCGCCGACGGGCGACGCACGAGTGCTACGAAGCCTCCGGTTGATGACGGGCCCTGTCCGGTTATCACACAGTGAGTCGGCAGTCGTCTACCCTATTTTGCTGGACCAGTTTCTCGATCGAAGTCCGGAACACCCGCAGGCTTCCGCGCCCGATCTTGGTCCCCTCGAGTCGCCCCTGCTCCACCCATCGGTAGATGGTCCAGCGGCTCACGGCTAATGCATCCGCGGCTTCCTCGACGCGCAACAGCTGTTTCATCATGGCTCCCTCCCCTCAACGTGATTGTGAGCGCCGTCCAGGCAAAGGAAGTTCAAAATGGCTGACCGGCGAGTCCTCAGCGAACGCAGAGGCGAATCGTACGCGATGTCGCACGTTGCACCTCTGCGTGATGTAAGGACGAGGCTGGCAGCCATTTTCAACATCCTGTTAGAACAGGCCCAGCGTGATGCCTCCATAGATCGCTCTGCCGTAGCCGGCAAAGAAGATCTGGTTCAACGCGGCGGCGCCGGCGGTCTCTCCGCCGATCACCTGGCCGGACGCGGCGTACTTCTTATCGGCGATGTTGTCCACTTCGACATAGAGCTTCGCGAATCGGAACCACGAATTCTTGACTTCGAATGTCTTGTGCACGTTGACGTTCGCGATGAAATACGACGGGATCCCGAATGTATTGCTGTTGTTGAGGAAGTAACTGTTGTAGTAATTACCCTCGACCCAAGCGCCCCAACCGCTCTGCCAGTGATCGTATTCCGCTTTGGTGAAGAACACGTCGGTGGGCACATTGGGGACCTTGTTGCCGTCCCGAGCCAGAAACCCCGTCGCCAAGCGGTCGGAGAAGTTGATGTACTTGGCATCGATGTGGGTGTAGGCGCCCGACAAGCGTAAGCCGGTCACCGGACGGTAGTCGTAGAACATTTCGATCCCGCGGTACTGAGATGAGTCCGCATTGACCGAAGCCGTATTGGCGCCCGAAATCGTCTGCGTGATGATTTCGTTCTTGAAGAAGGTCCAGAACCCGACCAACTGGATCAACAGGTCCTTGGTGAGCTTCGACTCGGTGCCGATTTCCGTGTTGAGGTTCTTCTGCGGCTTCAGGTCGAAATTGGATCCCGGGAGGCCTGTGATCGGATCCCGCAGCAAATTACCGAAGCCCGGAATACCATAGCCCGTGGAACCACGCACCCAGTGGCGATAGCCTTCGGCCGGCTTCCAGGTCAGGGACATTTCCGGCGCCCAGTTGTAAAACGTCCGATCCGCACTGCTCGGCGAGGGTGTCGCGCCGGTGTAGTTGATTTGCTGGACGCTCACCATCGACTGTTCAAAGCCCAAGCCTGCCGCCAGAGTCCACTTCGGCACGAATTCCAACTCCTCGCGGATGCGACCGCCGATGTTGCGGATGGTGCCCCGGTTGTTTTGCAACAACGATCCGCGCGTCCCGAAGCCCGTCGCCAGATTCTGGAACGTCTGGCCTTCTTGCTCCATTTGATTGGCGAAGAAGCCGACGTAACTGCGGAGCGGCATGTCGCCGAGCCTGCCGTCATGCCGCAGATCCGTATAGTGGTGATAGTTGGGATTGACGTTGTCGGTGATTTGCGAGAAGTACTGATTGATGTCCTTGACGTCGTAGTCCGCCTCCACCGTCAGCACCGTATTCGCATTGATCTGCCGCTCGTACATACCGCCGATGATGGTGCGGCGGTCGACGCGCTGCTGGTGCAGCAAGGTCGCATTGGCGCAGCCGGCGTTGTAGACGCCCGGCGTACAGGTCGTTTGAGCGCCGCCCGCCTGGCGCTCGTCGGCATGGAACTGCGCCTGGGTCAACCGGGTCGGAACACGGGAATCCAGCCAGTTGGTAATGGCCTTGAAGTAGAAATTCTGCTTGTCGTCGATCTTGAACCGCAGATTGAAATTGAGCGTCTGGGTTTTATAGTCGCTGTTGCGAATGAACCCGTCTTCTCCGACGTTGCTGGCAAAGAGGGAGATATCGAGGTTCTCGTATTGCTCACCGACGGCGAAGGCCTCCTTGTGATAGCCGAAGGAACCGCCCGACACGAACGTCTCAAAGCCGTTGATGTCGCTGCCCCGGCGCGTCCTGAAATGCACCATGCCGCCCAAGGCATAGTTGTCGTAGAGGGAGGATGACGCGCCGCGCGTCACTTCCACGCTCCGCATGAACCACGGATCATGAATATCCAGGCGAGACAAACCATCCGACTGAGTCTGGATGAACCCGTCTTCGTATATTTTGATATCCCGCACCGCGAACGTCGTTTTGGCACCCTGGCCGCGGATCATCATGCTGAAATCGCGCGGTCCGTTCGCTTGCCGCATGACTACGCCCGGCAATGACTCCATCGACTCCTTCATGGTTCTGGTCGGCTGGGAATCGGTTTCCGACGGGAGCGTCGAGGAAAGGGAAAGACCTTCAGGACGTCGCTGCACCCGTTTACTGACGATGCTGATATCGGCCAACTCATACTCCAGCGCCTCGCCCCCCTTCCCGTCTTCCTGCACCTGCGCCGTCGTCTCCCTCTCCTTCACGACGGGAGCGGCTGGAATCTCAGCGGCCGGAGTAGCCGGCTTGGCCTTCTGCAGTTCCTCCAGTTCGTTTAGGATGGTTTGCATCTGGTCGCGTAGCTGCTTTTCCCGCTGAACGGAGTCTACGGCTCCGGCACCGGACTCTTGCGCCCACGAACCGTTTGCACACCATGAGATCGACATTACCGAGGCAATAGAGACGAATAATCCGACTGTTCTCCAATCACCAATGGCCCACATCACGCGCTCCTTCTGACAATGACTTGCCGCGACGAAATCAGACAAACCCCTTGCGCCCTCGTCTCGGGCACAAGCGGACCTCACACATATGTAGGGATGAATGGCTTAGAAACGGACGGGAGGCGCCCGTGAGGCACGAAGAGACTGAATGGGCCCGGCTTCGCCCGGCAACTCCGGTCGCAGCACGGCCCTTGCGACCGCGATGGGTTCCGAGACAGGGGTCTGAACAGCCCCGCCGGAAGTCGGATTCGCCTGACAGGCCCAGGCGCAAAAAGACGAATGGGAAAGATTGCTACCATGCTGCGAATGGTGCTGCGGCACCGCGGCCTCGGCATGGTCCGTCACGCAGGCCGTGGCCAGGAGGGCCAGGGCGAGATAGGCGACCGCCAGGATGACGGCGAGAATCGGCGCGTGACGTCTCACTCGCGTACCTCCGCCAATTGCTGTATCAGCTTCAACGACGCCGGCGCATCCCATTCGCGGGGACCGACCGCTCGCCCGACCAGGGAACCCCGGCGATCGATGATGACGGTCGTAGGCAAAGCCCGCACCATGTAGGCGCGCGAGACATCTTGATCCTCATCGAACAACACCGGAAGTCGCACGTCCATGGCGGCCAAAAATTGCTTGATGCCTTCGCGCTGCAGATCGGTCGTTACGGTCAACAGCATCGCTCGCGACGGGTCGAGTTGTTGCCGTAGCCGCTCCAACGCCGGCATTTCATCCTTACAGGGGCCGCACCAAGTCGCCCAAAAATTCAAGATGACGACCTTGCCGGCCAGCTCGTGCCATTGAACCGTGCGACCATCGAGCGCTCGCAGCTCGAACGGCGCCGCAGCCGTTCCGGCCGGCGCACGGCCGATCTTCATCGCCGCCAAGGGGTCGTCGGCACCGAACGCAACGGTGGCTAGGCTCAATACCCAACCCATCATCCAGCCGGCCACGCTTCCAAGACCGATTGCGGGACGCCCCTGAAACGGCATGTCGTTCACGGCTTGACGCCCTCTTCCGACGCCACCTTGACCTCCGGCAACCGTAACGTCTGCACGACCATCTTATGACCGGGCATGCCGTGCTCGATCCAAGCCATCGCGAATTCCCCGCGCCCGTTCACCGCCACGACCGGCGTCTGACTCTTCCGTTCGTTCACCTTGAACGGCGCCGTGAAGGATTGGCCGCGGTCGGTGGAGACGCTCACGACCACGTCGCGTTTGACCGGCGCCTGTTCTTCCCAGATGACCACCACTCTGCCGGCCGGATCCACCGCCAATTGCGGATGATCGGGGAATGTGTTCCTGGCCGTATTGAGCTTGCGCTTCTCCGAGAAGGTTTTCCCCCGATCGTCTGAATAGGCCAAGTAGACGGATGGGATTTCGTCTGTGCCTTCGGTGTACCAGACGACGTACAGACGACCCTCTCGGTCCACTCCCATGGAGGCCGGACGATGCGGGCAGGCCGGGAACACCCATTGATCATGCCCGACGATGACGGGCGCCTCGAACGTCTCGCCGCCGTCAAGGCTGCGGGCCACGACCGTCTCGCGAACGTTGCCCTCAAAAATCTTTCGCCATGCGACGTACAGCGTGCCGTCCGGGCCGGTGGCGAGCGCGGTCCGGCAGCAGACGCAGGTTCCTTCATCCACCTTGAGGTTCTTGGTCACGGTGGCGCCTCGATCCAACGACCTGGCTGCATACGTTCCCGGTTCCTTCTTTCCGTCCCGACCGTCGATCCACGCCATGTACAGACGGCCGTCGGGCCCGCGATGCAGCGAATCGAATGTGTGTTGAATCACGCCGGAATCATCGTTGACGAGCACGGAAGGTTCGAACGTGCGGCCTCCGTCGGTCGACCGGCTGAGACGCAATTCGGTCGCGAGCGGCTGCTGTGGTCCCGCCTTCGGATGCATCAACCCCCAGGTGACGAACACCTCATCACCGGACACGACCATGGCCGGCGCCTCTTGACGCCAATATGGCGTTTCATCCGGCCGGTTGATCCGCACCGGTGAACCGACCGTGCCCCCGGGCTCGTTGCCCCGGGCATACATCAGGGTCCGCACATCCTTGTCGTCTTCCATCCAAGCAAGCGACACGACGCCGCGCTCGTCGATCTGGACGGACGGGCCGGCCACGACCTTGACCTTATGCTCGGTCACCTGTTTCGGCGCCAACTGCATGCCGGCCGGCGGATCGGCAGCCGCAAGCGTCGCCTCGGCCGCGCCGAGCATGGCCGTGACTGCAATGGAGCCCCACCCGATCGAACGGAGCCGAGTCCCGTACGTCATCATCTCGCCTCTAGCTTCCCGCGGAAATCAGCTGGAACGACTTCGTCAAGCCGAACACGAAACTGGTCCCCTGCGCCAAACTGTTGTTGGAATCCCGAGCAAAGGGAATTTGCGCGTAAAAATACACCGAAGCCATGTTGGTCACACTCGACTGCACGAGCTGCCCCAGGTCGATCTGAAATCCGGGCGAGAACGCATGGTAGGTGGAGCCGGTCGTCGGCACTGCCCGACTGCGGATCGTCGGATCCAGCAGCACCGGTTCACCGGGGAAATCCGGAGCATCCGCCGGTGTCGCCGAGCGAAGCAGCGAGGAACTGAAGTTGTCATGCACCAAATAGCGGTAATTGACCTGACCGGTCAGCACCAGCCACGGCGTGGTGACCACATTCAACCCGGCATTGAGTATGTACTCGTCGCCGAATTGATAGCCGTCGTTGTTCCGAAAGGTGTGCCGATAGCTCGCGGAAAGGAACTGGTTGAGTCGGTGAGGAATGAGTTCGTACGACTGATAAATTGTCGGGTTGATCCCGACTTGCCCGCGTCCCAGCTGAGCCGGGGATTCCATACGGGTTCCGGCATCGTCATGCGCGCCTGTCGCGCCGGTCGGCAGATACACCCCGAAGCCGAAGACCACCATGCTGCGCAGGGTCGGGAGCACGTTGTACTTGAGGCCGACCCGAATGTCGCCGATCCCGTCCGTTGAAAACTTGGTCGGCGCGCCCTCGCCGTTGAGCCCATCCTCGCCGATCCCGTCGATGTGTTGGTGCGTCCGCCACACGTAAGGCAACGTGATCTGCAATCCCAATCGCTCGGTGATGCCGTAGTTCACATCCAAGGTCGCCTGCTGCGTGATCGTGCGCGTTTCCTGATGGTGATCGAGGATCATTTGGCGATTGGCCTGGTCCACACCGGGAATGATACCGGACGTGCCGTTCAACACTCGCATCGGCGTATAGTTGTAGATCCCGTTCACCGTGAGCACACCGGCCTGCGGGACCTGCTGCTGCGACCCGATCACGACAAAACAGGAGACCGCTCCGCAGGACGCCTCCGCCTGAGGCTGGTTGCCAGCCAATACCGTCACTGCCCCAAGCACGACTGCCGCTGCACTTTTTCTCCAACCGTACGCCATTGACCGACTCCTTTTTCCTGCGCCGTCTTCGTGAAAGACCAACCGGCCCACTGCCTTGGATTGTTCTATGGAATCACCACGTCGGGCCAATCGTGCATGCACCGCACCCTGCCGCGCATGAAAGGGCGACGAGAATACGTGCCTGCGATCCGCACAATGAGGCGCTTAATTGAATTGCATCGCGGGAGGGCCGCGCGAAGAGAGTCTTGAGGGCAAGAGACGGGTCGCAACCGACTGGGCGACTTGATCGGCCGACGTCACGGCGCGTAGCGGCTCGAGCACCGGCTCTTCAGAGCCGTTCAGCACCTGACCTGCCGCGCACATCACGGAGCACTCGGTCGTAGAGTGGGAAGCGGCTTCGTGGTGGGTATGCTGAGCAGCATGCTCCATCGCATGCAGCGGCGCACCGACTTGGAGCGCCAGAAAAAGCAGCACTACCGCAATACCCGTTATGATGCGAATCGGACCGGACATCCTAGTTCAGCGAAGTGCCGCCGTCTTAAGGGTTTCGGACTGGATGCGAGCAACAATCTCCTGGATCTTGCGCTCCGTCAGCAGCCCGCCTTTGATGTATTCCTGCACCACACCTTGCTGATCGATGAACACACTGACGGGAAGACCAAATACGCCGTACTGATTGGCCACTTGGTTCTGGCGATCCAACAACACCGGGAACGTGTGCTTGTAGGTGGCGATGTGCTCGCGCACCTTCGCCTCATCTTCGAGTTCGTTCACCGCCAACACGACAAATCCCTTGTCGCGCAGTTGATCGTAGGCAGCCTGCATCGCAGGCATCTCGGTCGTGCAGGGCTTGCACCATGTCGCCCAAAAATTCAGCAACACGACCTTGCCCTTGTATTGCTCCAGACTATGGGCCTTGCCGTTAAGATCCGTCAGAGAAAATCCGGTTGCCGGCATGCCTGCCGCCGGGGGACGAGTCCCCATGGCCCACGCCGTGCCGGCGAGCGCCAGAGCAAAAAGAGTGACCAGCAAGAGCTTGCCGCTGTATCGACTGGCAACCGATGTGTTCATCGCAGGCTCCCGATTGTGACGGTTACGATCAATTCCCCAAGTTGTAGCTGATCGGCACTTGCACCACGACCGTCGGGGTCACGACGTCCTGCTTCATGTGCAACGGGCAAGCCCGCCGCACGGCTTCTATAGCGGCGCTGTCCAACGCCTCGTACCCGGAACTCTTCACGACCTGCACGTCCTCGAGATGTCCGTCACGCTTCAGCGTGACCCGGAGCACGACTTTCCCTTCCCATCCGTTCAGTCGGGCGGTCTTGGGATAGTGCCGCAGCTCAATGATGCGCCGATGGAGCGATTCTGCCAGCCAGGCATAATCTGACTTGGACGGCGTAGACTTGGGCGGTACCGCGCGCGCGACGACTTGGTGCTCCTGCTGTTGCGCCGGTGCCGGTTCGTGCATGGCCGGGGACTGAGCCGCCACCGGTTCGGCGGCAACAGGCGGGGCTGCGACCGGCTCGGCCGAAGCCGTGACACTCGCCACCACGGGAGGCGCTTCGGGTGCCTGCTCGGCGGAAGGCGCCGGAGATTGCGCCACTGCGACAGGCTCGGCGTGAGTTTCGACCACTGGTGGAGCCGCCACGACCGTCGGAGCTTCACGGGTTTCTACAACCGGCTCGCTCGTCACGATTGCCGGCGCCTCATGAGTCTCAACCGCCGGTGCCGCCTGATACGCAACGGCTTGTTCCACCACCGGAGTAGCCTCACGCTCTACGGGAGCAGGCACGACGGCCTGCACGACCGGCTCCGGCCTCTTGATTTCCTGAGGTTCGACCGGCTTGATCTCAGCCTGAATGACTTCCTTCACCGGCTCCACGCGCTGAACAGGTTCGACGGCCCGCTGCATCGGTTCAGCCACGCGTTGCACGGGCTGCGCGACCTCCCTAGTCTCGACCTGTCTGGTCACGACTTGAGGAGGAGGCTCGACGGCCTGCACTGGCGCTGCCTTCTTTGGCTTAGGCGGTGTCGGGGGTGTCGGCGGCTGAACCTGCGGCGGAGGCGGTGGTTCCTCACGAGCCACCTCGCGGGGCGGCTCAACCAGGGCCACGTCCCATTTGAAGGGTTCCTGCGGCACCACGGTCATACGCGGCGTGAGCGCCAGGGCAGACAGAACCAAACAGGCGTGGAACGCAAGGGAAGCGCCCCAGCCTGTGGCACTTTGCCTAGACTGCCACCGGTCCTGCATCGTCGCGTGATTCACGTCCGTGCTACCTTCCACTTCCTTACACGCCGCTACTTGAAAACGATCTTCGACACGGTTCCGACCGGCACCTCAAATTGGCCGAAATCGGACTCGCCCTTGAGGCTGCCGGCAACGGCCGGTGTGAATTCGCCATTCTTGCCATTGGCCAGGGTCACGGTCATCGCCGGCGTATTCTTGTCGGCACCGCTTTTCACGTCGATCTGCTTGATCTGCTCGAATTTAATATTGACCGTGGCCGTCCCGCGCTTGGCAGGGAGGTGCCGCAGTTCGTGGGGAACAAATGACGTTTCGCTCATCTTCTCTTCCCAATAGAAGATGACGTTCTTCAATTCTGTTTCCACCCCCTGCGCATCCGTCACGATGGCCTGGAATGATTTGTCGCCTTTCGACTCTGCGGCCACGCTTGGGCCTGCCATCGTCGACAAAAAGCTAAGTGCCGCTCCGAAACAGGCCACAAACCGGAGGCACCTCCGGACGACACGATTATTGGTATCCATCTGGTTCCGCATGATCCTCGCCCTAATCAGTCCCTCGAAAATAAAGTAGAGGTGCACCCTGGTCCCAGGCCCGATATCGCTGGTGTATCTGATGGAGCTCTCGCCTCGCGATACCCTCTAAGAGGGTGGTCGAGGCCTGTATGGACCTCAGCAGCCCTTCATGAAAGGACGGCTGACAATGCACTCGCTGCGGATGACGAGATTAGCGGGAGACTGGCGGCGCGCGGGGTGCGCTGGAGGTAAAGATCTGATCGGATGCAGCAAGGTCCGTGAGCATGGACAGCTGCTCAAGGATGGCGAAGATCTGGAAGTGGTGCGCGGGCCCTGCGGTATCCGCGGCGGTCGTCGCGCACATCCAGGCACAGAGTCCCGACCCGTGCATACCGGCGGTATGGTGCGTGGCATGCTGTAATTCGTGGGCGACAGCCGAACCGGTGGTCGCGGCGATCAGGATGATGACTGCGCCGAGCACCGCACAAGCGACCGATTTCAGGGAGAGGGCCATGCCATTCTCAACTTCCGGGATCAGGGTCGGAATAGTACCAAACGGCGGCCGGCAGGGTCAATGCGATTGATGCCCTATGGCCCGCCTAGCCCCACGATCCGCTCAACTCGCTCATCCTTGCCGCCCAGGTCGCGATACCGCCGGTACTGGGCCAACGCCTTGACCTGATCCTTCCGGTGCAGCTCATAGAACACACCGAGGTTGTAATGGGCTTCGAGGGAGTTCGGCTTCAGGGACACGGCCCGTTCGTACTCCCGCTCAGCCTCGTCGAGCCGGTTCAATATCGTGTAAACCATGCCCAGATTCAGATGCGCCTCGGCGTATTCCGGACGGTAGCGGACTACTTCCAACAATTCCCGTTCCGCTTCCGGCAACAACCCTTGGCTCCTTAATACAAACGCGAGATTGTAGTGCGCATCCACAAAGTCCGGCTTGACGGCAATGGCCTGTTTGAATGCCGCCGCAGCCCCGTTCAAATCATTCCCTCGCTCGGCGAACCGACCAAGCAGATACCACGCATCGGCATGGCGGGGGTTGGCTTGGGTAAGCCGCGAGAGCTGTTCGCGGGCCCGCTTGGCATCACCTTGGTTGTCGTAGAGATTGGCCAAGTGATAGAGCGCGTCGCTGTGGTCGGGGTGGACCCGCAGCAGCGACAGATACATATTAATGGCATGTTCGCGATCATGGCGGTCTTCATACAACCGCGCCAGATCGAGATAGGCTTCCTCGTTACCCGGCGCCACCTCCAATACCTTGTTCAGCACCGCTTCCGCATCGGCCGACTTCCCCTCCGCAAGGTAGACGTCTGCGAGGTCGTTCAGCACCTCCGCCGACCGGGCATTCAATTTCAGCGATTGTTTGAAGGCCTGGACGGCCTCGTCGGGATTGCGCTTCCCTTTGAAATAGACCAGCCCAAGGAGATGATAGGCATCCGCTTGGCGGGGGTTCTGCCCGAGAGATTTCTTCAGGGCGTCGATCGCGCCGTCGGCATCGCCTTCGCGAAACAGCGCCACCGCCTTATCGTAACTGCGCCTAGCCTGGTCCACCGCCGCGGTCTGCGCAGCGTGGGCCATAGGGAGAAGTGTGAACGAACCGAGTCCGGCCAGCGTAAGGGCCAAGAAAACAATGGTGGAGTTCGGGAAGCGGCTCCGCATGGACCTCCATCACTCCTTCGAAATTATCGAACCATGCGCGCGTGAGTGCCCGCACTATATGATGGGAGTGAGATGAAATCAACGCAGACCAAATCTCAAGACTGGACTAAAGCGGTTGAGAGTCCTGGCGTATCTTCGGTAGGATTCCCGCAATGATTCCTGTATACTTCGCCGCTAAACGTTTGATGCCCTGCCGAGTCATGCGCCGGCTGGGTTACGGTGTGTCGCTATGCTGACCCAGGTCCTCAATATCATTTTCGGCAGCAAAAACGATCGCGAGATCAAGGCCTTGCGGCCCATCGTCGATCAAATCAACGGGCTCGAATCGTCGCTCACGCCGCTCTCAGACCATGCCCTGGCCGACAAGACACAAGAGTTCAAGAAGCGACTGGAAGCCGGTGAGACGCTCGACGATATTCTGCCCGAAGCCTTCGCCGTCTGCCGCGAGATGTCCCGCCGCAGGCTCAACATGCGGCACTTCGACGTCCAGCTCATCGGCGGCATGATCCTGCACAAGGGCCGGATCGCCGAAATGAAAACCGGTGAAGGAAAAACGCTGGTCGCCACCCTCCCGATGTATCTCAATGCCCTGGAAGGGAAGGGCGCACACCTCGTCACCGTCAACGATTACTTGGCCAAGCGCGATGCGCAGTGGATGGCGCAGATCTACCATGCGCTGGGCCTGTCCGTCGGCGTGATTCAGCATGATGCGTCGTTTCTATTCGACCCGACGTACGAAGCGGCGGACAAGCGGCTCCTCAGCCTTCGCCCCTGTAGCAGACAGGAGGCCTATCGCGCCGACATCACCTACGGGACCAACAACGAATATGGATTCGATTACCTTCGCGACAATCTGATCGTCAGCGACTTGAGCCAATGCGTGCAGCGGCCGCTCAACTTCGCCATCGTCGACGAAGTCGACAGCATCCTGATCGACGAAGCGCGAACCCCGCTGATCATCTCCGGCCCGACCGACCAGACCACGGACCTCTACTACCGGATCAACGCGATCATCCCGCAGTTGAAAGTCGAACAAGACTATACGATCGAGGAAAAGACGAAGACTGCTTCGCTGACCGAGGACGGCAACATCCGGGTTGAAAAGCTGCTGGGCGTCGACAACCTCTACGATTTGAAGCACATGGACCTGGTCCATCACGTCGTCAAGGCGCTCCAGGCCTATGCTCTCTACAAGCGCGACGTCGATTATGTCGTCAAGGACGGCGAAGTCATCATCGTCGACGAGTTCACCGGCCGGTTGATGCCGGGACGCCGCTGGAGCGACGGGCTGCACCAGGCCGTCGAGGCCAAGGAAGGCGTTAAGATCGCCAACGAGAACCAAACCCTCGCATCGGTGACTTTCCAGAACTACTTCCGCATGTACAAGAAGCTCGCGGGGATGACCGGTACCGCCGACACAGAAGCGGGCGAATTCGCCAAGATCTACAACCTCGACGTCAACGTCGTCCCGACTAATCGGAGCATGGTCCGTAAGGATTATGCCGACGTGGTCTATCGGACCGAAAAGGAAAAATTCAACGCGATCGTCGAGGATATCAAGGACTGTCACGAACGCGGCCAACCGGTCCTGGTGGGCACTATCTCGATCGAAAAATCGGAACGTTTGGCGGGGTTCCTAAGCCGTCATGGCATCAAGCACAACGTGCTCAATGCCAAGTTCCACGAAAAGGAAGCCGAGATCGTCGCCCAGGCCGGCCGAAAAGGCGCCGTCACGATCGCGACGAACATGGCGGGCCGCGGCACCGACATCCTGCTCGGCGGCAATGCCGACTTCCTGTTCAAGCGGGTACTGTATCAGGACGAAACGTTGACCGAAGAACGGAAACAGCAGATTTTCGATCAGATCAAGGCTGAATGCGAAAAAGACAAGGCCGAAGTGGTGACGCTCGGAGGATTGCACATCCTCGGTACCGAGCGCCACGAAAGCCGCCGGATCGACAACCAGCTCCGCGGCCGCGCCGGCCGCCAAGGCGACCCGGGCTCTTCCCGCTTTTATCTTTCGCTGGAAGATGACCTGATGCGGATCTTCGCCTCGGAGCGCGTCTCACAACTCATGCTCAAGCTGGGCATGGAGGAAGGCGTGCCGATCGAACATGGGATGGTGACTCGCGCAATCGCCAACGCCCAGAAAAAGGTCGAAGCCCACAACTTCGAAATTCGCAAACAGCTGCTCGAATACGACGACGTCATGAACAAGCAGCGCGAGGTCATCTATCAGCACCGCCATGCCGTACTGGCCGGCGAGCACATCCAGGAAGACATTCACGACATGACGCGGGATGTGGTCACCGCGATGGTCGACACCTATTGCCCGGCCGACCAGTATTCGGAAGAGTGGGACTTCAACGGCCTCGGCGAGGCCCTCCAAGGACAGTTCAACATCGACATCACGAACGGCTCCGGCACGGTCGCCGAACACTTCAAGGACGTAGGCCGCGACGCCGTCATCGAAGACATCCACAAGCACGTCCACCAGACCTACGAACAAAAGGAACAGGAACTCGGCACCGAGCTGATGCGCTATCTCGAAAAGATGCTGCTTCTCCAAGTGATCGACCATCACTGGAAGGACCATCTCCTCGGTATGGATCACCTGCGCGACGGCATCGGCCTGCGCGGCTACGGGCAGAAAGATCCCCTGATCGAGTACAAACGCGAAGGCTTCGATATGTTCTCGTCCATGATGGACCGGATCAAGTCTGACGTCCTGGAGCGGCTGTTCCGTGTGCAGGCCGTGAAGGGCGAACAACCGCCGCCCGCTGAACCGGAACCGACACCGCCACCACAGATGGTCTTCAACCGCAGCGACGAGCCTGCTCCTCAGGCAGCACAACGTCCGGCCGACCGAGTCGGCAGGAACGATCCCTGTCCCTGCGGTTCAGGCAAGAAATACAAAAAGTGCCACGGGGCGTGACCACTAGCCGACAAACGCCTCCCGCCTGAGCATTTCTGTTCAGTGAAAAACGTTCCGCTTTTTAGCTAGGACGCTGGCGACAAAGGGCGGGACTTCTACCCTCGTCGGGGTACAGGACTCACTGTCCCGGACTCTTCTCATCTCATGCGAGAGCCGTCGGCGACGATCTTCTCCCCGCAAGACGCCGACATGATTCATGGTGATATCTCGTTCACCTCACCGCGATTCAGCTGGACCACCACGTCGAACAAGTGCTCCGGTGTGCCGCACGGTGCGACAAGCATCGGCGGCAACGCCTTCCAAAGGAGCGAGTTCACCGGAAACGCGTGACACCGTCGAATATCAATTTAGAATGGCGGAGTAGAACACAACAATCCGTGCGGTTGGCCGAACGCATCACGTGAAGACGCTCCCCCATTCTTAGGCTGGCTTTCGTTGGCGCCATTGAGCAGTAAATATATCGCGGTATGGATTGGAGCCTATGGGCTCTATTGCATGACCATAGAAGTCATCCTGCGATCCGAAATCCTGTTCTCGATAACTCATGGGCTCTCATTCACTCACTACCTATTGAACTTGCTGTTCGTTCCGGTTGTGTCGATCGCACTTGCCACCGCTGCAACCATCGGTGCATTCACCGATAGAAACTGGTTTCAGTATCCGATCTACCTGCTCACAGCAGTAGTTTTCTCCATGTGGATCAAAGATTGCTCCCCATTTTGGCCCGCTGCAGCAGATGTTCATTCCTGGATTCTGGTGCCGTCCCCGGCTGCCGGTTTCTTCCGAGGCTTGGGAATGGCCTTGGGTTTTGGCGTCCTCAGCTACATGGTATTCGCGCTCACCACCCAAACACCTCCACCTGTGACAACGATCACGAATATCCGCCCATTGATATGGGGGTGGCGAATCTTGGGAGCCATCGCTCTTCTCTTTTGGATCTCCCATTTTCAGACAACCGCCTTCATCGCCGTCATCGGGCTAGGGCATCTGGGGAGCATCGAACGAATTTTTACCCTACTCTACTTCTTACTCAGCCTCACCTATCCGCTGACCTATCTACTCTCGCTCTATCGGACCAGACGGTCGGCCTCGAATCAAAACTCAACAACGATGATTCATCTGGCCAACCGACCGCTGATCCACATCGCCCTTGGAAGTGCTAGCTGGCTGTTGAGTGGTCTGGCCCTTCCTTTAGCTTTGACAAAGCCTTGCTGAGAGAAGGCTGTCGGTGCAACGGCGAACAAGTCGCCCCCCTCCGCCGCCTCCCGCAACCGGCTCTTACTTCCCCCTCTTCTCACTCACCTCGTCTGATCGGACTCCTCACGGGATGGTGGGTGATGGAAGACTCCTCGTGCGCGCATCATCCCACCACCCCCAATAAAACTGTTCCCTTTCAAACAAAGAATGATGCTCGTGGGGTGGCGACCGGGCGCCATTTTCTTCATTTTTTCTTAGCGGGTGGGGGTGGGAACACTCCGGTGCACGCATCGGCCGACCGCCGACGACTACCTTAGGATTCTATTGATCTTGTCGGGGAGCCTGCGAGCACGGAGTTGCCTCCACCACCTCCCCATCCGGGTCTTTTCGCCTTGACTTGCCCGCAACCCAGCGGCTAATCTAACCCCCTCTTTTCCCTAGAGAATACGGTAGGAGAGCGGCTTCTTGGAGAGCATGCCAAGACACAGCTCGAATTCCGACAAGGGTGGTGTCACTTTGAGCGCTGGGCATCCGCAGTTATTGACTGAAATCACCGCGGAAATCGCCGCGAACGGCCCCATTCCGTTCGCCAGATTCATGGAGCTCGCCCTCTACCATCCACAGTTCGGGTACTATGTTCGCCCTGTCGAAGCATCGAAAGAACGCATAGGCTGGTCCGGCGATTTCTATACGAGTTCTGATGTGCATCCGATTCTCGGTCAGGCTCTGGCCAAACAGGCCTGGCAACTCGACGAAGCCCTTGGCCATCCGAATCCGTTCACGGTCGTGGAAATGGGACCAGGCAAGGGGTTGCTTGCCCGCGATTTCCTGGCGGCCTGTGCCCACGCGCCGGCCGGTTTCAGGGATCGTCTACGGTATGTGCTGATCGAACGCAGCGCATCCATGCGCACCCAACAACAGCAGAACCTGGCCCCTTGGCTTGGCGAAGCCGGTCAAGTGGCATGGATCGACCGCCTTGCGGACCTACCGCAGCAGAGCGTGACCGGACTGTTCTTCTCGAACGAGCTTGTGGATGCGTTCCCGGTTCACCGCTTGGCAGTGCTCGACGGGCGCCCACAGGAACTGTGGGTTGACTACCGGGACGGACGATTCGTCGAGACCTATCGCCCCATGTCGGATGCATTGTCGGCCTATTTGCGGGACGGACAGATCAGTTTGCCCGATGGCTATCGGACCGAAATTAATCTGGCGGCGCTCGACTGGATGACGCAAGTTGCGCAGGTCATGGATCGGGGGGTCGTCCTGACCATCGACTATGGCCACACCGCCGACGACCTCTATGGCCCGGAGCGTAAACAAGGCACATTCCTCTGCTACTACAGCCAGACGACCACGGAGGATGCCTTCGACCGCGTCGGGTACCAGGACATGACCGCACACGTGGATTTCACGGCCTTGGCCCGCATCGGCGCTCGCGCCGGCTTGGAGGTCACCGGTTTTACGAACCAGATGAGCTTCCTGATCGGCTTGGGCATGGAACAGATGCTCGAATCGCTGCCACCGGAATCACCGGAATTTTTTGCCGCCATTCAGCTGCTGCGACCTGACGGCATGGGGCGCACGTTCAAGATCCTCGTCCAGCACACGGGCATGCCGAAGCCCGAGTTGGATGGGCTGAAGTTCCAGCCGTTTTTCGGTTCGATTTTGGCCGCACGCTCTGCCGCTTAACAGGAACGAACGACCAATGCTCGTCAACGATTCATGTCTCACGCCTTACGCTTCACAGGTTGTGCATGGGTAACGAAGCTGCGCCGCTGAATTACATTCCGATCCTGATCTTCATCGTGATCGCGTTTGCATTCGGCGCGGTTCAGTTGCTGATCGGGCGTATCGTACGGCCCAGCCGTCCGTATCGAGCCAAGCTCGCGCCGTATGAAAGCGGCAGCCCGCTGTTCTCCGACGCCCGCGTGCAGTTTCCGATGCGCTACTACATCATCGCGATGCTCTTTGTGATTTTCGACATCGAGATCGTATTCATGTTTCCCTGGGCCGTTGCCTTCAAGAAACTGGGGTTAGTGGGCTTGGTTGAGATGGCCCTGTTCATCGCCATTTTGGTGGTGGGATTCTGGTACGCATGGAAAAAGGGAGCGTTGGAATGGGATTGACCAACAATCCACCAGTGTCTCCTGTGGCACCTGAAAGATAAGAAACGTGGAGGTCTACCCCCGCTTGTAGCGGACGATACTTCACGAACGACGAGATATGCCCTATGAGCTTTTTGGAAAGACAGCTTGACGCGAATGTGTTGACGACGAACTTGGATGCGTTCGTCTGCTGGGCTCGCAAATCGTCCTTGTGGCCGATGACGTTCGGACTCGCCTGCTGCGCCATCGAAATGATCGCCAGCGTGTCGTCCCGGTACGACATCGACCGCTTCGGCGCCGGCGTGTTTCGCGCCTCACCCCGGCAATCCGATTTGATGATCGTCGCCGGCACCGTGACCCGCAAGATGGCGCCGGTCATCCGTCGCATTTACGACCAGATGGCGGAGCCGCGCTACGTGATTTCGATGGGATCCTGCGCGACCTCCGGCAACCACTACAACAGTTATGCGGTGGTCCAGGGCGTCGATCAGATCGTGCCGGTAGATGTGTACATCCCCGGTTGTCCGCCGCGGCCGGAGGCTCTGCTGGACGGGCTGTTGAAGTTGCAGGAAAAGATCCAGCGCGAAAAGGTTTTCGTCCGGTAACACCGTGACGGGTCACGAGATTCACCGCTGACAATGAAGTCCCTGATCGAACGATTGATGACCACCTTCCCCGACGCGATTCGAGACGCCGAGGTGGATGCGGCGCGCAACGAGGTATCGGTGCGTGTTGCGGCCCCACGGATCGTCGAGATTGCGCGGTGGCTGCACGATACGCCGGAGGCGGCCTTCGATCACATCACGGACATCTGCTCGGTCGACTACCCGGATCATCCGGAACGGTTTGAAGTGGTCTATCAACTTCTGTCACTTCCTCACCGCCGGCGGATCCGCCTGAAGGCCCGCGTCACCGAGGATGCCCCCGCAATCGCCTCAGTCACCGGCATCTGGAAGGGCGCCGAGTTCATGGAGCGCGAGGTTTACGACCTCATGGGCATCACCTTCACCGGCCACCCGGACCTCCGCCGGATTCTGTTGCCGGAAGACTACGAAGAGGGCCATCCGCTCCGGAAGGACTTTCCCACCGAAGGTCGAGGCTGGCGAAGTACATTCCCCTTCATTCCCCGGCTGGACGAGCCGCCGGCCGAGCACGCGGAAGAAGGCGAGATCTCCGACAAGGACAAGCAGGCATTCTTAGCCCCCACGACCGGCGAAAACCGTCGGCGGGAAGAATTGCTGCTGAACATGGGGCCGCAACATCCGAGCACGCACGGCGTCTTGCGCGTGGTCCTCGAACTGGACGGCGAACGGATCGTGAAGGCGACGCCTGACCTGGGCTATCTGCATCGCGGCGTCGAAAAGCTCGCCGAAGGCCTCCACTACATGCAGGTCATCCCCCACACCGACCGGCTCGACTACGTCTGCGCGATGGCCAACAACTACGCCTATGTGCGGGCGGTCGAAAAGCTGCTCGATATCAAGGTCCCGGAGCGGGCGGAGTACGTGAGAACGATCGTCGCCGAGATGCAGCGCATCATCGGACACCTGTTCTGGCTGGGCACCCAGGCGCTCGATATCGGCGCCATGACGGTCTTCTTCTGGACCTTCCGCGAACGGGAGATCTTGCTCGACATGTTCGAGAAACTCTGCGGCGCCCGCCTCACCCTGAACTATTACCGCATCGGCGGCGTCGACAGCGATTTCACGCCCGACTTAGTTGCGCGCCTGAAAGCGTTTCTCCAGACGTTCCCGGACAAGGTATGCGAGTACGACCAGTTGCTCATGTCCAACCGCATCTGGGTGGGACGCACCAAAGACGTAGCGGTGATCTCCGCCGAAGACGCCATCAACTTCGGCTTGACCGGCCCAACTCTGCGCGGTTCGGGTGTGGACTACGACGTTCGCAAGTACGAACCCTACGGTGTCTATGACAAGGTGGACTGGGAAGTCCCGGTCGGCAAGCGCGGCGACACCTATGACCGGTACTGGGTGCGGATGGAGGAAATGCGGCAGAGCGCCCGTATTATCCGCCAGTGTCTGGATCAGCTTCCCGAAGGTCCGATCATGGCCGACGTCCCGCAAGTGATCCCGCCCCCGAAGGCGAAGGTTATGCGTGACATGGAGAGCTTGATCCACCACTTCATCATCTTCACCCAGGGATTCAAGCCGCCGAAAGCCGAGACCTACTGTGGCACGGAGGCGCCGAAAGGAGAGTTGGGATTTTTTCTGGTCAGCGACGGCAGTCCAAGACCTTATCGCTTGAAAATCCGTGCCCCGTCGTTCATTCATATGGGCGCCTTCGATCACATGGCGCGAGGCTACCTGATTTCGGATATCATCACGATCTTCGGAACCTATGACATCGTGATGGGAGAGTGTGATAGGTGAGTCGCTGAAAGGGCGGAGTTGAAGAGATGTTGAGGGAACAGCATCGGGCTGAAATCGACGAGATTCTGAGCCGCTATCCGGTGAAGCGGTCGGCGCTGCTGCCGCTCCTCTACCTGGCGCAGCGCGAGGAAGGATACATAACGGAAGCGGCCATGCGAGAAATCGCCGGCATCCTGCGCCTGACCCCGCCGCAGGTGTACGAGACGGTCACGTTCTATACGATGCTGAACCTGAAGCCGGTGGGGAAATTCCACATTCAGGTCTGCAAGTCGCTCATGTGCGCACTGGTGGGCTCGGATACCCTGATCGGCTGGTTGGGGCAAAAATTGGGGATCAAGCCAGGTGAGACCACTGCGGACAGGCTCTTTACGTTGAGTGCCGTGGAATGTTTGGCCGCCTGCGGCACCGGGCCGATGATGCAGATCAACGACGATTACTACGAGCAACTGACGGAAGAAAAAGTCGATCGGATTCTGGCGGACTTGAGACAAACGGGCACGTCCTCGCTCAAGACCGGCCCATTTATGTGGCCTGAACCCAACAGAGCCAATGGCTAATGGCTTATAGCCTATGGCCGGAGAGCCGACTTCTGCTTGAGCTCATACCATAAGCGATACGTTATCAGCCATGCGCCGTTAGAAGAATACTATGCCTAATTACGAACCAGTTCTGTTGAAGAACATGCTGCAGCCAGGGTATGGCGGCTCGCTCGCCGACTATGAACAGGCCGGCGGTTACCAAGCGATCCGCAAAGCCCTGGGGAAAATCTCCCCGGCCGACGTGACGGCCACCGTGATGAAGTCGGGCCTCCGCGGACGCGGCGGGGCGGGATTCCCAACCGGCGTGAAGTGGGGCTTCTTGCCCAAGGACTATCAGGGGCCCAAGTATCTCTGCTGCAATGCCGACGAGAGCGAACCGGGCACCTTCAAAGATCGTCAGTTGATCGAACGCGATCCGCATCAGTTGATCGAAGGCATCTTGATCGCCTGTTACGCGATCGGCGCAGCCAGCTCCTACATTTATATTCGAGGTGAGTTCACGCTCGGAGCGAAGGTTCTGGAGAAGGCCATTGCCGAGGCACGAGCCGCCGGCTATGTGGGCAAAAACATTTTCGGGACCGGCACGACGATCGATGTCTGGGTTCACCGCGGGGCCGGCGCATACATCTGCGGAGAAGAAACCGCGTTGCTCGAGTCGCTCGAAGGCAAACGCGGCCTGCCGCGCGTGAAGCCGCCGTTCCCGGCGACCCACGGCCTGTACAACAAGCCGACGGTCGTCAACAACGTCGAAACGCTGGCCAACCTGCCGCATATCATGACGCGCGGACCTGAATGGTTTGCGTCAATCGGCTCCCCGCCCAAAAGCACCGGAACCCGAGTCTTCTGCGTCAGCGGCCATGTCCAGCGACCGGGCAACTATGAAGTCCCCATGGGTATTACCTTCCGCGAGCTCATCTACGAACACGCGGGGGGCATGCGAGGCAATAAAAAGCTGAAGGCTTTCATTCCCGGCGGCGCATCGGCGCCGTTCCTGACCGCCGACTCTCTTGACGTGAAAATGGACTTTGAATCGGTGGCCCAGGCGGGATCGATGTTGGGGTCGGGCGGCGTGACGGTGATGGAAGAAGGCACCAATATGGTATGGGCCGCCTTGCGGCTGATGGAATTTTTTTACCACGAGTCCTGCGGCAAGTGCAGTCCCTGCCGAGAGGGCAGTTCGTGGCTGGTCCAAACGCTCCGACGGATCATGAACAACCGCGGCCAGATGTCGGACCTCGATAACCTGACCGACCTTTGCAAGAACATCGCGGGGCGCACGGTCTGCGCGTTCGGCGACGCCGAAGTGTCGCCGATCATGAGCACGTTGAAGCATTGGCGGCACGAGTACGAGGAATTGATCCGCGCCGCCGAATCGGCGAATCTCCTGCGGCCGGAACCGGTAGGCGGAAGAAAGTAGGATCTGGCGAGTTGGTGAGTTGATGAATTTGGCAGCCCCCCTGACGGCGGTCTGTTCATTCACCAAATCACAAAATCACCAGATGGTTAAATAATGCCTGATTCGACACAAAACGTACGCCTGACCATCGACGGAGTGCCGGTAACGGTTCCGAAGGGAACGCTCGTCATCGAGGCGGCCCGCCGCGTCGGCGTCATGATTCCGCATTTCTGCTACCACCCCAAGCTGAAGCCGGACGCCAACTGCCGGATGTGCTTGGTGGAAGTGGAGAAGATGCCGAAACTCCAGACCGCCTGCAGCACCCCCGTGGCGGAAGGCATGGCCGTGCGCACCGCGACGACCGTCGTCAACGATGCCCACAAGTCGGTCTTGGAATTCATTCTGGCAAACCATCCGCTCGATTGTCCGGTCTGCGACCAAGGCGGCCGCTGCGACCTGCAGGATTTCTCCCACGAGTACACGCCGACCACCAGTCGCTTTATCGAGACCAAGCGCATCTTCCAGAAGGAATACTTCAGTCCGCTGATCGAAACGCAGATGAACCGCTGCGTCCAATGCCTGCGCTGCGTGCGCTATTGCGACGAGGTCATGGACGTGAAGGCCCTGGCCCCAGTCGGGCGAGGCACCATGACCGAGATCAAACATTTCGGTCCTCACGAATTGGACTGCGAGTTCTGCGGCGGTTGCGTGCAGATTTGCCCGGTCGGGGCGATCACCAGCCGGTTGTCGATGTATGAATTCCGCCCCTGGATGCTCAAGCGGGCCGATACGATTTGTACCTTCTGCGGGGACGGGTGTCGGATCACGGTCCAGACCAAGAACAACCAACTGATCGAGGTGAACTCCTCGCACGGAGCCGGCCGTAACAACGGCGATCTTTGCGCCCGCGGCTTTTTCGGCTTCCATGCCACGAGTCACGCCGATCGCCTGACCCAACCCCTTATCAGACGCGACGGTGCCCTGGTCCCGGCCACCTGGGAAGACGCCCTGGAATATGTCGCGGAACAGACGATCCGCCTCAAACAGGCCCACGGCCCGGACGCCTTCGGTGGTCTCATTTCATCCCGCTGCACCAACGAAGACCTCTATGTCTTTCAGAAGTTTATGCGTCAGGTGTTGGGCAGCAATCGCCTCGACAGCAGCGCCCGTTATGGGCATCTCAACGGCGTGCAGGCACTTCGACGGGTTCAGGGTACGCACCGCTGGACGATCGCCTTCGAGGACATCGTCGCAGCCAATGCCGTCCTGCTGGTCGGCACGAACCTCAACGAGACCAGCCCGATTACCGGGTTGAAGGTGAAAGAGGCCGTGAAGAAGAAGCAGGCGGAGTTGGTGACCATCGAGACGCTTCAGCCGGCGATCGATAAGCAGAGCAATATCACCAATCTGGCCGCGCACCACTTTACGACCCATCCCAACGGATTCGTTCACGCGATTGTTGCCCTGCTCAAGGCTGTGATGGACGCCAACCTCGTGGATCAGGACGTGGCTCAGCAGTCTGCCGCCTACGTGACGGCCATCACGACCGCTTTGCAGGCTCAGCCATGGGAACGATTGGAAGCTGCCACAGGCCGGACGAAGGCAGACTGGACGGCGGCAGCCCAAGCCCTTGCCCGCGCCCCCCGGCTCGTCGTCCTGGCAGGCCCCGGGGTGCTGCGTCACGCAGGCGGCAGCGGCATGATCGCCAGTTTATTGGACCTGCTCATTCTTCTCGGCAAGCTGAACAAGCCGGGCTGCGGAGTGGGACCGTTGGCGGAAGAAAACAACGATCAAGGCGCAGTCGAGATGGGTGCGGTAGCGGAGTTCCTCCCAGGCCCGGCCCCGCTCAACGATCAGGCCGCGCGTGAACGGATCGCTGGAGTCTGGCGTGAAGAGTTGCCGCGTCATGCAGGCGCGTCACTCACCGAACTGCTGGCTGCAGCGGGCAAGGGGCAACTGAAGGCCCTGTTCGTAGTCGGCGAGAATCCGGTCGGCACGCTGCCGGCGCAGGCCCAAGCGCGCGAAGCCTTGGCCAAGCTCGATTTGCTCGTCTGTCAGGAATTGTTCCTCACGGACACCGCGGCCATGGCCCATGTAGTGTTGCCGGCCGCCGCGTATGTGGAAAAGGACGGCACGTTCACGAATTCCGAGGGGCACGTTCAGGCGGTGCGCCAGGCCGTCAACCCGGTCGGCGACAGCCGCCCGGATTGGGAAATCCTCTCGGCCCTCTCGGTACTGATGGGCGCCCCGATCGAGTACGGCGATGCGCGGGAGATTCTCAAGGAAATCCGCAGCCTGATTCCCGGCTATGGCCTGCTTGGCCCGACACCGATGCCGCCGAAGATCGACCAGACAGTCCTCGGCCAGTATCTGAAGGAAGGGTTTGCCGAAGATCTATCCGAACGGTACAACCCGGCCCCGCCTGCGCCCGCGGCGTCCGGCACCCTCACGATGTACTTCGGACAGACCCTCTTCCACTCCGGCAAACTGTCCACGCGCTCGAAGGGGCTGCTGCAGATGCAACAGGACTCGTTTGTGACCCTCAACTCGGCCGACGCAACCCGCCTTGGTCTAGCCGAGTCGGACCGGGTCAAGATTTCCAACAGCCGCGGCGCCGTGACCACCGTGGTCAAGATCCGCGACCGGGTTCCCCAGGGGGTGGTCTGGTTCCCGGAGCATTTCGACGGGGAAGCCAAACAATTGGCGGAATGGGCGATTGATCCCCGGACTCAAATCCCCTATTTTAAGCTCGCGCAGGTGACCCTCGCGAAGGTCTCGTAGGACGAGACGAGGAGTATTGTCGTCATGGAAATCGGATTGCGACTGGCCGTCTCACTGGCTCAAATCGCTGCGGTCATGGGCGTGGTGATGTTGACCGTCATGCTCCTGACCCTAGCCGAACGGAAAGTGCTCGGCTGGATGCAAGATCGCATGGGCCCGATGGAAGTCGGCCCCTACGGGGTGCTGCAGCCGATCGCCGACGGCCTGAAGCTCTTCTTCAAAGAAGACATCGTTCCTGCCGGCGCCAATAAATTCCTGTTCACGCTGGCGCCGATCCTGGCGCTCGTCCCGGCCATGATCGGATTCGCGGTCATCCCCTTCGGACCGAGCGAAACGATCGAACTGTTCGGGATGCAGATCAAGCCCTTCGTGATCAGCGATATCAACATCGGCATCCTCTATATCCTGGCGTTCGCCTCGATCGGCGCCTACGGCATCATCTTGGGCGGTTGGGCTTCCAACAGCAAATACTCGCTGCTCGGTGGCCTGAGATCGGCGGCCCAGGTCATCAGCTACGAACTGTGCGTGGGATTGGCCATCGTCGGCGTCCTACTCCTGTCCGGCTCGCTGAGCCTGGTGAAAATCACGGAGGCGCAAGCCGGAGGATTTTGGAACTGGTACGCGCTGGCCTTGCCGTTCCCGCAAATTTTCGCCTTCGTCGTCTATGTGATTTCGTCCGTCGCGGAAACGAATCGCGTGCCTTTCGACTTGCCGGAAGCGGAAAGCGAACTGGTGGCCGGCTTCTTTACCGAGTACAGCGGCATGCGCTTCGCATTCTTCTTCATCGCGGAATACGCGAACATGATCCTGGTCTCCTGCGTCGCCGCGGCGCTGTTTCTTGGGGGCTGGAACGCGCCCTACCCCGGGACGTTGCTGGGTATGGTCGGTTTGGGGAGTGTGGCCTGGGTCGAGAACGTCTTCTGGTTCGCCGCCAAGGTCTACTTCTTCCTATTCTTGTTCTTCTGGCTGCGTGCCACGCTGCCCCGGTTGCGGTACGACCAATTGATGCGGTTCGGATGGAAAGTGATGCTCCCGATCGCGTTGGGCAACATCGTGTTGACCTCGATCGCCGCCTATCTCTTTCCGCGGTAACGAAACGGTATGAGCACGGCCGTCGCCACACCAGCCAAGCGGAAAATGTCGTTCAGCGAGTGGCTGAAGACGCTGACCTTCTACGAGCTCCTCGTGGGCATGAAGGCCACGCTGAAACACTTGCTTAACTACAAGCCGATCACGCTGCAGTATCCGCATGAAAAGCGCACGCTGCCCGACAATTACCGCGGCATGCTCGCCTTGCTGCGCTACGACGACGGTACGGAAAAGTGCGTCGGCTGCGACCTGTGCGAAGCCGCCTGCCCGTCCCGCGTGATTCGAGTATTCAGCGCCGAAGTTCCGGGAGAACCCACCAAGCGGTACTCCAAAGAATATTACATGGACATGACCCGCTGTCTGTTCTGCGGGCTCTGCGTGGACGCCTGCCCCGTCGATGCCCTTGCCATGACTCGAGAGTTCGAGTGGTCCGTGTACGACAAGCGCCAGCTCCATCTCAACAAGCAGCAGCTGCTCGCCATCGGCGACCGGTCGTTTCCCGTCCGGGAAAAGCGGCTTGAGCTCCAACACCCGAACGTGGCCTTTTTCAACGTCACGTTCAAGCATCTCCCGCAAAAGGAGAGCTAGGTCGGCGGCTGCAGGACGGCCGACCTGATTCCCGGGCCACCGAAACGCCCGGACCTGCGACGTGTAGCAACTGAGGGTACAAAGAGGGCATCACCGTGTCGCAACTGTTTTTCGGATATTTCGCCATCGTCATCATGGCCACGTCCGTCCTGGTCGTGGCCCTGCGCAATCCGGTCTACAGCGCCCTTTCCCTGCTCATCATGTTCTTTCACGTCGCCGGCCTCTACGTGACCTTGCACGCCGAGTTCCTGGCGGCAGTCCAAGTCATCGTCTATGCGGGCGCCATTCTGGTGCTGTATTTGTTCGTGGTCATGTTGCTCAATGTGAAGCGCGAAGAGCGCTATCATTCCCAGCTGCCCGTGGCCGGATTGCTCGGCGTCACCCTCGTGACCGAGATGATTCTCCTCGCCATTCGGCAGCACACGGTTGAAGCCCCGTCCGCAGCAACCGCCGATGCCGCGGCCGCTACGGGCAACACCGAGCTCTTGGGCGAAGTGCTCTACTCGATCTATCTGTTTCCGTTCGAGGTGGCCTCGCTGATCCTCCTGGTGGCGATGATCGGCGCGATCATTCTCGCAAAGAAGGACATTCTAGAGGAGCAGAATTAGCCGTGCAGGGAGACTTGGCGAGATCATGAGCGTTCCCTTGTCCTACTATTTGATCCTGAGCGGGTTTGTATTTCTCACCGGCGTGGTGGGGGTACTGATCCGCCGCAACATCATCATTATTTTGCTGTCGGTCGAGCTGATGCTGAATGCCACCAACATCAACTTCGTGGCCTTCTCCGAGTATTACCACCACGTCGCGGGTCAGGTGTTCGTGTTCTTTGCGCTGACGGTGGCGGCGGCGGAGGTCGCGGTGGGGTTGGCCATTATCATCGCGCTCCATCGATCGAGGTCCACGATCAACGTGGACGAGTTCAGTCTGTTGAAATGGTAGAGGATCGGCACATGGCGCATAGAGTAGGGCACGGAAGACCGGCCGACCCCGTGTTCTCTGCCGTCAGCCGCCTGCTGTACGCTCGTTGACTTTATGATTTATTCCCTCATCCCATTTCTCCCGCTTCTGGCATTCCTGATCGTCGGCATCGGCGAACAGTGGATCAAGGATCGGGCACACCTCATCGCGGTCCCGGCCGTGATCGGTTCCTTCGTGTTGTCGCTCATGGCCCTCACGGAAGTGGCCTCGGGCCAGCCCATCTCCATCGTGCTCTATACGTGGCTGACCTCGGGACAGCTCGACATCCACATCGGCATCTCCATCGATCGTCTGACCGCGGTCATGCTGGTGCTGGTAACGACCGTCAGTTCCCTGGTTCACATCTATACGATCGGCTACATGCATGGGGAACCCGGCTACGCGCGGTTCTTCTCCTATATCGCCCTGTTCACCTTCTCCATGCTCATGCTCGTCCTCTCGGACAACCTCCTGCAGCTTTTCGTCTTCTGGGAGGCGGTCGGCCTGTGCTCCTATCTGCTGATCAGCCACTGGTATGAACGGCCCAGCGCCTGCAACGCGGCGACGAAAGCCTTCATCGTCAACCGAGTCGGCGACTTCGGCTTCATCCTCGGCCTGTTCATGGTCTGGTACTACTTCGGTTCGCTCGACTTCGCGCTGATCTTCCCGAAAGTCGCAGACGTAGCCCAGGAAACGATGAACGTGCTCGGCCCATTCGGCGGGACCTGGAATGTCTCCGTGATGACGCTGCTGTGCCTGCTCCTGTTCACCGGCGCCGTCGGAAAATCGGCGCAGGTGCCGTTGCATGTCTGGCTGCCCGACGCGATGGAAGGTCCGACCCCGATTTCCGCCCTCATCCATGCGGCCACGATGGTCACGGCCGGCGTTTTCATGGTTGCGCGGCTGGCTCCTCTTTATAACGCCAGTCCCACAGCCATGACGGTGGTCGCGCTGGTCGGTGGCATCACCATGATGATGGGCGCCACGATCGCCTTGACCCAAACGGACATTAAACGAGTCGTCGCCTACTCCACCATGAGCCAGCTGGGCTACATGGTCATGGCCTGCGGCCTCGGGGCCTATACGGCCGGCATGTACCATCTGTTGACCCACGGCGCCTTCAAAGCCCTGCTCTTCCTCGGTTGCGGCTCCGTGATCGTGGCCCTTCACCACGAACAGGATATGCGCCGGATGGGTGGACTCAAAAACAAGCTGCCGATCACCTATTGGACCTTCGTCATCGGCTCTCTGGCCCTGGCAGGCTTTCCGCTGACGGCGGGCTTCTTCAGCAAAGACGACCTCCTCGTGTCCGCCTGGTCCTCGGGTCCGCTTGGACAGGTGCTCACGATCTGCGGCCTGATCACCGCGGGTCTCACAGCCTTCTATAGCTTCCGGCTGGTGTTCGTGACTTTTTGGGGCCCTTCCCGCATCGACCCGCACCATGCGGGACACATTCACGAGCCATCCGCCACGATCACGACGCCGCTGCTCGTGCTGGCAGTGCTCAGCATTCTTTCCGGGTACATCGGCATCCCCGGTTTCCTCGAACCGGTGTTCCACGGCGAAGGGAGCGGAGGACACCACGAAGGGGGCTCCGCCTATGTCATCATGACCGCCGCAACCCTTGTGGGGCTGTTGGGCATCGGAGCCGCCTACTATGTGTACGTCTTGAACCCAGGGTTGCCCGACCGGTTGGCCCAACGGTGGCGAGCGGCCTACGAGTTGTCGCTGAACAAATGGTACGTGGACGAGGCCTACGATCGTTCGTTTGTCCAGCCCACAATGTCTGCAGCACACGGCCTCTGGAGACATGTCGACGTGAAGGTCATCGATGGCGCCGTCAATGGGATCGCACGGGCGATTGCCTGGGGCGGTTGGTTCATGCGGCTGACCCAGAGCGGTGAAACTCAGCACTATGCCATGGGCATGGCCTTGGGCGCGGTGGTCATCTTAACCGTATATCTGCTGCTGTGAGTAAGAAGCAGCAGTAAAGGGCGGAGCATAGCAACGTGAGTTCGTTTCCCTGGCTGACATTCGTGATCTTTCTCCCGCTCGTCGGAGCGGCCCTCTGCTTCGCGGTGAAGGAGCAGTCCGCCCGCTGGGTGGCGTTGGGAGTCACGGTCGCTGATTTCTTGCTCTCATTGCCGCTTTGGTGGCTGTTTGATTCGAGCAACGGGCAGATGCAGTTCGTAGAGCGCGCGACCTGGATCGTTTCTCCGCCGATTTACTACAGCCTCGGCTTAGACGGAATCAGCCTCCCGTTGGTCATCATGACCACGTTCCTGATGCCGCTCTGCGTCACCGTCTCCTGGACCGCCGTCGACAAACGAGTGCAGACCTTCATGGCGATGTTGTTGGTCATGGAAACGGCCATGTTGGGTGTCTTTGCCGCCTTGGATTTCGTCCTGTTTTACGTGTTCTGGGAAGCAATGCTGATCCCGATGTACTTGCTCATCGGGGTGTGGGGCGGACCCAACCGGCTGTATGCAGCCATCAAGTTCTTCCTCTATACCCTGGCCGGCAGCGTGCTGCTGCTGGTCGCGATCCTCGTCCTGTACTTCCAGGGCGGACAGACGTTCGACATCCTGGCGCTCGCCAAGGCGACCTACAGCCCCACGCTTCAGATGTGGCTGTTCCTGGCGTTCTTCGCGGCCTTCGCCGTCAAGGTCCCGATGTTCCCATTCCACACCTGGTTACCGGACGCTCACGTGGAAGCCCCGACGGCAGGCAGCGTCATCCTGGCCAGCGTCTTGTTGAAAATGGGGACCTACGGCTTTCTGAGATTTTCCCTGCCGATGCTTCCCGACGCGTCGGTCGCCTTTACCAAACCCATGATCGCGCTGTCCGTGATTGCGATCATCTATGGGGCCTATATGGCCCTGGCGCAGTCCGACATCAAGAAACTGATCGCCTATTCGAGCGTCAGCCATATGGGATTCGTGACGCTGGGAATCTTCGTGCTCAATGTCCAGGGCATCGAAGGGGCCATCATGCAGATGGTCAACCACGGAATCACGACGGGAGGCCTGTTCCTCTGCGTCGGCATCATCTACGAACGGACACATAGCCGGCAGATCGCCGACAACACGGGCCTGGCCGGTCCCATGCCCCGCTACGCCACATTCTTGATGATCTTTGCCCTGTCCTCATTGGGTCTGCCCGGCACCAACAGCTTCGTCGGAGAATTTCTCGTTCTGGCCGGAACGTTCCTGTGGAGCAAGGTCGCAACGGCCTTGGCGGCGCTCGGCGTGATTTTGGCCGCGGCCTATATCCTTTGGCTCATGCAACGGGTGGCCTTCGGCAAGCCGGCCGAGGCACATCGGTCTCACTTGCTCGATCTCAATCCTCGCGAATACGCGACCCTCATTCCCTTGTTGGTGCTCGTCTTCGCGATCGGCATATTCCCGAATCCGTTGTTGACCCGCATGCATGCCAGCGTGGCATATCTTCTTGAAACACCCGCGGCAAAGGCATCGGCCACGACGCACGACAAGAAGCCGGCGGCACAGGCCGCAGCGCATCCTGACCAAGCCCCTGCACCGTTGATGGCGGAGCGCTCAAACCCATGACGATTCCACTGAACGATTTGCTGGCCATCCTTCCTGAATTGGTCGTCATTACGGCGGCCTGTATCGTATTGGCCCTCGACCCGGTCCTCTCGGCGGCCAAGAAGGAATTGTTGGGGTGGCTGACGCTGGGATCTCTGGCCATTTGCCTGGGCCTGACCGCATCGCACATGACTGATCGAATCACGGCCTTTAGCGGGTTGGTCGTCATCGATCCTTACGCTTCATTCTGGAAGCTGCTCTTGTATCTGGTAACGGGGCTGACGGTCTTGCTCTCGTTGGCCTATCTCAAGGCGGAACGGCTCAACTACGGAGAATATTACGGCTTCGTGCTGCTGGCCTTGGCCGGCATGATGGTGATGGTCTCGGGCGCCGATCTCCTGACCATTTATCTGGGGACGGAACTGATGTCCCTGTCACTCTACGTCATGGCAGGTTTGAAACGGACCGAGCCTCGATCTCTCGAAGCCTCAGCCAAATACTTCGTCTTGGGGGCCTTCTCCTCAGGCATCCTCCTGTACGGCATTTCGTTGCTCTATGGATTAGCCGGGAGCACCAAACTCTCGGTCATCGCCGGCGCGGTCGCCGCCCAGGGATCGGGCAACCTTCTTCTGAGCGTGGCGGTCGTCCTGCTGGCCGTGGGATTCGGCTTCAAACTGGCCGCAGTCCCGTTCCATATGTGGACGCCGGATGTCTATCAAGGAGCCCCAACCTCCGTGACTGCCTTCATGGCGGTGGCCTCCAAGGCCGCAAGCTTCGGTGCATTTCTCCGGGTCTTCGTCGAAGGCCTCGGCGGCACCGCGGCCAATTGGTCGATGCTGTTTCTGATCATTTGTATCGTCACCCTTGCGCTCGGCAATCTGGTGGCCATCGTCCAAACCAATATCAAGCGCATGCTCGCCTACTCCAGCATCGCCCACGCGGGATACGCCTTGATCGGCGTCGTCGTGGCGGGGCAGCAGGGCGGAACAGCCGGGAACTCCGGCCTGGCCAGCGTGCTGCTTTACATCGCCATCTATGCGTTCATGACTATCGGGGCCTTCGCCCTGGTCGGCATGCTGCGGAAGAGCGGCCAGGAAAGCGACAACATCGAAGACTTCGCGGGGCTTGCCAAACGGGAGCCGCTCGCTGCGTTCTTCATGCTCGTCTTTCTCGTGTCCCTGGCGGGCATTCCGCCGACGGCGGGATTCATCGGCAAGTTTTACGTCTTCATGGCGGCAGTTAAGGCCGGCATGGCCTGGCTGGCCGTCATTGCAGTCATCTTTGCCGCGATCTCGGCGTTCTACTACCTGCGCGTGGTGATGGTGATGTACATGCGGGATGCCGAGGGACCGGCCGAGGACGCCGCGCATTTGGAAACCTCGCCGGCACTGTCGTTCGTGCTGGCCTGTGCCCTCGCGGGCGTCGTGCTGCTGGGCCTGTTCCCCAACTCGCTCGTCTCGTTGGCCACGCAGGCGATCCCGCTGTTGAAGTAACGAGCCTCTTCTCCCTCCCGTTCAGCCGAAAATGAGCTTGACGCAGGGCTGCCGATCAGGCAGGGTCGGAATGGGCCGCGTTGGGAGCCGGTGGTGCATGAGCGCCTGGTATTTTCTCTCAAAGGTCCTTCATACCTTCAGGCAGCGCGGCTGCCCCAGTCTCGCCGCATCGCTCGCGTTTTATTCCCTCCTGTCCCTGTTCCCGATGGTTTTTCTGCTTCTGTACGGCGTGAGTTTCATCGTCAGCCAAGACGTGCTCGGCTATCAGTTTCTGCTCGGCTTCCTGAAAGGTTTTTTGCCCAGCATGGGCGAGCGACTAGCCGTGGACATTCGGCGGGTTGCGGAATTGGACGAAGTCCGTTGGATCGTGTGGATGAGCTTCGGCTGGTTTGGGGCCCTGGTCTTCTATGAACTCGACTACGCCATGAATGCCGTGTTTGGGACCACCGCGCATCGGCATCCGCTGATCTCCACCCTGGTCGCGGTCGCCTTGCTATGGCTGACCGGACTGCTCCTGATCGTTTCCTTCGTGGCGACCCAGGCCATCGAGTTGGTCACGAAAAGCATGCCGCGACTTTGGGGGAGGGACCTGCTGGCCATAGCCGCACATGATTTTCTTTTGACCTTTACGCTCCCCTTGATCCTTGCCTTCATTGCCGTCACCTGCCTCTACCGCTACCTGCCGCATCGCCGGCCAACTTGGCGTGAGGCCACCATCGGAGGAGCCGTCTTCAGCATTCTGTGGGTGGCAGCGAAGGCGGTCTTCGTTACCTATCTGGAAGACGCCGCCGTCTATAGCCGGCTTTACGGCTCCCTGCTGGAAGTGGTGCTCCTTCTGCTCTGGGTTTATTACTCCTCGACGCTATTTTTGATCGGAGCCGTGGTGACACACGAGGTGCATGAGTTCCAGAGCCAATCGGTGGCTGAGCCGGAACCAGAGCCGGTCTAGGCACACCTTCGGATCGCTCGCGGCCCCCTGAGCCGAGCTTGCCCGTTTTCCGCCTTTTCCTCGCCCCACTGGCCCTTCCCGGATACAATCGTGGAATCCCAAAGCCTCAAACCACGGACCTGCCATGTCCGACGGATCAGAAAAAGACCTGCTCATGCTGGGCGGCACCATTGCGGGCTTCCTGGCCGCCATTCTCTCGATCCTTGAGAAGGTACTCGACCTCCACAAGCGGCTGGTGCCGGACAAGGACCGTAAACAGGCCGCGGTCGAGGAGCGGACCGTATCCGCAAGCCCCCGCAGCACCGACCTCTTCGACACGAAAGTCTTTCAAAAGACCTCATATCTCCTGCTGTATGAGACCGGCGTGATCGTAGCGGCCGGCCTTCTACTGAACTACCTGGGCCTGACCCTGAGCCGACACCTTCAGAGCATCCTCTTTCTCGATATGACCGGAACTGCCCTCGCCGCCTTCCTCCTCGGTCCTTGGTGGGGAGCCATCGTAGCCCTGCTTTCCAACTCCGTGGTGAACTGGCTGCTGTATCCGGAAACCGGTGCGGACGTCGTGATTTTTCCCTGGTCGTTGGTCAACATTACCGGCGGATTCTTCTGGGGCCTGATGGCGCGACGCAGCGGCTTTCGCAAATACCTTCGCAGCGGCCGAAACTCCCTCTTCACCCACGCCTGGTTCCTCTTCTCATTCGGCGTCCTCGGCGCCGTCGTCATGAGCGTGCCCGGCACGGTGGTGCAGGCGGCCCTGGGGGAGAAATCGGTGCTGGCGTTGAATCCGGAAGTGGCGGCGACGCTACGAATGACCGTCGGCCAGTGGGAAGATGCAGTCCGGCTGTACCTCGAGTCGATCGTGGGTCTCACATGGAGCGAAAATCTGGGATGGAGTCTCGTCAATTGGTTCCAGAACTGCATTCGTTATATTCCGGATAAAACTTTCAGTGCCGCGATCGCGCTCGTGGTGCTGAAATACGCCTATCCGCTCTTTGAGCGCGAACTGATCCACGGTGGTCCGGATGGAGAATTCCCGCGTGATGAGCGCGTAGTGCCGTTGGTGTTGGGGCTGCTCTATGCGCCGTCGTTCGGCACGCTGGTCTTCTCGGAACAATATGCGGGAAGCTCATACTGGCCGCTGTGGGCCGCTCCGTGGATCGCGATTGTCCTGGGCTATTTCGCCCTGCATCGATGGGGAGCCGGCGCGTCGATCCTCCAGGAACTCCGTGCCCATCGCGCCGCGCGTTATGCCAAGGCCTTGAAGATTGCCGGGCGGGAACCGTCGTACGAGTTTTGCCGGAGACTGACGTTTGTGACGCTGATTGCGAGCTTGATCTTCGCCCTCTCCCTACCCATCATCCTGGCAGACTTCTACCGGGTCGCCTTCAATTTCTTCTGCGTCGTCTATGGGTTCCTGCTCGCCGTGCACCTCGTGCGCATCGCGATCCTTCAAAACCTCTCCGTCGCCAGGGCGGACGACTAGCCGAGCAAGCCGCTCGCGTATCTCGTGGTTCGTGATGCGCTGTTCGCAAGGGGTCGAGTGTGATTTTGTCGAAATCGAGGACGCTTCACGACGACGCGTCAATCACCGCCCCGATTGATGGAGTTCGATGAATTGCCCGATGGAGGCGCGGGTTAAGAGTCCGAGCACGAGCCCGTCCTGGACGACCACCAATCGTTCCGCTCCCTGCAGAACCATTTGTTCCATCGCCTGCATGGCCGACGCGTCCGGAGACACGATCAGGTTATCCACCCCGCGCTGCATGACGTCGGCCACTCGATGGGAGAACCACTGGATGTTGGGCACGGACTGAACCTCCCGCACCGTCACAATCCCCACGAGCCGCCCATCCTCCACGACCGGAAACCCGCCATAGCCATAGGGCAGAAAAAATTGGTTCACCGCCTCGTCGAGGGTCAGTGCGGGTGACAGAGCGATGACGTTCTTCGCCATCAGGTCCCGCACAGGGACGACGGCGAGGGACGCCCGCAGCGCGGCCTGCTTCCGGCTGCCCCGCGCTGCCGCAAAGAGAAAGGCCCCGAGCAACACGATCCAACCGCCGCTTCCGGCGACAGAACTGGGCACGGTTCCCGACAGGGCGCCGACCAGCAGCAGGGCGCCGAAGAGCCCGAAGCTGAGACCGAAGAGGAGACCGATGAGCGCCGCGTGGCTCGTGGCCCGATAGAAGTCCTTCGTCCAGGCCCAGAGGCCCGCCCGCAAGGCGCGGCCGCCATCCAGCGGAAAACCCGGAATCAAGTTGAAGAGGCCCAGTTGCGTATTGACCATGCCGAGCAAGGCGCCCAATGCCGCCAGTCCGCGAAACACGCCTCCGGATGGATAGGCCTCCACCAGCGCCACGAATCCCAAGCAGAAGCCGGCCAGCACAAAGCTGACGACCGGGCCCGCGATCGCGATCAAAAACTCCGCCCGAGGGCTGGGAGGTTCCCTGCGCATCTGCGCCACACCACCGAAGATGAACAGCGTGATCTGGCCGATCGGAATCCGATATTGCAACGCCACGTAAGAATGACCGAGCTCATGGAGTAGGACCGAAGCAAATAAAAGGATGGCGGCAACGCCGCCCATGGCCCAATAGCGGGGTTGGGAAAGACCCGGCAGCATGTCTGGAAGATACCCGGTCGCCAAGGACCAGGTCACGAATGTGAAGACCAGAAGCCAGGAGGCATGGACACGAATCGGGATCCCAAAGACCTTGCCGATTTCCCAGTCTGGGCCTTGCATGATTCCACCGTAGCAGGCGATCCGCGGAAGCGTCAACTATCGCCGCCCGCGCCCATCGGGTATACTGCCTGCATGCCCGTTCGTCCGTTGCTCGTCAGACTGCTCTTGCTCTCGGTGATCGTCCTTGCCGTCGACACCATTCCCCTTCGTGCGCAAGTCATCAAGACCGGTTCCCCCGGTTGTCCCGCGGTCGCCCTCACTTATGATCTTTGCCCGGTGCGAACGGCCTCGGGATTCGACGTCGAGTTGATCGACTTCCTCATCGAACACAAAATCCCGGCGACCTTCTTCATGTCGGGCCGGTGGATGGCCAAACATGAAGCCGAAGTCCGCAAACTCCTGGCCGTGCCTTTTTTCGAAATCGGCACGCATGGCGACGTGCATGCCCACCTGCCGATGCATGAGGCTGAGGAACAGCGGCAGGAAATCCTCGGTCCGGTCCGAATACTGAAAGGCACGTACCGCCATGAGGCCACCCTGTTTCGACCGCCTTATGGGGAATTCAATGACGTCACAGTGGACGTCGTGAACCAGTTGGGGCTTCGGTTCATCCTATGGAACATCGAGTCCGGCGATCCGGACCCTACCCTCAGCGCGGAGGCCATCCTCGGGCGAGTCCAGAAGCGGCTCAAGCCGGCGAGCGTGATCGTGCTTCACGCCAATGGAAAGGGCAAACACACCCGCGAAGTCACGGAGGCCTTGGTCACCACCATCATGCCGGCGAAGGGGCTTCGGCCCGCGACCGTGTCGGAGCTCCTCTCATGCAATCTCACCCCGGCGACACCCTAATCCGCCCTATGCAGTCGGACGACCGCGACGCCGTCATCGGTCTGCTCGCCGGATCGGAACCCTGGACCACGTTGGGATTTTCCTCCTCGGATTGGGAGAAAATCTTCGCGCCGATTCCCCAAAGCCGCGATTGTTTCGTCGTGACCTGCCGTGGACGAATCGCGGGCGTGGGGATCGTACGGCCGAAGTTTCTGTTCGGAGACTACCTGGAACTACTCGGCATTGCGCCGGACCGGAAGGGGCAAGGACTGGGGCGGCAACTCCTGGCCCATATCGAACAGGTCGCCTTCGCACGGGGGAAAAACCTCTTCGCCTGTGTGACCGACTTCAATCAAGCAGCCCGCGTGTTCTATGCCAAGCATGGCTTTCTGGAGGTTGGCCGTCTGGACAATCTGCTCATAGGCGGCTCGGCGGAGATTCTCTTGCGCAAGACGATCGGTCCGGCCCGGGCAGGTGACATCTCACAAACCCATAGAGCCAAGCAAGATTGAGCGTCATCGTCGGAAGCCAATACAGGTGAGTGCATCATGCGCGTAACCAAACTACTCCATACCCGCATGCGGGTCAGCAACATGGATGAGACCGTCCGATTCTACACCCAGGTCCTCGGCCTCGAAGTGCTCGAGCGCAAGGTCTCTCCGAGGGGATCCCACCTGGCATTCCTCAAGGTTCCAAACAGCGAAGAGTTGATCGAGCTCGCCAGCTTTCCCCCGAGCGGTCCAGTGAAAGTCCAGGAAGACCTCGTGCACCTGGCCTTCGAAGTCGAGAATCTTGACCAAACCCTGCAGGCCTTGGCCGCCAAGGGGGTCAAGGTGACGGATGGCCCCACCCAAACCTCGTCCGGAAGCCGCTTCATTTTTATCGACGCCCCGGACGGCTATGAAATCGAACTGATCGAACGGCCTCCGGGAACGGCGCTGGTCTAGGGGCGTCATTCGTCTCTTGTGAGGCATCCGACGTCTGCAGTCCCTGCCTGCCCTGCACCGCACCTCGCCCCGCTGCGACCCGGCGGCTCCGGCGCATATTGACGGCTCCGCGTGAATCCAAGTATTGTTCCGGCGCTTCACGCGTTACGAACGACGAGCGACGAAAGGAAACGACAGGATGAAGAACGGCTTCTTTCGCGGGCATGGACTGGGCAACGATTATCTCGTCATGGATCCGAAGGAGCTGAGCTTCAAACTCACGCCCAAAGCCATTCGGGCCATCTGCGACCGAAACTGGGGCGTGGGCAGCGATGGGATTCTGGCCTTGGTCCCCTCCAAGAAAGCCGACTTCGGCTTGCGCATCTACAATCCGGACGGAAGCGAGGCGGAGAAGTCCGGCAACGGGCTTCGCATCTTCGCCCGCTATCTGCACGCGACCGGAAAAACCAAGAAAAAGCAATTCACGGTCGATACGAAAGGCGGCTTGGTGTCGATTTCGCTGCAGGTCGATCGCCACGGCGACGCCGCCGCGGCCACGGTCGAAATGGGGCGGGCCACCTTCCAGCCGGCGGCGCTTCCTTGCACGTTGGCCGTAGAGGAGTTGATCGAGCAACCGATTCAGGTCGCCGGGCAGGAACTGCGGTTCACCGGCGTGAGCGTCGGGAATCCCCACTGCGTCGTCTTTAAGCCCAAAGGCTCGGGCTGGAGTAAGGAAGAGCTCCGCCTCCTCGGCCCGGAGTTGGAAAATCATCCACTGTTCCCCAAACGCACCAACGTGCAACTCGCCGTCCCTACCGGCCCCAAAGAGATTTATATTCTGATTTGGGAGCGGGGCGCGGGCGAAACGCAGGCCTCCGGCTCATCCTCCTGCGCGGCAGCGAGCGCCGCCGTACGGCTCGGCCTGGTCACCAGCCCTGTCACGGTCAAGATGCCGGGCGGGACGTTGACGATCAAGGTCGCCGACGACTTCGCCCTTACGATGAAAGGGCCCGTGGCGGAAGTGGCCCGTGGCACCTTGAGCCCTCCGTTCCTGCGTTCGATCAAATAACTCGCTCCGTCCCGGCGAAGGTCTCGCGTGGAGAAACGGGAATGCCGTTCTTGGTATCCTGTGTCTCGATTCTCGTGTGACCCATGACGAACGACACACTCCAGTCCAAACTCGAGCACCTCCCGGCTCAACCGGGCGTCTACCTATTCAAAGACGGGGACCATCACATCCTGTACGTCGGCAAGGCCGCGTCGCTGTCGGACCGCGTCCGCTCCTATTTTCAACGGGGCGCCGACCACAGTCCGAAGACGGCATTGCTCGTTACCCACATCCATGACCTCGAAACCATCGTCACCCGCTCCGAACTGGAAGCCCTGATTCTCGAAAGCAACCTGATCAAACGTCATCGCCCGCGATTCAACGTCGTGCTGCGGGACGACAAGCAATATCCCTATCTCCGGTTGCCCATCAAAGAAAACTTTCCCCGGCTCTCCATCGTCCGCCGCGTACAAAAGGATGGAGCCCTGTATTACGGTCCCTATACGCCGGCCGGCGCGTTGCGTGACACGCTGAAGGTCATCCGCAAAGTGTTTCCGCTGGCGACCTGCGAAATCGACATCGACGGCACCGCCGATCGAGCTTGCCTGGAATTCGAAATCAAGCGCTGCATGGCCCCCTGCATCGGGAACCAAAGCCGCGAGGAATACCATCAGATCGTCAAACAGGTCCGCCAATTCCTGGAAGGGCGGGACAACGAACTAGTGGACAGCCTCAGGAGCGAGATGGAGGCGGCGGCGGAACGGGAAGAATATGAAGAAGCGGCGCGCCTACGAGATCGGCTCTTCAACATCGAGCGCACGCTGGAAAAACAACGGATCACCCAGGTCAGCCATTGCGACCAAGACGTGATCGGGCTCGCCCGCCAAGGCAGCGCCGTCGACCTTCAGCTGCTGTTTGTCCGCGGCGGTCTGCTGATCGGGCGAAAGGACTATTTCTGGCCGGAATCAGCAGATTCGTCCGACGAGGAATTGGTCCGGGCCGCCGTCGAGCAGTTTTATAACAAGGAGGGGCAACCTCCCAAGGAGTTGCTGGTACCGACGCCTTTAAGCGACGCGACGGTGATGGAGCAATGGCTGTCCGAGAAAAAGGGGGAGGCGGTCCGGATCGTCGCTCCCGAACGGGGAGCCAAACACCAGCTAGTCCTGCTGGCTGAGGAAAACGCCGGGGCCGCGGCCGCGGAACATTTGCGAAACGAAGCACTGGACCGCCAAGCCGGTGCGGAACTCAAACGATTGCTGCGACTCGACTCGGCGCCGAACCGCATCGAAGGATTCGACATTTCCAACATTCAGGGCAATCAATCGGTAGCCTCGATGGTAGTGTGGGAAGATGGCCAGGCCAAGAAATCAGACTATCGCAAATTCCGCATCCAAACCGTTGAGGGTGCGAATGATTTCGCCAGCATGAAAGAGGCGGTCATCCGGCGGTACGGTCACGTGGAGAATCTGCCTCGGCCTGATCTGATTCTGATCGACGGCGGCCTCGGTCAACTGAGCGCCGCGATGGAAGGCCTGAAAGAGGTGGGAGCGGATCGTATCCCGATCATCGGTCTAGCCAAAGCACGCGGCGAGAAGGAGGAACGCATCTTCCTGCCGGGACGCAAGAACCCGATACCGTTGCGAGCCAATGCGCCGGCCACCCATTTGGTTCAACGGGTCAGGGACGAAGCCCATCGTTTTGCCCTCACCTACCATCGGAAACTCCGAGGCAAAGCGCTTCTGTCGTCTGAACTGGACCGCATTGCGGGGGTCGGCCCCCTCAGGCGCAAGCGACTGCTCAAGCGCTTCGGAAGCCTCGAAGCCATCGCTGCGGCCACAGACGAACAACTTCGAGAGGCCGGCCTGGATGGATCCACGGTCTCAGCGCTCCGGCAGGCCTTGGCTGGGCCACAAGTAGATCCGGTGATGCCTTAGTCCGCAGTCCCCGCACTGGACTTTTCTCTTCTATGTATGGGAAAGTTTATCGTCTCGTCGAGGGCAGCTTCGCAGTAGCTGCACGTACATCGCGTGGAAGGTCTCACGCCTATGTCTCCCAGCACGGAATCCCCTCCTCCGCCTACCCGCGAAGAATTGCTTCACTACGTGGCGGAGCTTGAGCGTCGCCTCGGAGTAAACCGCAACGAATTCACTCACCCTCTGCCGCCGTCGTTTCCCGCACACCCGGCCATCGAGGACCGCTATCGCCGTCTCTACGACGAAAGCCCTACGATGTATTTCACGTTGAATGCCGACGGCACGGTCGTTTCCGTGAATCCCTATGGGGCCGCCTTTCTAGGTTACTCGGTGGAGGACTTGGTCGGGCGGCCGGTGTTCCTCGTCATCCATGAGGAAGATCGTGCCGCTTTCCGGGCACAGCTGGAATCCTGTGTGAGCGCGCCGGATACCATCGGCCATTGGGAATTGCGGAAAAGGAGAAAGGACGGGGGAATCCTCTGGGTCAAAGAAAACACCCGCGTCCTCCGGTGGGAGAACGAGCCACCGCTGCTGCTCGTGGTGTGCGAAGATATCAGCACGCAGAAGCGAACCGAAGACGCGCTCAGGCAAAGCGAAGAGCGATACCAGCTCAGCTTCCTCAATACACAACTCGGGATTTGCTACGTCGACCCGCAGGGATATTTCATGCGGGTCAATCCCCGATTCTCCGAAATCCTGGGCTATGAGGAGTCGGAACTCCTTCGCCTGAACATCCGCGACGTGACCCACCCCGACGATCTCGGCACCAATCTGCGCCTGCTCAAGGAAGCGATCGGCGGGTCACGCATGACCTATTCCTTCGAAAAGCGATACATTCGCAAGAACGGCGGCATCGCCTGGGTTCAACTCAATGCCACGCTTCTCCATGACGGAGACGGTCGTCCGGAATCCTTCTTTGCCGTCATCGATGACATCACGGAACAGAAGGCCGCGCAGGAAGCCCTCGCAGCAAGCGAACAGGCCATTCGCGCCCTTTATGAGATCACGTCGGTGCCGAACCAAGCGTTCGAGGACCAGCTCCACGCCTTGCTCGATCTGGGTCGACGCCGGTTCGGCTTACCCGTCGGCATGCTCACCAGCGTACGGAGCGACAAACTGGAAATCACGGCCGTCCGCAACCCGGAAGGCGCCGTTCCGGCCCTCCGCATGATTCCGCTCAAGGACAGCCTGTGCGCCGTCACCCTGTTGCGGCAGGGTCCGCTGAACCTGCCGAATCTCGGACTGTCTCCGTTCGACCGGCATCCGGCCAGACAACAGCTCGGGATCGAGGCCTATCTCGGGACGACGATCTCCGTAGACCACCAACCGGTCGGGACACTTTGCTTCATCGACACCCAACCGCGGGCGGATGCGTTTAGTCCGGCCGATCAGGACTTTCTGCTTCTCATGGCGCGTTGGGTTGCCCGTGAGATCGAGCGGCGACAGGCAGAAGATGCGCTTCGCCAGAGTGAGCACCGGTTACGGCAAGCCTTCGACGACCGAACCAGAATTTCCCAGGATCTGCACGACAGCCTGTTGCAGTCGCTCTACGCCGTCGGAATGGAATTCGAGGCCACAAAACTGCTGTTGCCGAAAACCGCCAAGCGCGCCGGCGGGCAGCTCAGTCGCGGCATCGACCGACTGAACGAGTGCATGCACGAGGTGCGGGGCTTCATCCAATCACTCAATAGCCATCTGGGCTCCAGCAAAACGCTCAGGGAGGCGCTGCAGGATCTCATCGGCTCCTTTACTGCAGGCCGCCCGAACCTCTTTCACCTGGAATGCGACGCGGACGCGCTTGAGCAGATTCCGGTCGCGTTCCACAGCGACGTGTTGAATATTCTCCGTGAGGGAGTCAGCAATAGCGTGCGGCATGCCCGCGCGACGGAAGCGTCGATCACCGTGAAGCGCGACATCGACGGGATCCGCATCGATATCGCCGACAACGGCATCGGATTTGATCCGGAGGTGCTCCGCAAAGGGTGTGGGCTCGGCAATATGGAGGCGAGAGCAGCCAAATTGGGAGCCCGTTACGCCTTGCGTAGCGCTCCGGGTAAGGGAACGGTCATTTCACTGCAGGTACCGAGGGAGGACTGATATGTCGGCTACAGTAGGACATTTTCCTTCGACCATAGACTTATACCTAGTCGACGACCACGAGGTCGTCCGCGTCGGTTTACAGCGGGTCTTTTCCCTGACCAAGGGAATCCGCGTGGTCGGCGAAGCCGCGACCATCGCCGCAGCCTTGGCCGGTATCCAGCGGCTGCAACCGGACATCGTGCTCATGGATATCCGGATGCCCGATGGCAACGGAGTAGATGCGGCCCGGCAGGTCTCGGAACTGTCCCCACGAACCCAGGTGCTGTTTCTGACCAGCTACCTGGAACACAATACGGTGCTCGACGCCGTCGTATCAGGCGCACGCGGCTATGTGTTGAAAGATATCGGCTCAGACGCATTGGTCAATGCCATCCGCACCGTCGCAGCCGGGGAGCCGCTGTTGGATCCCCGTGTCACCCAGCACACCCTGCGGTGGATCAAGCATCTCTCCGAACATTCCCGTCCACGGAACCACGATCTGCTCTCAGCCCAAGAACAGCGGATGCTCCCGCTGCTTGCAAGAGGGCATACCAACAAAGAGATTGCCCAGGCGTTGGGACTCAGTGAAAAGACCGTCAAGAACTACCTGGCAAACATCTACTCCAAATTAGGCATCACCCGCCGCTCCCAAGCCGCCGCTTATTACGCCAGCGTCAATCCGCTCTCGGGCGCAGGCGCCGGACCAGAAAACTTTATCGACCAAGACTGACCCGCTCGATCCGACTGTATTGCTCCGGATACAGCCGTATCGAATTGGGTACGGCTCGTTCGTTCCCTACGCGCTGTTGCATCCTGATACAGCACAACCTTCCATTCATCTGATCTGAATTCGACAAACGATTCTCCATTCCGTCCTCCGACCCATCATCAGGTACGCCGCTTGCCTTGAGTCTGGAGCAGGAACTCTGCTGAAGACGAGGAGGCTTCCTCATGAAGTGCGTTCACATCGTACTCCTGCTCGTTCTGCTCTCGCCCGGTTGTGCCACCCCGCCCGAGGTCAAGCAGGCCTTAGCCGCCAAGGACCAAGCCTATACGGAAAACGAGCGATTGATGCAGCAATACAGGGACCTGGTCTCCAACGTCACGGCCCGGCATCGACTCTGGTATCGATATGTCCAAACACGCCTCACCTTGAACCTCGCCCTCCAATGGGCCACGACCGATCCCAAGCTGACCGACGTTGCGGATGGGGATATCGCCCGCGACGACGCTGAACTACTCGGCCCCGATGTCATGGCGGTGGTGAACGACATCCGGCTCAAGAACCTTCCTGATCGAAAGGGACCAGACGGAAAAACCCTGTTCGAGGCCGGCACAGGAGATATGAGCAACCTCCTGCAGAAGCTCCCGGGGTTGATAGCACGCATTGAGCAGCAGATCGCATCGAAGCCGAGCAGCGCCTCTCCGCTCGACCTGACTGCATTCGATCAATATCGAAACAATGTCGAAGCCCTCCGCCGCATCAACAGCGTGGTGCAACAATACCTGAACGTGGATGTCACGGTGCCTCGCAGCGACATTCAGGACCTGGCCGACGCCCTCCGGGCGGTGCGCCGATGAGGAGACTCATGAAGACCGCCAAGGAGATGTGGCCGCTTGCGCGAACTGCGCAGACCCTCCTACTGAGCATCTGCCTGCTCACCCTGGTGGGGTGCCATTCGATCCACAGCAGCGCGGTTCGCGATTTGATTCAGCTCGAGGGCACCAAGATCGACGCCGCGCAAACGAACATCGATCTCTTCCAAAAGGAAACGGAAGCGCGGATCGCCTTCCTGGAAAAGGCCCGCGCCGAACTCCACGAGAGCCTCAAATCGCTTCAGATGATCGAGGCGAAACATCAGTTCGTGCTGTCCTCTTTCCGAAACATCGCCACCAAGAAGGGCGACTCCGCTTACGCGGCAGCCTATCTCGTCGGCCAAATCTACATGGCGGACTACCAAGGGCTCGAGAAGACGGTGTGGAACCAGTTCGATGAGGATTTCTGCGGCCTTCGTGACACCGCGAGCGCATTGAATCAGTCGTGGAAACAGACCGCGACTCTGCATGCTCAGCTGAAAACTTTCGCCAATAAGACGGCGCTGGCTTCCGTGGACCCTGATTTCGTCGCTGCGCTATTGGCTCAGGCGCCGAGGCAGTCCGAGCGAATGTTGGAGCTTCTCAACAACTCGCGCACCGTGAACGATGCCCTCGAAGAAGTCTCCGGAGCCCGCATCCTGCGTTCACAGGCAGTCGGCCGTGCCCATCTTTTCACGGCCGACTTGGTTGATCTCTTGGATCGGCTCAAGAAGGAAGACGGACCATAAGGGAGGCTCTGATGGATACGAGCATCGAAGGGGTCGTCACCTACCTGGAAGACAACGACACCCTCATCAAACAGCTCATGGAGACCGCCGAAACCGCAACCGACGACATCTCGCAGTTGGCCAACCAGGTCGACCTGGCCAGAGATGAGGCGACGACCCTCATCGATCAGCTCGGAACGGTCCAATTTTCCATTGCCAAACAGGACGAGACGAGGGTGCGGCAAAAGGCACTGCTCGAAGCCGTAGCGGCCCTGCGCAAGAAGTTCGAAACCTACAAGAACGATCCGCTCCGCCGCGGAATCTACTCGGCGGAGATTTCCAATCTCTACGTGCAGATCTCAAACACCTTCAACAACGACACCGTGGCGCAGGTGGTTCCATTCGATCCGGATGAGCTGTCCGGCTACAAGGACCTGCTCAAGAACGCGATCCTCGACACCGCGTCGCGGAAGAAACGCGCGGCCGTCATCAAGGCGGCCGCGCAACTGTCCCGACTGGCCATCGGCGTGGCCGGAAAGTTGGCTCTGGTATGAGTTCGATCGGCATGCGGCCAAGCCCCGTCGCTCTGCTGGCCTTAGTGACAATCTGGACGGGGTGCAGCCTGGACGCCACATCACGCGGCCCCTTCGGCCCGAATGATCCTGAAACCGCCCTTACCAAAGCTACGCTGCCGCCAACGGTCCCGACGCCGCACCGCCTCGAATTCGTGTCGGACGATGCAGCCGGTCACGTCAAACCCAACATGGCCGGAACCGTCGCGGCGGGACTTCCTGTACGAACACCGAACACCGGCGTAGTGCTCAGCACGCAGCAGATTCAATCCCTGCGCCGGGCAGCGGAATCCGATCCGCGTGTGGCCGCGTTGCTCGGCCCGCGCTGGGGATTTGTCGAGGCGTACCGCGTGCCGCCGGACGGGAAAGTTTCCTTCGGCTGCTGTCGGAAGGAAGCCTCGGTGACTCGACTGCTCTACTACAGCTATAGCCACAATACCGCCGTGGACGTCCGCATGACGGAGAGCGGCGTTCTTAGCGTCGAGCGGGCGGACGGCTATCTTCCACCGGAAGGCCCGCAAGACATCCAACGCGGGATTGAGTTGGCACGAACCGATTCACGCTTGGCGGGTAAGGTGCAGCAACTTGAAGGGCACGGGCTGCTGATGCAGCCGGACCGCGGGTTTTTCCGGAACGATCCCGGCTTTGCCCACCGCGTGATCTGGATCACATTTTCCCAGGGCCAGGACGGCGACCCAAAATACTGGGCCGTCGTCGACCTCACCGAAGACCGGGTCCTGGACGCAGGCGAAGAACCGGCGCGCTCATGAACGGAGGTCTCATGTATCGCTTGGCACGTACCGCCATTCTCCTCCTCCTGCTCTTCTATGGACAGCCTGCACTGGCTGATACGCAATCCGAGCACATCGACTGGGGACGATGGAGTTTCGATTGGGAGGTCCGAGACAATACCGGTCTGGCGTTGCGGGATGTGCGCTACGCCGGCGAACTCGTCCTGTCCAAAGCCAGTTTGCCGGTCATTCGCGTGAAGTATGTGAAGGAACGGGTCTGGTGGAACCCGTTCACCTGGTTCGGCTCTCGCGCTGAAAGCGGCCGTTGTGGGCCTTTCCAGGACCGCTTGCGATGGCAGGACCTCGTCCCAATCGTCAACTGCGGGAATCAGAAGATTTGCATTGAGACTACCGAACAAGGCGGCGTCAAATGGTTGGAGTTGGGTGTCTATGCACGCATCGGCGAATACCATCTCTATCAATCCTGGCACCTCTCCGACGATGGGGAGATTCGGCCGGTGCTGCAAAGTCGGGGGCTCTCCTGCAATACCAACCACCATCACCATCCCTATTGGCGTATTGATTTCGATATCGACGGCAACGGCATGGATCAGGTGTTCCTCCATGACGACGGCGGCCCGGATGAGGGCTGGGGGCCTGGCTGGCGCAAGTACACGAACGAGCGAAACGACGTAAAGAACCCCTCCACGCACCGTGTGTGGTTCGTACGTGACCATCCGACCGGACACGGAGTCTGGATATTCCCGGGATCCGGCTACCCACCCCTGGCCGGGGACGGAGAGCGTGACCGTTTTGCCGATCACGATATCGCCGTCCGGCGGGCCACCGCCGCAGAGGACGGCCCTTGGATCTTCGGCGCGCGCGGTCAACTCGGCTACGACGAAGACAATCAGAGCGTTCAGGAGCAGGACATAGTCCTCTGGTACGTCGGTCACCTGCCCCACATGGCAGCCCTGGGTCCCACCAAGTGGCTGACGCTCGGACCGATCCTTCGCATTCAACGGTAACGATCGGCAGAGTATTGCGGTGGGCCTGCATGAGCCGCTCTGCCACGACCGCTACTAGGGACTAATGGCTCTAGATGCAGAAGTTTTGCGGAGGCTACAATGACAGCGCTGGAGATCGGCCATGTGTCGCCCGAGAGGACAGGCCGCCGTACACGACCGGCCTTCTCCTCCATCCGATTTACGCTCACAGACGATCGAGCACAGGCGTCTCCGTTCGCCAACGCCACCCAAGTACCTCGAGGGATCGGCATGAATCGGCCCGAGTTCTCCTCCAAAGAGTTCCAGCGACTCGGGGAGATCATGTACGAAGCGCGCGCACTGGCTAGACCGGATGGCGTGTGGCAACTGGTTTCAGCGGTACAACGGGTCGTCCCGTATGAATTCTCCGGCTGCGGTGCCGTCAACCTGGTCCGCGGTGTCGATCCCTCAATTGGACATTCCACATACCCACAGGAATTCTGCCAACTGTACATGGGCCAAGGTCTGGCCAGCGACCCGGCGGTCCACCGGCTCCTGACATCCGGACAGACCGTAACGTCCAGCGCCGATGTGCCGCAGCATTACGAGCCCAAGGAAGTGACCTCCCTCAAGCTCGATTTCAACATCAAGACCTGTCTATCTGCCGGAGTCCGCGGCGCCAACGGCAGCTGCTCCTATTTCGCCTTCAGCAATTTCGACCCAAAGCAAACCCAAAAGCTGCGCTTGCTCCTAGATATCCTGACGCCCCATTTTCACCTCAGTTATCTGCGCTGCAACACAGTACGGCAACCGCAGCAACCGCCGGGGCCCTCATTGCTGCTGAGCAAACGTGAGGAAGAAATCCTCCGCTGGGTCGCCGCGGGCAAAACGAACTGGGAAATTTCCGTCATCCTGAAGGTCAGCCTCAACACGATCAAGTTTCACCTCAAGAACATCTTCCAAAAGATTGGAGTCGAAAACCGCTGGAGCGCGATTGCCTACTGGCAAAATGGGGAGCAGCATCGACTGATTCCCTCATCGCCACCCAGCGATGACCGTTCGCCGCGCCCTCCGCACGACCAGTCCAAGTAATCTCGGCGTCAGGGGCTTCCGTGACGCCGGCTCACCATGAGCCGCAGCGGCACGCGTCCAAGCCCGCAGACCATCACACTCATCCCTTGGCAAGACGGTTGAGGAGCGATTCCTTCGCTGCCGTAGCACAACGCATTCCCCCCTTCTACCTAATGAAATACGCAGCGTCACCTACCCCGGTGGGTAGGTGACGCTACCACCACGCTCCCGTAGAGTCTCCTCACGCTGTTTCCGTAACACCCGTACCATCACAGCACGGCAAGCCCGGGCCGGCCGCGAGGACCGACGAACCCCGGAAGGAGGACCCCATGAAACAGACTGCCGCTCATCCCGCGACAATGGAGGCCACGTTCACCCTACTGGACCTGTTGCAACAACGGAAGACGCGTCGCTTCGGCCGTGGCATGACGCTGCCCACCGGACCCTTGACCTATGAAAGCCGACACGAGCCGGTCCCGCTGAGCCGCGAGGAAGAACGCTACTTGATCTATGCCGCCGTCGGCCAATCGGGGCGCAACCTCGGCGACATGCAGTTTGTCAGCCACCCCGGCCACAGCGACGGCCAAGGCCAAGCCCTCATGAATTTCCAGAGCCGGACTGTCCCGAGTCCTTGCGCAGCCCACACCACGCATCTCTTCTATACGAACGATGACGGCGTCTTCTTCGTCCGCGGTGCGGCAGGGCCGGAACACCCGTGGGACCTTCAGGTCGTCCAACTGCAGAACTTGCGCATGGAGATCCCGCGTGAAGCCCCGTTCATGCTGCCGTTCAACCAATGGTACACAAACCGCCCCGGCACGACCCTGTTCATTCCTGTCACCAACATCGCCCAGCTGTATCTGAATCTTCTGCTGATGCTGTTCAGCGAGGAGACCGGCTACTTCGTCGTCGACACCGACAACGGCAACGCCGGCTGCGGCCTGGACGCATTCCGCAAGAGCCGCGGCGGGCATCTCCATGACGACCTCGCAAAACGGCGCATGTTCAGCCTGCGGGAGCTGGATGCCGGCATTTGCGAAACCGCCATCCAAGAGCAAGGCATCATCTGCGAACACATCGCCCTCATGCAGCAAGCACTCGGCCTCGGCGGCGGTATCCAGAGCGTCGGCAGCGGCCGTCACCTGCTCGGCATGGAACCGCACATCTATCCCGGGCTGGGTTTCCATTTCGTCGTGCCGCCGGGCAAGCCGCTGCGCGCCAACCCGGTCGGACTCCCGCAGGTCTGGGAAGGGCCGACTCCGCCCTTTGTGCCTTCCATGCGGGCTGCGGTGGAGGGTCTGGTCGCGAGCAAATTCGGCTCCGAGGGCGTCTATCGTAAGCATGGAAGTGCCACCTGGGGGCGGGCGGCATCGGAGACTCAGGTTCCCCGGCATTCCGAACGCGCCGTTGAGGCGACCATCGCCTTTGCTGAGTACATCCTCGCCACCTATGGACGATTCCCGGCTCATGCGGATGCCTGTAAGTCGATCGTCGCCTGTCAAACTCACCATGTGGACGAGGACTTCTACGCGACGTTCTATCCCGAGTCGGCCCTTACGGACGCCCATCGGGACCATATGCACACGTGGCATGGCCATTGACGGTAATTTTTCACAATGCCTCAGAAACAGGAGGGCACTATGGCACAGCACACAGCACGTCGAGTCGTCATTACCGGTATGGGAGTCATCTCCCCCTTAGGCAGCACGGTCGATTTGTTTTGGCATCTCCTCAGCCGGGGCGAATCCGCCGTGAAGCCGCTCCGATCCTTTGATACCACGCCGTTTCAAGCCTGTCTGGCGGCCGAAGTGGAAGACTTCGATCCCGAAGATTTCCTGCATCGCAAGCAAGTGCGCCGCATGGGACGCGCCACCCAGTTCGCTGTCGCCTCGGCCATGATGGCCTCGCGCGATGCCGGCCTCGACCTCGAACAGGAGGATCGGGCTTGCATCGGCGTCTCGTTCGGCACGTCAATCGGAGGGATGAAGGAAGCGTTCGAATACCACGACGCCGCGACACGCACGGCCTACGAGCGGGTCAACCCATTCACGATGAGCATGACCTTTCCCAATGCCATTTCCTCTGAAGTCGCGATCGTGCTGGGCATCCACGGTCCCTGCGAAACCTACTCCATCGGCTGCTCCTCCACGGCCAACGCCGTCGGTCGCGCCTATGAATGGATCAAGTCCGGCCAGTCCTCCATTGTCGTAGCGGGAGGCAGCGAAGCACCTCTGCACCCGAGCGTGTATGCGGCGATGAACGCCGGCCGCGCACTCGCACCGGATGAACGGGGCTCCATCCGCAATCTCCCCAGACCGTTCGACAAAACACGATGCGGCATGGTGTTGGGTGAGGGCGCCGGCAGCTTCATTCTGGAAGACTACGAACACGCGCGGGCGCGCGGGGCCAAGATGTATGCGGAATTGGAAGGTTGGGGGTTCACATGCGATGCGCATTCGATGGTGAAACCCGCCGTTACCGGATCGGATCAGCAACGTGCGGCGCAATTGGCGCTGAGCCACGCGCACTGGTTCCCGGAAGAAGTCGATTACGTCAACGCCTGCGGGCTCGGCACCGTCGAGTTGGACGCGATGGAGACCCAGACGATCAAGTCCGTTCTCGGTCGCCACGCCTACCAGATTCCGGTCAGTTCCTTCAAAGCGGCCTTGGGCCACGCCTTTGCCGCCAGCGGCGCATTCCAGATCATCGGCACGGCCAAGGCGATGGAACACCAATTCATTCCACCGACATTGAACTTGAGCACACCGGATCCGGCCTGCGATCTGGACTACGTCGCCGGTGAAGGCCGTCCGGCGCATCTGCGTCGCGCGCTCGTGAACAGTTTCGGATTCGGCGGGAAGAACATCGTGTTGGCCTTATCCCGCGTCGACACCGCCGTCGCAACCCACGACCGCTGCGAGCACCGGTATGGTGACGCTCGGTCCGGTGAGCTGACTGGTGTGTCGTAACCATGCACCTGTACCCACGGGCCTTGTTTCTCCCGGCGCCGGTTGCGTACGCCGCGGCCGGTGCCGGCCGAAATCGGGCCCGCAGAGCGATTCGGAGAACGGTTCTGCGTCGAACTCGCATTCCAGTCACACATGTCGCTGCCTCGAACGCGCACGACGCCGAGGCGGGAGGGTAATCATGCGAAAAGGGTCGCCCACACCCACATCATCGAGCTCCTCACCAAACGCACCCCGACTTCCGCAGGCCAACTCCGCCTGGACGGAGCCGCAGAACGAAACAGATGCGCCCCGGTTTCCCCTGCAGGCCTTCACCGACTTTTCCAAGACGGAGCTTCTGAATTTCATGGAGGTCTTTCACTACGCCTTCCATGCGAAGACGGAATCTGAAGTCACCACGCTGCTGCAACTCACTCAGCGCCATATACCCTGCAGAGCAATGATCGCTGGAATCCTGACGGTCGATCCCGCCATGCCATCGCCTGGATTCCATAAGATCGTCAATGTGAGCTATCCCACCGACTGGATCATGCTATACCTGAAAAACCGCTATGCCGGCGTGGATCCGGTGTTACGCCAGCATATCCGTTCAGGCGGGAAAACCCAGGCCTGGACCAATACGTACCAACGCAACCCCTCGCTCAAAGGCCAAGAATTCGTCGAGGAAGCACGGGCGTTCGGCCTATCCACGGGCGTGACCATCGGAGAGGCCGACTCCGCACAGGGCCTTACCAGTTTCGTTTCCTTCGCGGACGACAAGGAACCCGTACCGACTCGGTATCACGCCGCCCTGTCCTATTTGTCGAGATATCTCCACGGAGCCATCATGCGGATCACGCCGCCCGTGATCGCGCCAGCCGGCTCAGATCTTTCCCCGCGTGAACAGACAGTCCTCGACTGGATGCGCCACGGAAAGACCAATTGGGAAATCTCCCGCATCCTCGGGGTGAGCGAACGCACGATTCGGTTTCACGCGGAAAGCATTTTTCACAAGCTTGACGTCAGTTCGAGGACGCAGGCCGTCGCCTATGCGGTGGAGAAGGGCCTCCTGGCGAGACGCTGATCCGCCGGAGTGCCGATGACCAGCTATCCGATTGGGCCGCCTAACGCTGATACCACCAACTCCGCCGATGTCGCCTGACAGGCGACATGAAGGGCCTGTCGCCCCGCCCCGGACCGCACGTTGAGCGGCCTCGCGATCGGCGCAGCCCCTTCAGACATCCACTCGAGGAACCACGGCCGCAGCCGCGCATTTTGCTCTCGAAACTCGTTCCAGTCCAAGACCGCCGCAACCGTCAATGCATGGGCAGGGGGAAAGGCGATCGCCGGCCCCAGCGGCCGACCGGGGAATCCCATGGTTCGCAGCATGCGAAGCACTCGTTTCTCCACCACCATGTATGAATAGCGTACGGACTGTTCCGTCAACCAGCGATACATTCCCCGAAGCAACGCGAGCAAGATTTTCGACTTCTCGCCTTGACGCCGCTCGCCGGGATCAATCGCCAGCCTCGTGATCTCGTTCGCGATCGGTTCCCGGATCAAGTTGTAGCTTCCCTCGAACAGCCCGGCGAATTCATGTTCGATCATCATGGGGCCATAGGACGGCAGCAGGCGCACGACACCCAGCAACCGATCTTCCTCCCCGAAGACTCCGAGCGACGTCGCCCATCCGTCGTATTGATCAATTTCCCGCCCATCGGGCGAAGCCGGCACCCAGCCCAATGAGTCAACGTAGATCCGATGGCGCAGGCGGAAAGAAGCATCGAGTTCTTCCGCAGAAGACAAGACAGTCACGCGGTAACGTTCTCCGGACGGCAGCGGCACATCAGCATCGATCCCATACATGACAGACCTCCTTGAATACGTGGGCCTACCGTATGGTTCTCCCTACACAGGGTCAATTTCACCTGGCGGCTACGCCAGGTGCGCGACGACACCGGAACCGGAGACAATCACCTTAGGTGCTACTGCTAGGGCATGAATCGAGATGGACTGCCGCAAGGTGCCGTAGGACGAGTGAGCGAGATGCCAGACCACCGTTATGAAGGGTTCTGATGAAGCCTCGTGAACCACGGGAGAAACTCGCCGCAGTTGTTCGGCTGCCGAGCCTTCCTCAACGCCACAAACCTGTGCCGGCCTCCGAGCTTGCGCAGGATCAGCATCGGCTGCTCACCGAGGCATTGCGTGCCAAGGATGCCCGGCTTCAGGAACTGCTTCAGGATCGAGACCGATTCACCCATGTACTGCAAAATGAGGTGCTTGAGCCCTTGTACCAACTGGAAGCGACCTTCTCCCCGGGAAAGACCAGGGATCGGCAGGCGGCCGGCCACCCCGGCAAGCAGATGCGCAGAATCATTCAGGGCGTCCGGGAACGCATTCTTTCGCTGGAAGCGGACGTGATCACGGGATTCGAATTTGAATCGGAACTCCACCAGTTGGCGGCCGCAGCACGGCACTTCGGTAATCTCGGAGTCACCATCTCGGTCGACCCCCGCAGTGTAGCGCTCCTCACACAAGAGGAAAGCCGGCGGTTGCTGTGCGTCGCGCGCTCCTTGCTGGCCAGCACGTTGCGCTGTTCGGGCATGCGCAACTTGGACATGATGTTGATTTCAGCCAAGCAACATATCCGCTTCGTCTTGCTCGAAGACGGCACCCACAGGACAACCGCCGGGCCTCGCATCAACATCGACGAAATCGACGCTCATGTGGCAGGGATCGGCGGACGCGTGATGCTCAGACGGCGGCCCCGGTTTGAGTTGACCGTCGTCTTGAGTACGGCGACCCCGGTTCACCTCCATGGGACTCAGGACACAGACATGCAACCAGAGGCATCCCCCACGCATCCTCAACCGGGAATACCACGCCATGCATGATCGATCGCCAAGGGAAGGTCTTACCGACCCCGACGGTGAGCGCGGGCGGATCATACGACTGAACCGGGAAGACTCTCGAGAGCGGAATTCATCCATGAGCCATACGTCAAAGAAGCAGTCAGAGGTCTACATTCTCAATCCGGAGGAACTCGTACGCGTGGGCTTGCGTACGCTGCTCGAGCCCGAACCAGACTTTGTGGTTGTCGGAGAAGCGACCGCCAAGTCCGAGGCGCTCTCGGGCATTGCGCGGCTGCGTCCCGATATCGTCATTCTCGACCTCCGATTGGAGGACGGCAGCGGCATCGAGGCCGCCAGGGAGATCATGGAGCAATGCCCCAAGTCCCGGCTCCTCTTCCTCTCGGACAGGCTTGACGATGAGACGCTCCTGTCGGCCGTGGCCACTGGCGCGCACGGCTACGTGCTCCGCGATGCAGGCGCGGAGACTTTACTCCAAGCGTTGCGGACCATCATGCGAGGCCAGTCGTTTCTCGACCCCCGTGTCACACACCATACCTTCGCCTACCTGCGACGCCTGGCAACTAGACCGCCGGAACGCACGAACCTCCCCCTCTCGCCTCAGGAGCAGCGGCTCCTCCCCCTGGTTGCTCAGGGAAAAACCAATAAGGAAATCGCCGCAGAACTGGGGTTGAGCGACAAGACGGTCAAGAATTACCTCGCGAGCGTGTACACAAAATTGCACATCAGCAGGCGATCACAAGCGGCGGCCTTCTACTCCAAGCACTTCTCCTGACCTCCATTCCAGGATGGTCGGTACGCCTTAAGTTTTCACCGCAATCACCCGAAACAACATCCGGCAGGTTCCCCCCTTCACCTCTGCAGGTGTGTCTACGCCATGTATCGACTGACCTCGTTCTCGCTCCGGGACATGACCGCCTGTGGTGCCGCGCTTCGCCGACTCGGTGCGGGGGCCACAGGAATCGAACAAGTCGCTCAACGGCTCGTTCAATATTTATTCAATTCCCTCATCCGGGATGAGGGCCGAGACCCAGCCTGCGCGCTGGTGCGGCTATTCAAGACCCATCCCCACAGTCATCTCTCGTCTGAGTTGCAGTCCCTGGTCGCCAAACGTCTGGGAAAGGCGCCGGACCGCCCCGACACGAAATGCCTCACATTGCTGGGCAGCGCCGGCATCGTGTCGGGATGGAATGAACCGGCCTTGTCCAGCCGGTTTCGGGTGATCCCGCTTGAGAACCCCGAGGCCGTCGACAAGCTGCCCATGTTCAGCCGCCTCTTCAGACAATTCGGCCTGTCGGTTCCGGAAATCACGATGGGCGATGCGGGCGTCCTGCTGGATTCCAGCGAGCACGCATATAGCGTGTTCCATGTGCTGAAAGCCGAGGGCAGTCCCTTCGTACCTGCTCAGGACGAATTCGTCCGTCGCTACGGAATCAAATCAGTCCTTGGGTTCGGAGCCCCGCTCCCGAGCGGCGAGATGTTCGCGGTGATCTTGTTCAGCCGAGATGCCGTGACCAGCCAAACCGCCGAACTCTTCAGAACCCTGGCCCTCTGCGCCAAAATTGCCCTGCTCCCGTTCGATCACCCGGAACAGATACTCCCGGCCTCGGCAAACCTCCAGACAGGGTCGCAAGGTCTCGAGCCGCGCAATACCGCCGCGACGCTCATGAACCAGATCGCCTTGCTCGAGAAGCTTCTGACCGTGCAGGAGCAGACGGCAGAATCACAGGCCGACCGCCTTCAGATCGCCCTGACCGGTGGAGGATTGGGAACCTGGGATTGGGACATTCCGTCGGGAAAAGTCTCCTTCAACCAACGATGGGCTGAAATGCTCGGCTATCGGGTCGAGGAGATCGAACCCCATGTGCGAGCATGGGAGCTCCTTGTACACCCCGATGACAAAAACCGGGTCATGGCCGCCCTCACTGCTCACCTCGAAGGCCACACGACATCCTATTCCACGGAACACCGGCTCAGAACGAAACAGGGAGAATGGAAATGGGTGCTCGACACCGGTCGGGTACTGGTTCGTGATGAGTCCGGCACGCCCGTGCGCGCGGCCGGTATCCACATGGACATCAGCGTGCGGAAGCGTCTCGAAGAGGCGCAAGCCAGAACCGAAGACGAGCTCCGGCGGCAACGGCAGGCACTGGAGGACGCCCAGGGTCTGGCCCATGTGGGATCATGGGAATGGGACATCGATACCGGAGCCCTGCGATGGTCGGAAGAACAGTTCCGAATCTTTGGCCTCTCATCTGAATCGGTAACGCCCACCTACGACTTGTTCATCAGCGCGCTCCACGAAGACGACAAGGACCGGGTGCTGAAGGCGATCGAGCAGGCATTCGACGGCACCGCCCCCTACGACGTCGAGTGCCGAATCATCCGCCCCACCGGGGAAGTGCGGCAGGTGCACTGCCGAGGGATCGTGCATCGGAACGACGGCGGCGCCCCCGTCGGGGTGACCGGGACCATCCAAGACGTCACCGAACACAGGACGACCCAAGCGGCGCTGAAAGAAACCTCGGAATCCCTCCGCGCCAACGAGGATTTCCTCCGGCAACAGATCGTCGAACTTCCCCTCGGGCACATACTCTGGGATCGTGATTTCAGAGTTCGTTCCTGGAACCCAGCCGCAGAACGAATCTTCGGATACACCGCGGCGGAGATCATGGGGCGCTCCGCCGCCTGTCTCATCCCTGCTGATGTCCGGCCTCCTGTCGATGCAATCTGGGCCCGGCTACTGGCGGGCGACAGGACCGCTCACAGCACCAATGAGAATGTCACGAAGTCCGGAAAACGCATCATCTGCGAATGGTCGAATACTCCACTGCGTGATGCCGCGGGAAACGTCGTCAACGTACTCTCGATGGTCAGCGACGTGAGCGATCGCCAGGGGATGACAGAAGAGGTTCTCCAGAGCGAGGAACGATTCCGGCAACTTGCCGAGCATATCGATGCCGCCTTTTGGCTCGTACCGGCGGACAAGAAGAAATTGATCTACCTCAGTCCCGCCTTCGAATCCATCTGGGGTCGCAACCGCACTGAGCTCTATGCCAACCCTGGGCTCTGGCTCCAATACGTACATCCGGATGACCGTGAGCGGGTCGAAATTGCCGCCGCCTGTCAAGCGGAACTGCCCTACGACGAGGAATATCGAATCGTGCGCCCCGATGGAGACGTCCGATGGATCCGCGACCGCTGCTTTCCCATCAAGGATGAGCACGGCCAGGCCTACCGTCTCGCAGGCATTGCTCAGGATATCACCGCCGCGAAACAGATGGAGGAAGCGGTGCGGGCCAGCGAGACGCGTTATCGCTCGCTCGTTGAGCAGTCTCCCAACGCCGTGCTGGTCACCTGCGACGGCCGCATCGTGTACGCCAACCGCGCCTGTCTCCATCTCGTCGGCGCTGCGACCCAATCCCAACTGCTGAAACGGGACTTTTTTTCTCTTATCCCGCCGGAATCCCGCGAGCGCTTTCAGGCTCGCATCGAGGAAATCGCCATCACCGGGAAGGCGCTTTCACCGATGGAGGATCGCTTCATCCGGCTCGATGGGACCACGATCGACATCGAGATCTCGGCCGCCCCGATCACCTTCGAAGGCCGGCCCGCCATTCAACGCATCGTCACGGACGTCACGACGAGAAAACGGCTGGAGCGTGCGCTGGTGTCGGCCAACCTTCAACTGCAGGGCATTTTGGATGCCGCCGCCCACATTGCCATCATCGCCACGGACACCTCCGGGCGAATCACCACCTTCAACCGCGGTGCGGTCAACCTTCTCGGGTATTCCGCGGAAGAAATGGTCGGGAAACAAACGCCGCTCATACTCCACGACATGGCTGAGATCGATCGGCGGGCCAACGAACTGACGGTCCAATTCGGGCGCCAGATCAAAGGCTTCGACGTCTTTGTAGAAAATGCTCGTCAGGGCGGCTACGACGAAAGGGAATGGACGTACATCCGTAAGGATGGCCGGCGGCTCATCGTGCTGCTCACCATCACCGCGCTCCGGAATCCGGCCGGCGTCATCACCGGAATCTTGGCCGTCGCCAAAGACATCACCCAGCGAAAAGAGTCGGAAGCGGCGCTGGCTCAAGCGTCCCAGGACCTTGAATTCAAGAATACCGAATTGGCCCACGCGCGAGATGAAGCCCTGGCGGCGGCGAAACTCAAGGCCGACTTCCTGGCTACAATGAGCCACGAAATCCGCACCCCGATGAACGCCATCATCGGCATGACCGGCCTCTTGCTCGAAACCGCGCTGAGCGATGAGCAGCGGGACTTTGCGGATACGGTGCGACGCTCGAGCGATGCGCTGCTCACGCTCGTCAATGACATCCTGGACTTCTCCAAGATCGAGTCGGGAAAGTTGGCCTTCGAGAACATTGCCTTCGACCTGCGGTCTACGATCGACGACACCCTCGAACTACTGGCCGAGCAGGCTCAGGGCAAGGGACTGGAACTGGTCGGTCTGGTCGACGCCTCCTTGCCCCACGCGGTGTTTGGCGATCCGGGACGCCTGCGACAGGTGCTCGTAAACCTGGTCGGCAACAGTATCAAATTCACATCGGCCGGAGAAGTTTTCGTCCAAGTCCTCCGCGTGCCGGGCGAGGGCCCCCTGAAGCTACGGTTTTCGGTCACGGACACGGGGATCGGCATTGCCCCGGACGTTCAAAAGCGATTGTTCCAAGCCTTCACCCAGGCGGACAGTTCCACCACGCGACGCTTCGGCGGAACAGGGCTGGGGCTGGCTATCTGCAAACGACTCGTCGCCCAGATGCAGGGCGAAATCGGTGTGGAGAGCGCACCCGGCACAGGCAGCACATTTTGGTTTACCGCACAACTGCCGGAGGCCTCACTTCCGAACTCGGTCCAGCCGCTCTCATGGCAGCAATTGAGGGGACGGCGGGTCTTGCTGGTTGACCCCAACCAGTCCGCCCGTCGAGCCGTCGAACAACTCCTTCGGACCAACGGCATTTATAGTTTCAGCGCCGGCACCGAGCAAGAGGCCCTCGCGATGGCTCGTGCCGCAGCAGAGAAGGAACCCTTCGACGCCGCCTTGATCGAATTGCATTTGCTCGATAGAGACGGCTTTGAACTCGCAAAGATCTTGAAGTCCGACCCGGCGACCGCAACGATTCGGACCGTCATCCTCACCACGGTTGGTCGACGTGGGGACGGAATCATCGCCCAGGAATTCGGTATCGCGGCCTACTTGACCAAACCCCTGCGCCAAGGCCAACTCCTGGATTGCCTCAGCCTGATTCTCTCCGATCGCGCCGCGCAGTCGAAATCCACCGATAGCACTGCCGCTCCGCTCATTACCAAACATAGCCTCTCCGAGTCCCAGGGTCCTTGCCACGTCCGGCTGTTGCTCGTGGAGGATAACCCCATCAACCAAAAGGTAGCGACCAAGATGCTGGAGAAGTTTGGGTATCGGGCCGATGTGGCGGCGAATGGTCAAGAAGCCGTAGCCGCCTATCAACGATCCCGTTATCCGCTCATTCTGATGGACTGTCAGATGCCCGAAATGGATGGCTTCGAAGCCACGCGTCTGATCAGGCAGCGGGAATCTGAAAGCTTGTCGCAACACGACCCTGCGCCCGGTCGGAATCGCGTCCCCATTGTTGCCATGACCGCTAATGCCATGAAAGGAGATCGGGAACGGTGCCTCGAGGCCGGAATGGATGACTACATTGCCAAACCGATCCGCGCCAAGGATCTCCAGGCCATAATCGAGAATTGGCTGGGAAATCAACCGGCAAAAACCGGCACGACGGGCTAATCAAGGACGCATTGTATGTCACTCCCATCTCGGCATCCCGAATCGTCCCGCGACCTCCTATCGGGGACCTCCGCCCATGTCGCCCTTCTTGACTCGGACGGCACCATCGTCTCGATCAACAAGGCCTGGGCGCGACTCGCCACAGTCGACGGGTTTGCAGGCGCCCACATCGGACTGAACTATCTGCAGATCTGCGATGCGGCCAAGAACCAAATGAACGGTCGACGTCTCGCGGACGGGGTCCGAAAGGTTCTTGCCGGAACGCAGCAGATCTTCTCGCACGAATATGCCTCTTCCGGTACGGCACATTCCCAACAGCGGTATCGCATCGTGGTCACGGCGCTTCAGGGGGCACCGAAGGCGCGCGCTATCGTCTTGCATCTCGACGTGTCCGACATCAAACGGGCGGAGGCCGCCTTTCGACGAAGCGAAGCCGAGTTGAAGGCCATCGTGTACACAGCAGTGGACGGCATCGTCGTCATCGACGAACGGGGCACCATTGAATCGGTGAATCCCTCGGTCACGCGATTGTTCGGATACGAGCCCGTGGAGTTGATCGGCAAGAATGTGAAGATGCTCATGCCTTCCCCGTACGATTCGGAACACGACCAATATCTTCGGAACTACCTGACCACCGGGGAAAGGAAAGTCATCGGTATCGGACGTGAGGTGGTGGGGAAACGCCGCGACGGGTTCACGTTTCCGATCAGCCTGGGCGTCAGCGAAATGATAGTCGAGGGGGTCCGGAAATTCACCGGCATCATCCACGATCTTTCTTCGCGCAAACAGGCGGAGGCTTTGTTTCGGCAGGTCGTCGAATCCGCCCCCAACGGCATGTTGATGATCAACCCGCTCGGCGTGATCACCCTCGTCAACAAGCAAATCGAACTGATGTTCGGCTACAGCCGCGAGGAGATGATCGGCCAATCGGTAGAGCTCCTCATTCCCGAACGATTCCGCGCCGGGCACCCGGCCCACCGTATCGCCTACTTCGCCGCCCCCTCGTCCCGCGCCATGGGCGCCGGCCGCGAACTCTACGGCTTACGCAAGGACGGCAGTGAGTTTCCCGCCGAGCTGGGCCTGAATCCCATCGACACCGCCGCCGGGCCCCTCGCCCTCGCCTCGGTCGTCGACATCACCCCCCGCCGGCAGGCGGAAGCGGCCCTCGCCAAGGCCACCCATGACTTGGAAGCCAAGAACCGAGAGCTTCTGGATGCCCGCGACCAGGCTATCCGGGCCGGACAGGCCAAATCCGACTTCCTGGCTACCATGAGTCACGAAATCCGTACCCCGATGAACGGGGTGATCGGCATGACCAACCTGCTGCTCGATACGCAATTGACTTCGGAGCAGAAGGAGTTTTTGCATACGCTCAAGCACTCGGGCGAGTCCTTGCTGCGGATCATCAACGACATTTTGGACTTTTCGAAGATCGAAGCGGGCAAGTTTGCGATCGAAGCCATCCCGTTCGATCTGCGGCTCACGATCGAGGATACGCTGGATCTTCTTGCCCCCACCGCGCAGGGACGGCAGCTGGAACTGGTCGGTCTCATCGATGCGCAGACTCCGCGGACGGTGGTCGGCGATCCCGGGCGTGTCCGTCAGATCCTGACCAACCTGGTCGGCAACGCCGTCAAATTCACCGAGAAGGGGGAAGTGCTGATCCAGGTATTGCAGATCGAGGAAAGTTCGAGTTCCATCTTGCTCCGTTTTGAGGTGATCGACACGGGAATCGGGCTGACGCCCGAAGCACAGGAAAAGATGTTCCAGGCCTTCACCCAAGCCGATAGCTCAACGGCCCGCAAGTATGGGGGAACCGGGCTGGGCCTGACGATCTGCAAACGGCTGGTCGAGTTGATGGGTGGGCAGATCGGGCTTCACTCGATATCGGGCTTGGGAACCTGTATCTGGTTCACCATTCGATTCGGCACCCAGAGTGCTCCGGTTTCCACCGCCCAGCCTCCGGTACTGCTCAAAGACTTGAGCGGACTTCGAGTGTGCTTGATTGACGACAACGCCACGAATCGGAGTCTGCTGCAGTACCACGTTTCGGCGTGGAAGATGGAACACCAAAGCGCAGTCGACGGTCCCTCGGCCCTTTCGCTCCTCCGAAACGCAGCTAAGGATGGCACGCCCTTCGACTTGGCCATCATCGACGTGCACATGCCTGAAATGGACGGGTTACAGCTTTGCCGCTTGATCAAGCAGGACCCCGCCATCCAGCATACCCAGCTGATTTTGCTGACGGCCTGCGGCCAGCGCGGCGACAGTGCCGCGGCGAAGGAAGTCGGAGCCGCCGCCTATTTGACCAAACCAATCCGTGAACGCCATCTCGCAGACTGTATCCGTTTGATCTTCGGCCGCGAACCTGGCGAGCACCAGGCTCCCCCGCTCATTACTCGGCACTCCATGTCGGAGGTTCAGAATCGTCCCGTGCATAGGGTCTTGGTCGTGGACGACAACCCTGTCAATCAACGAGTGGCGGTCAAGATGCTGGAAAAGTTGGGATGCCGGGTGGATGTGGCGAGTAATGGGATGGAAGCACTGGCTGCCATCTGTCGGCATGAGTACCCTCTCGTCTTCATGGATTGTCAGATGCCGGAGCTCGACGGCTTTGAAACCACACGGCTGATCCGCTCACAGGAATTGTCCGGGCACCATCTGCCGATCGTCGCGATGACCGCCAATGCGATGGAAGGGGACCGCAACGCTTGCTTGAAATCAGGCATGGACGACTTCATCAGCAAGCCGATCATGCCCGCGCAGCTTAAGGCAGTCGTGAATCGCTGGCTTTCTCAACCAAACAAGGACGGCACCGACTCCCCAGAAACGGATTCATCATCAGGATTGGAACGTTGACAGAAGCCCGCGCGCCGACTAGGATACGACCGTTGCAAGGAGGTTCGACGTTCGCGTGAGTCACCCGTCCCCGTCCGATTCCCCACAACCAGCCGTTTCACCCGAATCGATCAATCGCGTCGAGCAGGTTTTCGAAACGATCGTCTTTGCGAGCCGGTGGATCCAGGCCCCCCTCTATGGCGGGCTGATCATCGCCGAGCTCCTCTACGCGTACAAGTTTTTGGTCGAACTGTGGGAGATGATCTACCATATTCAGGACCACAGCGAGACTATCTTCATGCTCGGGGTCCTCTCGTTGATCGACATCACCATGGTGGCGAATCTGTTGACCATGGTCATCATCGGCGGCTACGCCACCTTCGTCAGCAAACTGGATCTGGAGGGCCACCGCGACCGACCGGACTGGTTGACCCACGTCGATCCCGGCACGATTAAGATCAAGTTGGCGGCGTCCTTGATCGGCATCTCGAGCATCCACTTGCTCAAGGCCTTCGTCAACATCGCCAACGTCCAGCCTGAACATATGAAATGGCAGATCTACATTCACATGACCTTCCTGGGATCCGCCATTCTCCTGGCCTACACCGACAAGCTGATGCAGCGCGAGCGCAAGCACTAACCCCCGATCACGCTCGAGTCCCATCCCCGTGTCTCGCCCACCGTCACGGCACCCTGCACATACAGCGCAGCGACTTGGGAGCGTCGTCTGACACCGAGTTTGCTAAATACGTTCGCCAAATAATTCTTCACCGTCTTGTCGGATAAGCCGAGCGTTCTGGCGATTTCCTTGTTGGTCTTGCCTTCAGCCACCATGGGGAGCATCCGCTTCTCCTGGTGAGACAACCGCTGCACATGCTCCACGGTCCCTTCCGACCAGGTCGCTGAATCCCATGCCCGACGTGCCCCGCCGCTCGCTGGCGAGGGCAGAGGCTGGCCGGTCTTGTAGACCACCGAACGAACGGCCTCCAGGAGTTGCCCACGCCCAAGCGTCTTCGAGATCCACCCAGGGGCGCCCACAGCCGCCGCCTTCGTCCGATCGAGTTCGCTGCCCGATTGCGTCAACAGAAAAATACGGACTTCCGGAACCGCATCCAGGAGTTTTCGGCAGGCCTCGCCCCCCAGGTCGCCGGCCAATCGACCATCGAGCAGGATCACGTCCGGCTTTAGCCGACCAGCCTCCCCTAGGGTCTCGTCGATCGTCGTCGTCTCACCGACCACTCGCAAGTCTCGCTCACCCCTCAGGAAGGTTCGCAAACCGATTCGCACCACTTCTTGCGCATCGGCGATCAATACACGAATGGCTCGCTCCTCACCGCTTCCATCTCGCAGCTCACGCCAGATCGCCGGCTCCCGTAGACGCCCTGTCCCGGTGCCAGTGCAATGTGATCCCATACCACTGCCTCCCTTCAATGTTGCGACCAAGCCGCCGGTCATCGCGGCAGATGCGCACCAGTAGGGTACCGCATCCAGTACGGCAGTACCTATCAGTGGGAACCTATTTCTATGATCGGATGAAGTCCTACAGTGGCCGGCGTGGAAGCGAGTCGGCAACCGATCGCGGCGTGCCCAGCGGGCACGGCAGATGCGGTCAGACCGACAGTTGGTGATCGATGGCGTACTTCACGAGCTCGCCGGTGGAGCGCAATTCCAGTTTCTCCAATAGCCGCGAACGGTAGGTACTGACCGTCTTCACGCTCAACGACATGTGGGCCGCAATCGCGGAGATGGATTGCCCCTTTCCCAACAATCGCAAAACCTGCATTTCCCGGTCAGACAGACGCTCGTGTAGCTGCCCGGACTCCCCGGTCTCCAGAATCGATGCAATTTGGTCGGCGAGCGCGTCCGTAATGTACCGGCCGCCCTGGAGGATGCGCCTCACCGCCGCCATGAGCTCAGACGGAGCCCGATCTTTGGTCAGATACCCGGACGCCCCCGCCTTGAATGCCCGCCAGGCAAATTCCCGTTCCGGGTAGAGGCTCAGCATCAGCACGGGCAATTTCGGCTGAAGCAACTTGGCTTCCTTGAGCACATCCAATCCGTGTTTATCCGGCAGCGCGATATCGAGAATCATGAGGTCCCAGGGCCGGCGCCGAACCGCTTCCAACGCCTCCTCTCCGGTCTTGGCTTCGCAGATCTCGGAACAGAGCTCCTCATCTTCCAGCAAGTCGCGCACCCCCCGTCGGACAACGGGATGATCGTCAGCAATGAGACAACGATACTTAGTCATGGGCTTGGCTCCTCCGTCGGCGACGCGGTGTCGTCGCCCCTGTCACGCGCTTTTCACTTGGTCGTGAGGGCAACGGGGCCGGGATCCGCACCTGAACGGTGGTCCCGGCGCCGGGAGCGGAGAGAATGTCCACCTGTCCGGCCAGGATCTCAACCCGCTCCCTGATTCCACGCAATCCGAACCCTCCGGTAGGGGACAGCGCCGCGACATCAAATCCGATCCCATCATCCTTCACCGTCAGCCTCCACTCTCGGCGACTTTCATGAACCACCACGGCAACCTGCGTGGCTTGCGCATGGCGGATCACATTAGTCAGCAACTCCTGAACAACCCGATAGATGGCCGTCTCGACCGTCGGGGACCGAGCCGCACGACGTTCGCGCCGTTCAAATTCCAGCGAGCAGCGCAATCCCGTCCTCGCTTGGACATCCGCAATCAAGGCTTCTAGGCCGGCCTTCAATCCCAATTCTTCCAGCACCGGCGGCCGCAGAGCCCGTACGATTTGGCGGAGCCGGGTGAACAAAAGATCCGTCGTCTCAAGCGCACGCGCCAGCCGCTCGTAGCTGGCCCCCCCGGCGGACTTGAGTCGCCCCGCGAGGCTCCGCTTGACCGAGGTGAGGTCGAACTTGAGGGAGGCAAGCAATTGCCCAACCTCATCGTGCAATTCACGAGAGAGCCGGCGACGCTCGTTGGACTCGACTGTCTGCAATTCCTGCGACATAGCTTGCAGGCGCTGATAGGCAGCCTCCAAGGAGGCATAGGCTCGCTTCGATCCGGTGACGTCGATCATGGCCCCGATCAGACGGACCGCAACCCCTGCCTCGTTCCGCACGATGTGGGCACGGTCCAAAAAATGGCCGTACGTGCCGTCGGCAAGGCGAAATCGGTATTCGGCGGAAAATGATCGCAGGTCTGATTGGACGGCGCTCTCCGCAAGGGTCAGGATCCGTTCCTTGTCATCGGGATGCAGTCGGCTGATCCAAGCCTCGACGCTCGGCTCATTCTGCGGGTCATAGGCGAACCGCTCGCACGCGTTGGGGCTCCACCAGTGGTCGTTTGTGGTCAAATCCCAATCCCACAAAATATCATTGGTGGCCTCCGCAACCAGCCTGAATCGCTCCTCACTGTCCCGAAGCGACCGCTCCGTCCGATACCGCTCGATGGCAATGCCTCCAAGATGCCCTCCGGTCTGTACCAACTTCAGCTCTCTCTCCGACGGCCGGTGCGGCTCACGGCTATAGACGGCGAACGTCCCCAATACGGCCCCATCGCGGCCACAAATCGGGGTCGACCAACAGGCTCGTAACCCATACTGCAAGGCGAGGTCACGGTATCCATCCCAACGCGGTTCGGTCGAGATATCGTCCGTCACGACGGTTTCACCGGTAAACGCTGCCGTGCCGCAGGAACCAGCCGTCGGGCCGATCCTGATGTCGCCGATGGAGGCATGGTACTCGGACGGCAGGCTGGGACCCGCAGCAAACCGGAGTCGGTCGCCATCCCGGAGAAGAATGGTACAGAAGAGACCATCCGCCTGGCCTTCGATCACACGACACAGCATTGTCAACGTATCGGACAATGCCGAGCCTTTTTCGATCGATTCCAGAATGGCTCGTTGCCCTTCGCCCAATCGTTCGATACGCTTGCGCTCGGTGATATCGACCACCGAAGCCAAGACCGCCATGCCCTGGATGGTATCTATCGGCGACAGGCCGATTTCGACAAAGACCATTCTTCCGTCCTTGCATCGGCCTCTCAGATCGCGGCCTGCCCCCATCGTCCGCGCCGCCGGATTCCTAAAAAACGAGCGGACTGCCTCCCCATGGTTTCGGCGTACATCGTCGGGCAGTAACAGGTCGACCGTTTTGCCGAGAAGTTCTTCCCGGCTATACCCGAAAATCTTCTCCAGCGCGGCGTTCACGAGGATGATGCGTTCCTCTGAATCCAGCACGATCATCCCGGCGGGGGCCATTTCAACCACGTTGCGGAATCGCGCTTCGCTCTGTTGCAGCGCCTGCTCCGCCTGTATCCTATCCGTGATTACTTCAGAAAAGATGATCAGGCCCTTGACGGTTCCCGTCGCAGGCCAAGGACGGACTTCCCATCGGATCCATTCGATCCGCCCATCCGCACGTTTCCATTCGTCGGCATCGCAACCTTCAATCGCCCCCGCAAGCCCACGCCGATGGGCCTCTTTCCACCGTTCAGGGAGGTCCGGCAGCAGATCGTAATGACTCCGTCCCAAGAGTCCCTCTTTGCTAACCCCGAACCCATTACACCAACGATTGCTGGCAGCGAGATAGCGCATCTCTCGATCGAACATTGCGATTGCAGCCGGTGCATGCTCGACGAAAAGGCTTAGCTTCTGTTCACTTTCTCGAAGCGCCTCCTCAAATCCTTTTCGTTCCGTTACATCCTCTGCGATGCCGGCGATTCGATAGATACGCCCGGTCTTGTCCCGCACGGGAAACGCTCGATCGAAGATCCACCGCACGGACCCGTCCGGCCGGACAATGCGGTATTCCTCCCGATACTCGCCCGTCACCTGTTTGGTGAGGGCCGCCTCGAGAACGCGACTTCGATCATCGGGGTGTACCGTATACAACCAGGAGCGGGGATCGACTTCCAGGCTTTCGCATTTCCGTCGCCAGATTTCCTCGTAGCTCGGGCTGACGTAGATGACGCGATCCTTATCGACGGTCGTCAACCAGAACACTTCCTTGATATTCTCCGCCAATTGCCGAAACCGCTCCTGACTCTCGTGAAGCTCCGCTTCAGCTACGATCCGCTCCGTGACGTCGAATGCCAGTACCAAGTCGGCCCGCCGCCCGTCGAATTGAAGCCTGTGCGAGGTGATCTCGACATCGATTGGAGTGCCGTTCTTTTTCAGGTGACGCGAGATTCCCGTCCGCTCCACGCCCGATTCGACGTCTTCCGCCGGCTGAATGTCTTTAATGGTCCTCTGCAAAAATTCGTCGCGACTGTACCCGTAGTGAGCCACCGCTGCATCATTCACCGCCAGGAAGGCCAGCGTCTCAAGGTCATACACCCACATGGGATGGGGGCTCGCCATGAACAAATGTCGGTAGCGTTCTTCACTCGCCAGCAAGGCCCGTTCAGCCAGCTTGCGTTCGGTGATATCGAGCAGCACGCCGAGCGCCCGCTCAAGTTCCCCTGCCTGGTCATAAACCCCGCGCCCCTTCGCGAAGATCCATTTGACCTCTCCGTTCGGCAACTCCACCCGATATTCCGCCTGGTACTCGGTCTTTTCGCGCATACATTGAGCGAACCACTCGCTGACCCTCGGCCGATCGTCATGGTGGACACGGGAGATGCAATCGTCGTAGGTAGCTCGATCCTGCGGCCCAAAACCGAACATCGCCAAGGCCTTCTCCGAAAAGATCGTGCGGTCCTCTCGGACATTGTAGTCGAACGTACCTTCCTCGGCCGCCTCGAGCGCCATCCGCAACTCCGCCTCGCGATCGATCAGCGCCCGTTCGGCACGCTTCCCCTCCGTGATATCCTTGGCGTAGGCCACCCGCGAGATCGGTTGTCCCCGTTCGTCCCGAATCACCGTGACTTCAATCCAGACCGGAAAGATTGTTCCATCCTTGCGCTGGTAAATGCTTTCGTAAGACAGATGGCCGCCTCGGTCGGCCGCCTCAAGCCGCCCCTTGATCAACGCGCGGGCTTCTGGCGCATAGATGTTGAGAATCGGCTGGCCGACCAACTCGTCGATTCGATATCCTAGTTGCCTGGCAAATGCTTGATTGACCGATAAAATGGTATTGGTCCGAACATCACCATAGGCCAACCCAAATTCGGCCTGCTCGAACACCTGCTTCCATCGCTGCGCATCGAGTTCCAGGATTTTTCGTTCGGTGATATCCGAAATCGTCCCGACCATCCGATAGACTTCCCCGGCTTCGTTTCGCAGGGCCTTTGCACGGCTGCGTACCCAACGATAACTCCCGTCCCTATGAAGCAGACGACATTCCACATCGTAGGGCACCCCATGCCCAAGGTGCTCCCTTACCGCAAGACCCACCGCCTGGGCATCGTCCGGATGGATTCTCGAGAAAAAGGCGGACTCGTTATTCGGCAATTCGCTTTCGGCAAAACCGAGGAGTTCCTTCCATCGGCGTGACAGATAAAGTTCCCCGGTGATCGGGTTCCAATCCCAAATTCCGTCCGAGGTGCCCTCCAACGCCAACGCGTACCGTTCTTCGCTGTCTCTCAGCCGCTGCTGTGCCATCTCGCGGGCAAGCTCACTCCCCGCTCGGCCCGCAGCAGTGATTCCGCCCACACTGCGTCGCGCAGCGGCGCTCGTCCGAGCAGGGCGATCCAGCCGATCGGCTCGCCGGTCTTGGAGGGGACAATCAGGGCCATGTAGGAAGTGATGGCGAGACGGCGCAGCATATGGTCCTGCGGAAAGGCAACCTGGACATCGGTGGGATAGTGACAGAAGGCCCGATGCACCACGGTCTCGCATGGTGTCCCGGCCAAATCGTACTCGAACGACTTCATCGGGCCGTCAGGTCCGCAGCCGGCCAACGCCTGCGCTCGATGCAAACCCGGCAGCTGCCGCGAACAGAATGCATATTCCACCCCGGTCGCCCGTGCGAGTGTTTCGACGAGTTCCTGCAAAAACGCCATGCCGGTCGACTGTCTCGTTCCGGCAATCAGCCGCAGGACTTCCTCCTTCCGCTTCTGGAGCGTGATGTCCCTGACCGTCAGGAAGTGGCCCACACACTGCTCACCTTGAGACAAGGGCCCAATGGTCCAGCTGACATGAGCGATCGAGCCGTCTTTTTTGACAAATCTATCGTCACTACACCGTCGGGCCAAATCTCCGGCACAGGCGTCCTTGAGTTCACAGGAGGAATCCGAACGGCGACGATCATCCACCTCGTGACGGTGCACGGCTTCGTGCAGGGATTGTCCCACGAGTTCCGATGCGGCGATGCCCAGAAGTCGCTCCGCCTCCTGATTCATGTAGGAGACCTGTCCGTCCCGCGTGGTCACAATGACCGCGTCCACCATCTGGTCGGCGATGTTCCGAACGGCTGCGCCAGCGACGGCGGTCGGGTCCCGCCGCAATCGGCGCAGCTCCAACTGTGCGGCCACTTGCCCCGCCAATCGTCCCAGGGCCAGGACTGCTTCCTGCAGAAGCGTGCGAGGGACCCGATCCATGACAGCGATAGCTCCTATCGCATAGCCATCCTCCGTCACCACCGGCACGCCGCAATAAAACCGCACGTGAGGGTCCCCTACCACGAGTTCATGCGAAGAAAAACGGGGATCGGCCTGGGCATCCGGAACGAGGAAGGGAGCTCGAGTCGTAACGGCGTGGGAGGAGAATCCGGCAGAGCGGCTTGTCCCGCCGGTGGTCAGTCCAACCGTGGCCTTGAACCATTCGCGCTCACGGTCGACAAACGCGATGACGGAAAAGGGAGTATTGCAGAGAGACGCCGCCAACTGCGCAAGGTCGTCGAAGGCGGCCTCGGGAGAGGTATCAAGAATCCCGAAGCGTGCGAGAGCGCTCACGCGAGCGGTCTCATGAGATGGCAGGGTGTGCGTCACCATTCAGCACTCCCAAGCGGCGAACTCGATGAAGCTTACGTACGTATAGGAATCTCGTTTTGTACCATACCTCCCCAGGCAGCGACCAGGGCCGAACGGGATTGGCATAGGACCGTTTGGCCCCCGTTCAGACACTTAGCCGGCTGAGGCTAGGACCAAGCCGCGACGAGCGTCCCGTCGCCGCCACGCCAATGAGGCGTCCATGCCAAGGCAACAAGTGTTACCGCGATATTCGATTTGGTGGGCTTGATGGTGACCGATTCGAGTTTTTCGGCCAACGGATCGGTGGCCGCAGCCAAGGCATCGCTCTCGGCCCTGAATTGGGATTCGAGTTCGGCCAACTGCTGTTGGATCGCCGCCGCATTTTCTTCGGCGTGGCCGACGTCCTGCGATTCCTTCAACACCCTGCCCGCGCTTCGAATGGCGGTGGTGGCGCGGCCGATGTTGGTCGCGCTGATGGCCTTGCGCCCGAGGAACGCGCCGAGGATCGATGCCCCCACGGACAACGCAGCCTGCACCTGGCTGGTTCGCGATTCGCTTTGCTGCTTCGCTTTGGCCTGCTCCGCCCGTCGGACCCGGTCCTGGAGTGCGGCGATCTTCGGGGCGTATTTTTGCCGGAGCAGCTCGGCTGCGCGATCGCGCTGTTCGCGCCCGGCCTGCTGCAGTCGAACCCGGAAATCCCGCTCAGGCTCTCCCGGCATCGACAACATCTTGCTGCTCGGGCTCCGGAACACATCGATCTTCTGCGTGCGAAACAGCCAGCCGGCGAGATCTCGATTCCAGTCCGCATAGTTCTTCGACTTGGCGGCGCTCCCAGGCAACGGAACGAACTGCGCGTTTTTCTCAGGAGACGGCTCGAGATCCCCCGGGACGACCTCCGCCGCGACGGCCCGGCTCCAATCAACCGGCACCGCCCCGTCTGTGATCGGGGCGAGCATGGTGACGGTCTGCAGCTGGTCGATGCTGTTTTTCGCATCGGCGAATCGGATCTGTGCGGAACCCAACACCATCGGCAGGTACAACAGGCCGGCATTCGCCGGAACGGACCCGCGTACCGGAATGAACTGCTGCGGGACGTCTGGGGGGACGACCGGACGCGAAGCGGAGGACGGGAGAATAGAGACGGTCGCATCGGAAACCGTGACGCCGGCCGCATCACGATTCACATCCCCCCTGTTGCGTCTGACCGGCTCCATCAAGGTTTTGATCTGGGTTCGCGTCAACGGTCCCCGCAGATAGGAGAGGCACCAGCGGGTTTCAAACACCACCGGTTCATCTTCATGGACATTGTTCATCAAAAAGATACGGTTGCCGAGGCCCGCAAGGATTTGCTCCATGCGCCCCTTGTCGAATTTCTTTCCTGCACCCGCAGACGCCCCCTCCAAACCTTCGAGCACGCGGGCCTTATCCCGTTCGGTCTGCAGCCGCCCAATGAACCACGTGCCGGTATTTGCCAAGCCCTTGTAGTCAAGGTCGACCGGGTTCTGCGTCGCCAGCACCACCCCCAAGCCGAAGGCCCGCGCTTGCTTGAGCAAAGTCATGAGGGGTAGCTTCGACGGGGGGTTGGCCACGGGAGGGAAGTATCCAAAGATTTCGTCCATGTACAAAAGGGCCCGAAGGCTGGTGGTGCCGGACTGTGCCCGCATCCACCCGACCATCTGACTCAAGAGGAGGGTGACGAAAAACATCCGCTCCGCATCGTTCAAATGCGCGATCGAGAAAATGGTGATGCGCGGTTTGCCCGAAGCCGTATACAGCAACGATTGCACGTCGAGCGCCTCTCCCTCCAGCCAGGCTTGAAAGCCCGGGGCGGCGAGCAGATTATTGAGCCGCATCGCCAGCGCGAATCGCTCCTTTGACGGAAAGAACGAATCCACGTCGAGCACGCCGATCTTTGTCAGGGGAGGTGCTTGAATGGCCTGGATCAACGCCGCCAGATCGAGGTCCTTCCCCTCTCTCCAGGTCCGATCCAGAATGGTCGACAGTAAGATATGCTCGCGGCTCTGAATCGGATCGGCCTCGATCCCGAGCAACCCCAACAAACTTGTAACGGTGGTGCTGATCCGTTCCCGCAGCAGTTCAGCGTCATCGAGCACATCCTGTCCCGGTGCGGCAAAGGACTTGAGGATGGAAATCGGCAACCCAGCGGTGCTCCCGGGTGTGTAGATACTGAACTCAGCGGCGTCTCGTAGCCGCTGAATCCGCGCGCCGTCCTGCTGCCAGGAGGCCAGCCCCTTGGTCCAGAGTTCCGCCTGCGCCTTGGCATAATCGGCCGGCGACAGTCCTTTCTTCCTCGCGTCATCCTCATTGATCCAAGGTTGAAAGTCCTCGCCCTTCAAACCGGGGAACGTCAGCAGCAGATTGCCGAGATCGCCCTTGGGGTCGATGATGATCGCGGGGATATTGTCGATCGCAGCTTCCTCGAGCAGCGCCAGGCAGAGCCCGGTCTTTCCGCTGCCGGTCATTCCGACACAGACCGCATGTGTCACCAGATCCTTAGAGTCGTACAGCAGCCAGCCAGGTCGCCCCTGCTTGGTCGCCAGGTCGTACGGCCGACCCAGATAAAACACACCGAGCTTTTCAAAATCCTCGGCAGACTGGGCGCCGGCTTGTTCGGGCGCGGCAGACTTGGTCGCCTTCATGGCCGATTTCGCTTTTTGATCGGTTTTCTTCGGAGGCATGGATTGAGACTCCGGGCTATGGGTTGGAGCGCAGAAACAGGGATCGACCGGGGCATTCTAGTAACGGTCGGCCGAGACTGCAAGCGTCCCAACCACGTAAAACTTTCAGGGAGAAGCCTACGTAGATCGACGGTTGCCAAATGAGATCGATGTAGGCAGGATGGCCGAATGCTACGACGCTGCCTTGGATTACTCATACTGTCGCTGACTGGAGCGCTCCTCGCCGTGGACACCCCCGTGCAGGCCGAACCTCCGCCTCAAAGCATTCACTGGGGAGCCATTGCGTTTCCCGACCACGACCGCACTCTGACCTTGGGTATACCCGTCATGGACCGATTCACCGAATTCGACGGAGCACGGCGGCGCTACAACGACATCCGAGAAACAATGGGATTCAATTTCTTTACCCTCAGCTGGACGGAGCCGCTTGCGTCGCTTCCTGGTTGGAATCTCAATCTGACGGCGGGCGGCGGCCCTACTAGAGACGGCCCCAGTCGATTCCTCCAGAACGACGTCATCCACAAGCTGCGCAACTTTGATCCGGTACCAGTCGGCAACAAACGCGATGCCGACGATTTCATGCTGAGCGGGTCCCTGACGCGGTGGTTCGGCCTCCTCGGGACGAAGGACGTGTTTTTCGCGGGAATCGGAACGGCGGGCGGCTCGCTCTACTACGAACCCTATGCGCAAGCCGGGTTCCGCAGACTCTCCCTGCTCGATCCGTTGCCTCTGCTCGGGGACTATCTGCGCTTTTCAGCGATGGCGCGATACGGCCGCCCTTACAGCGGCGCCGCCTTTCACCAAGCCGCGCCGCAATCCTACCTGGGGCAGGCATCGGTGGGCCTCGGCAACTATCGGAATTGGGAGGACTGCACTCCCTGGGAAATCGAGTTGGCCGTGACCTTCGACTCAGGGCTCTTTGTGGACCACCGGGGGGATTCGTTGGAAGAACGATTCGTGTCGTTGGCGTTCCGCTATTCGGCCTTCAGTTTTGAAACGTGGAACGACCTCATCAATCAGAAAGACTATGGCCCGACCTTCGGCGCCCGGCTGACGCTCGACCTGCTGTACATGTATGAGCGGTGGTGGCGGTAACTCACCACTCCTTGAAGACAAAGAAGACCGCTCCCACCATCATCCCGAAGCCCACCAGATAATTCCACTTCAGCGGTTCTTTGAGGTACCACACCGAAAACGCACAAAAGACGACTAATGTGATGACCTCTTGGATCGTCTTCAACTGCGCCGCCGTAAACGAATAGTGCCCGATGCGGTTGGCCGGAACCTGAAAGCAGTATTCGACGAAGGCGATCCCCCAACTGACCACGATCGCCTGCCACAGCGGCACATCCTTGTACTTCAAATGGCCGTACCACGCGAAGGTCATGAAGATGTTGGAGATCGTCAGCAAGACAATGGTGTGCATGGAGACTCCGATCGCCTAGTCCGTCAGGGGCCCACTCAAAAAGGCAGACCACATCGCCTCTCTACTTCCATACTAGGGAGAGAGGACGAGTTGGGCAAACATTTCGACAGTTCTTTGAAGAACAGGCACGGTGACGTCGGTCCTGGCGAGCAGTGATGTTGAGAAGACAACGCCTGCAGGCGGCTCACGGCGATCGCCGCGCCCAGCCGTAGCGTTTCTTTCCTTGCTGGGAAGAGTGGGACTTCGTCGACCCGCTATAGGGGGGACGGGCAGGAATACGAGCCGAGAGCAGACAGCCGTGCGCCGACGAGCCGCATCCGGTCGCGCTCTAGAGGAGCACACGGCCAAGCCGGGCGGCACACAAGCAAACCCTATCCAAGACATTACGACGGATAAGAGAAGAGTCAACCTTCCTCCGCCGTTCCTTGTCGCTGACGAGCTTCACAGCCCCGCCTCTTTCAACACCTGGCCCGTGTACGAACGCTTTGCCTTGGCAATCTCGCCCGGTGGCCCTTCGGCCACAATCTCGCCACCACGGTCTCCACCTTCCGGCCCGAGATCAATGAGCCAGTCGGCGTTCTTGATGACGTCGAGATTGTGTTCGATGATCACGATGGTATTGCCCGCTTCAACCAATCGGTTGAGCACGTCGAGCAGGCGCTGGGTGTCCGCGAAGTGCAGGCCGGTCGTCGGCTCATCGAGGATGTACATCGTGCGGCCGGTCGGTCTCTTGGACAATTCGCGCGAAAGCTTGACCCGCTGTGCTTCCCCTCCCGAGAGGGTCGTGGCTGACTGGCCCAGCCTGACGTAATGCAGCCCGACGTCATGCAGCGTCTGAAGCTTGGCCTTGATGTGGGGGATGTGCTCGAAGAATTCCAGCGCGTCATCGACGGTCATATTCAAGATATCGGCGATACTGCGCCCCTTGTACTGGATGTCCAGCGTCTCTCGGTTGTACCGCTGGCCCTTGCAGACCTCGCAGGTCACGTAGACGTCTGGCAGGAAATGCATTTCGATCTTGATGAGGCCGTCCCCTTGGCAAGCCTCGCAGCGTCCGCCTTTGACGTTGAAGCTATAACGCCCCGGCTTGTAGCCGCGCACGCGAGATTCGGGCAGGTTGGAAAACAGATCGCGAATGAACGTGAACAGGCCGGTATAGGTCGCAGGATTGGAACGCGGCGTCCGACCGATCGGCGACTGGTCGATGTCGATGACCTTGTCCAACGCATCAACACCCGATAAATTCTTGCACCCGTCGATCTTGGGCTTCTTGTGATACAGCAACTGCGAGAGCGAATGGAACAGTACCTCGAGCACCAAGGTGCTCTTACCGGAACCCGAGACACCGGTCACGCAGGTCATCAGCCCCAGCGGAATCTTGACCGTCACGCCCTTGAGGTTATGTTTCTTTGCGCCGACAACCGTGAGATAGCCTTTCGGCTTGCGGCTCCGCTGCGGAAGGGACACGGCCATCTGCCCCTTGAGATACTGCCCCGTCAATGAATCGGGGTTGGCCTTGATTTGAGCCGGTGTGCCTTGGGCGACGATCTTGCCCCCTTGAGTCCCTGCGCCTGGCCCCAGGTCGAGGATGTGGTCTGCCGCATCCATCGTTTCGGCATCGTGCTCGACTACGACCACCGTGTTGCCCAGGTCACGCAGGCGCAGCAGGGTCTGCAGCAACCGCCGGTTGTCCCGCTGATGAAGCCCAATGGAGGGCTCGTCCAGGATGTAGAGGACCCCGACGAGTCCGGAGCCGATCTGTGTCGCCAGGCGAATCCGCTGCCCTTCGCCGCCGGAAAGCGTAGCGGCCGGCCGATCCAGCGTCAGATAATCCAACCCCACATTGACCAGAAATCCCAGGCGCTCGCGGATTTCCTTGAGGATCCGATGGGCAATGACCAGTTCGCGTTCGCTAAACTTGAGGCCGCCGAAAAAATCCGCGGCCGCCCGGACGGACAACCGCGTGACTTCGGCGATCGAGCGCTTATTAATTTTGATCGAGAGACTTTCGGGTTTCAGCCTGGCGCCCTGGCAGGTCTGGCAGAGTTCAAGCAGCGTGAAGTCTTCGTCTTCTGGACAGCCCGGCGTCACCGCATACCCGATGCCGTCGCAGGCCGGGCAGGCTCCGTGGGGACTGTTGAACGAAAACACTCGCGGGGTCACTTCAGGGTAACTCACGCCGCAGCTGATGCAGGCCAGTTGCTCGCTATACAGTTGCGCCTTCCCCTGCTCCGGCAGCACACCAACCAAGCCCCCGGCCAGTTTCAGGGAGTTTTCCACCGAATCAGCGAGCCTGCGGGCCAGGGCTTCCCCCGGCTTCATAACCAATCGGTCGACGACGATCTCGATTGTATGTTTTTTCTGCTTGTCCAGCGTGATGTCATCGCCCAAGTCGACCATCTCGCCGTCGATGCGCGCCCGCACATAACCGGCGCGCCGCATCTCGAGCAGTTCCTTCCGGTATTCTCCCTTTCGACCACGCACGATCGGCGCGAGAATCTGGAACTTTGCCCCTTCCGGCAACTCCCGAATAGCATCGACCATCTGCTGAACGGTTTGGGCGGTGATCTCATTTCCACACTGAAAGCAGTAGGGCCGCCCGACCCGGGCGAACAGAAGCCGCAGGTAGTCATAGATCTCGGTGACCGTCCCGACCGTAGAGCGGGGATTGTGGCTGGTGCTCTTCTGCTCGATGGAGATCGCCGGCGACAGGCCCTCGATGGAATCCACATCGGGCTTACCCATCTGTTCTAGGAACTGGCGGGCATAGGCGGACAGGGACTCGACATATCGCCGTTGCCCTTCGGCATAGATGGTGTCGAACGCCAGCGAGGACTTGCCTGAGCCGCTGAGGCCCGTGATGACGACCAGCTTGTCGCGGGGGATCTCGACGTCGAGGTTCTTGAGATTGTGCTCGCGCGCGCCCTTGATGACGATGGAATTGCTCATGGGAGGCGGGATTATAACATGGGCTCATCTGCAGCCTCGACGTTCCGGCCTTCTTGCCCTTCCCTTACGGAGTGCCCCTTCCCCGCAAGCTACAGTTTCTTCGTCGTTCGGCCGATATAGTCCTGGATCAAGGTACCACCCCAAACCCACACATTGGGTCACTACTCATCATGCAGAACGGTCTGGAACAATACAAACGCAATATCAATCAGTTGTTTGGGACCTGCGTCGAAATTTTGAACGTCGGCCGCTCCCTGCAGCAGCTCTCGCTCTCGATGCAAATCCTTGCCAACAATGGCGTGGTCCAGGCTGCCCGCATCAGCGGCGGCAAAGGACGTCCCATGCTGGCCCTGGTCGAAATTCTGAGCAATACCCCTAAGGAAATCAGACCAGAAGTCAAACACATCGAGGAGTTATGCGCCACGCTGGCCCGCCTCACCGCAAGCAGTTCCAGCATCGTGTGGCGGTATCATCAGTTGATTGCCAGCCTCCTCTTCGCGGTCTCAGTCCATGCGCCGCAGACGACGAGAACCGACACCCCTGATTTGTCCCTACTCCACTTCACCAGTCAGGACGATCTGGCCGTCCTCGTCCGACACCCTTCACTGGTCGCGGCGGAGGGCTTGGAGCGGCACAATTACGCCTACATCGCCGAACTCTGCGGCTCGGATCTGACGCACCTGCAGGCCGAACTGACGGCTGCGCTTCGTTGTTTGGAAGAGACCCATCAGGCCTTAAACGGGCTGAAAACTATCGGATCGACGGTGCGCTATATGGCTTTTTGTATCGCATCGGAAGCCGCGGGCTTGGCCGAGGCCGAAGCCAGCTTTAAGACATTGGCCACGGAAATCAACGAGGTCGTCGATGACCTCGATGCCAAGATGAAAGCGATGCGAGGAGCCATCGACCACGGATGCGAGGTGTTGACCTCGCTGCTGAAAGGACAGGTCTATGCAGAGTAAGGTGCTCTTCAACAATGACGGCCATCAGTGGATCGTCTTGGGGCGCGACCCGGCCAAGGACAGCCACGTGATCGACACGAACGAATATGCCATTATCCACAAGGGCAAAGCGATGCTGCTCGATCCGGGTGGCGTCCAGATTTTTCCTCATGTCCTCGCCGAGTTGGCCAAATACGTTCGAATGCAGGACATCGAGGTGATTTTTGCCAGTCACCAGGACCCGGACATCGTCTCCTCACTGGCCATGTGGATCGATCTGAATCCCAAGATCGAGACCTATTGCTCGCGTCTCTGGACGAGCTTCGTGAGCCATTTCAGCGCCGGCACGGTGATTAAACTGAGCGGCATTCCGGATGAAGGTATGCGGATCAGGATCGGCGAGCGGGGCCCCGAGATGCAGGCGGTCCCGGCTCACTATTGCCATTCGTCTGGCAACTTTTCACTGTATGATCCGATCGCGGGCATTCTCTTCTCCGGCGACATTGGATCCGCCCTGGTACCGAGCCATGAATCCAGCCTAGTGGTAGCGGATTTCCAGCAACACATCCAGTACATGCGCGGCTTCCACCTTCGGTGGATGCCGTCGTCCGAAGCCTTGCGCGGATGGGTGCAGCGTGTGCGAGCCATCAACCCACGTATGATCTGCCCGCAACATGGATCGATTTTCGAAGGTGAGATGGTCGTCCAACTCCTGAACTGGCTGGAAAGCCTCGAGGTCGGCCAGTGGAAGAATGAACCGCCTCAAGCTGCCACTCGCGCCGCGGCCTAGGCCGCGGCGTCACGTGGGCTCCCTCCGTTTCGTTCTCGAACCTTGACAAAGCTTGAAACTGGGTGCTACCACGCTGGCATGCTGCGTGTTGAGGACCCCTCTATCCCCCAGCAATCGTCGGCCGCGCCTCAGGCGGTCTCCACCTGGTCTGGCCAGGCTCGGGAACAGGCCGTTCAGCGGATGTTCACCGCGATTGCGGGCGTTTATGACCTCAACAATACCCTGCTGAGTTTTGGGCTTCATTATCACTGGAAGCGACTCACGGCCTCGTATGTACCTGAGGTCAATCAAGGCCGTGCGCTGGATATCGGTGCCGGTACGGCAGACCTGGCATTGCTGATTGAGCCCAAGATGGGACAAGGCGGACATGTGGTCGCCTCGGACTTAAATTATGCGATGCTGGCGGAAGGCTGGCGGAAGGTGTCAAGCCGCGGGCTGCAATCCCGCATCACCTGCCTCCAGGCTAATGCGGAACGCCTGGGTTTTCCGGACGATACCTTCCATGCGGTCACGACCGGGTTCTGCATGAGAAACGTGGGTAATTTGATGCAGGCGTTTATGGAAATCCGGCGCGTCCTCCGCCCCGGCGGCCGGTTCGTCTGCTTGGAGTTTTCGCGACCGGTCTATGGGTGGCTCAGGAACCTCTATGATTGGTACTCGTTCCGCCTCTTGCCCTGGGTCGGCACCAAAGTGGCCGGGGACCAAACCGGTGTCTATGAATATCTTCCTGCCTCGATCCGCACCTTCCCTGACCAGGAGCGGCTTGCCGCCCTGCTGAAGGAAGCCGGATTCCGCACCGTGGAATACCGAAACCTGACAGGCGGAATCGTGGCGATCCACGTGGCAACAAAATAGCAACGAGCCTGTCGCGCATGGGTGATAGCCTGAGCTTGAAGAGAGTGGTCTGGTTTCTGCCATAAGCTAGGCGCCATTAGCGATCACCTTCTATGAATTCCATTCTCTACATCTTTCTCCCCTGCAAGAAGGTCTACCCGATCGGGGTGACGTACCTGGCCGACTTTATCCACCGCCGAAGGCCCGATGTCCGCCAACGGATCCTCGATCTGTCGCTTTTTTCGGAATCCCAGCGGACCCAGGCGGTTCGGGATACGGCCCTCGAGTTCAAACCGGACCTGGTGTGTTTCTCCTGGCGCGACATCCAGATTTTCTCTCCCCACGAAGGGGACGCCTCGCTGGAACACGCCTTCAATTTCTATTTCGCCAGCAACCCGATGAAGCGGGTCATGGCTTCCTTCGCTGGTTTGAAGCAGCTCTACCGGTACTACAGCCATATTCGGGCCAACCTGTCCTACCCCTGGCTCATTCGCAAAGAGTTCCCCAAGAGCCAGATCATGGTCGGAGGGGGCGCGTTCACGGCCTTTGCCGAACAGCTGATCGAGAAGCTGCCGGAAGGCACGATCGGCATCCTCGGTGAAGGAGAAGATGCCATCCTCAAGGTGGTCAACGGCGAATCCCTTGAAGGTGAGCGGTATATCGTTCGCGAAGGCAAGCACATCCGCAAAGGCGAGCAGCGGGCTCCGGCCTTATTGGATACCCTGACCGTCGACCTGCCCTATCTCACGTCGATTTTCCCGCAACATGCGGCATATCAGGACGAGTCGATCGGGGTACAAACCAAGCGCGGCTGTCCTTATGACTGCGCCTTCTGTCTGTATCCCTATATTGAAGGCAAACGTGTGCGGTATCGGCCCCCGGAGATGGTGGTCCGTGACATTGCCCAACATTATCATCAGTGGGGAGCGCGCCGGTTCTGGTTTACCGACGCCCAATTCATCACGGGCAAAGAGGCTTATCCACAGTGCACTGAGATCCTGGAACGAATCCTCAGCGAAAAGCTGGAGATCGAATGGTCGGGGTATATCCGAACCTCTTTGATCACGCCCGAGCTGGCCAGGCTGATGGTGCGATCAGGCGTCGGAGATTTGGAAGTGGCCATCACGTCCGGATCACAGGAGGTCCTGAACAACCTCCATATGGGGTTCAAGCTCGAGCGCCTCTATGATGGATGTCGCTATCTGGCCGAAGCCGGCTTCAAGGGCAAGGTCATCCTGAACTATTCGCTCAACTCCCCAAAGGAAACCGAAGAGAGCCTGCTTCAGAGCGTCGAGTCTTACAAGAAGGTTGCCTCGATCCTTGGCGAAGAGCGAGTGTTCCCCTTGATGTTCTTCCTGGGCATCCAGCCCAACACCGATCTTGAACATCGCCTGCTGGAGGAAGGGTACCTCTCGGCCGGGTATAACCCCTTGATGCTGACCCCGACCAGCATCAGAAAGCTGCTCTACAATCCTGCCCCTCTGAACAAACTGATCGCCAAGGCTTGCCTCACAGCCTGGCAACGTAAGGAAGGCAGCCGTGACCCGCGCGCCTGGACCGGATCACTTTCTCAAACCGGCCCCGACCAGGCTCAGGCCCAGCCCACGAGCCAGTACGCCGACGGCAATCTGATTCGCGGGGTGCAGAATAACTCGGGGCGTGAAGCGTTGCTGACCTTGGAAGAGATTTTGCGGTCGCGAAGACCTTCCCAATCGCCTTCCACTCCAACCGAAAAGTCTGCTGTTGGTTCAGTGAGTTAGCGCAGCCCTCTCCCCCTCGACCACGGTCTCGGTTTGCTTGCAATCCGAAAGAAGGCGGTGCTATCATGCCCCCTCATTTTGGGGTGGAGTCTCGTTCAACCGATTGAATTTCCGATCGGTTGCAGGGTTTCGTTCACCCCTATGATGCGTTTGCCCAGGAGGCATCTCGATGTACAAGACGATCTATATCCCCGTCGATAACTCCGACCATTCCAACCAAGCGGTCGACGTGGGAATCGAGCTCGCGAAGATGTTCGGCTCCAAAATCGTTGGGAGCCACGTCTACGCGGCCAAAATGCACGATAAACGGTTCAAGCAGATGGAAGCGGGCCTTCCCGAGGAATATCATGACGAGAAGGAACTCGACCGCCAGCGCCAGATTCACGACTCGCTGATCACCCGCGGGCTCCAGATCATCACCGACTCCTATCTCGACTACGTCGACAAGAAATGCACGGAGGCGAACCTGCCGGTGGAGCGCCGCTCGCTGGAAGGTCGGAACTGGAAAGTTCTGGCCGAAGATATCGCCGCCAATGCCTATGACCTAGTGATCATGGGCGCGCTTGGCGTCGGCGCAGTCAAAGACAGTGTGATCGGCAGTAATACCGAACGGGTCCTTCGCCGCATCCGCAATTCGGACATGCTCATCATCAAGCAGACCCAGCCGATGGGCAACGGTAAGATTGTCGTCGCGGTGGACGGCAGCCCCTATTCATTCGGCGGACTCATGACGGCCCTTGCCTTGGGCAAGGCGTTCAACCGTCCGGTCGAAGCCATTTCCGCCTTTGACCCCTACTTCCATTACGCGGCATTCCACAGCATCTCCGGGGTGCTCAACGAGGAGGCCGGAAAGGTCTTCCGTTTCAAGGAACAAGAGAAGCTGCATGAAGAGGTCATCGACAGCGGGCTGGCCAAGATCTATCAGTCACACCTCGACATCTCCCGCGAAATCGCGCAGGCCGAAGAAACCGACATCAAGACCACTTTGCTGGACGGAAAGGCCTTCGAGAAGATCATTCAATACGTGCGGAAGGAAAACCCGGCGCTGTTGATCGTCGGCCGCATCGGCGTCCACAGCGACGAGGACATGGACATCGGCAGCAACACCGAGAACCTGTTGCGCGCTGCTCCCTGCAATATCTTGATCTCCAACCGCAAGTACGTGCCGCCCATCGACACGCAGGCCGAGTACACGATTGCCTGGACGGAAGAAGCCTTGCGTCGAATGGAGAAGATTCCCGTCTTCGCCCGAGGCGTAGCCAAGACTGCCATTCACCGTTATGCGATCGAGAAGGGCCATACTATCATCAGCAACACCGTGGTCGACTCGGCCGTGGGCCATATCCTGCCGAAGGGCGCTATGGATGCCATGCGCGCGTTGGGCGGAAACCTCGACGCCTCCGGCATCGACCGTGACAGAATGCAGGCGGATGACGCGGTTGCGCAGGATCTCATGGGGTCTACGCTCAGCGGTATGATGACGAAGGTGGTCGAAGAGAAGCCGGCCCCCACTTCCACGACTCAGGCGTATCTGGATCGTATGAGCCAGAATTATTTCGTCTGCGACGGCTGCGGTTACATCGGCAAGGGCGATACTCCGGTGAAGTGTCCCGTCTGCTCCGCCGAAGGCAATCGGTTTAAGCAGGTCGACAAGTCGATTTTCGAATCCGCCGCGAAAACCGAAGGCGGCTTGGAAATGGATGTGGCCTACGACGACATTCCGATGCAATGGACCAAGGATGCCAAGGAAGCGATCAGGGCCGTCCCTGCCGGCTTCCAGCGTCGTCGCGCCAAGGCCAAGATCGAGAAGAGCGCTCGCAAACTGGGCATGACGACAATTACGCTCGAATATGCCGGCCCGATGATCCAAGAAGCGGCAGCCGAAGACTACCAGCCGATTTTCGCCAACAAGGGAACTGGAACCGCGCCTGAAGCGGCAGCCATGCTGGACCAGGCCAATGGCAACGGCACCACGGCCAACGGAAATGGTGCGGAGGAGGGTACCACCGCTGAAGCCCCCGCCTCTTCCTACACTTGGACCGCAGATGCGCAGGCACGCCTCGATCGAGCTCCCGAGGGATTCATGCGGGAATGTACGCGCGCGTTGATCGAAAAACATGCAGAAAAGATCGGCGCCACCATCATCACGCTGGAAGTCGCCACCGAAGGAATCGATCAGGCCAAGGGCTACATGGCGGAAGCGATGAAGACGGGCAATCTGAAAGACATGATTGCCAACCTGACCGGTCCGAAGACCGGGGCCGGGCGCTGATGGGTAAGTCATTGCCGATCATCAACGTTCCTCCGATGGGAGGAATGCTGGGATCACTTCAACAGCAGATCACACAGTTCTTTTCGCCAGATTCGCCGTCGCCTGCACCGAACGATGGACGCACCGTCGATGATTTCAAGCCCTACCTGGTCGCCCTCAACCTGACCAAGCGTTGCAACCTCAAGTGCGACCACTGCTATTTGGATGCGACGACCAAGGCAGGGGGAGGCTCAGATGAACTCACCACGGAAGAGTGCTTCCGGCTCATCAACCAGATCGCCGAGGTGAATAAAGGCTGCCTGCTCGTCATCACGGGCGGCGAGCCACTGGTTCGCCCTGACATTCTCGACATCGCGAAGCACGCGGTTGAACTCGGCTTCATGGTCGTGTTCGGCACCAATGGCATGCTGATCAACGATCGCATGGCCAAGACGCTCGTCGAGATGGGCGTGATGGGCGTCGGGATCAGCATCGATTCACTCGACGCGGCCACCCATGACCGGTTCCGCGGCGTTTCCGGGGCCTTTGCCAGCGCGGTGGCCGGTATCGAGGCGGCCAAACGGAACGGCCTGCAGTTCCAAATCCATTTCAGCGCTCAGCCGATGAATTACAAGGAGTTGCCTGCGGTCGTGGATTGGGCCCACAACCTTGGCGCCCGCGTTCTGAATGTCTTCTTCATGGTCTGTACAGGACGAGGCGAAGAACTCACCGACATTACGCCTGAACAGTATGAGGAAGTGCTTGGTTACCTGGTTGACTGCCAGGATAAATACAAGGACATGTTGGTGCGGGCCCGTTGCGCCCCGCATTTCAAACGTCTCGCTTACGAGAAAGACCCCAATTCCCCGCTGACCAAAGCGACCGGATACATGGGGGGCGGCTGTTTGGCCGGGACCAACTATGCGAGGGTCACGCCGAACGGCGAGCTCACGCCCTGCCCCTACATGCCCCTGTCTGCGGGAAATGTCCGGGAAGCCAGTTTCGTCGATCTCTGGGAACGCTCTGACATCTTCAATTCATTTCGCTACCCGCAACTGAAGGGCAAGTGCGGCGACTGCGAATACACGGACATCTGCGGCGGCTGCCGTGCCCGCCCCTATGTGGACCACGGTGACTGGTTGGATGAAGACCAGTGGTGCCTTTATACACCAAAGGGCGGCGAGAAAATCCGTGTCGCGTTCAACACCCCGGAAGAGACGGAAGTGGCCTGGGACGAGGCCTCGCAGCTCCGCCTCAGCCGGATTCCCTACTTCCTCCGCGCCATGGTGAAGAAAGGGGTCGAACGGCACGCACGCGAAAACGGTGTGGCCCTCATTACGGTCGAATTGATGGAAGAATTGCGGAAGAAACGTTTCGGCAATGAAGCGCCCGTCTTCAAATTCTGAAATGTGCGCCTCCGACTGCCGATAATGCACCACTTGAGCCATTCACGCGCGTTGCGCTTCACGATTTACCAGTAGCGACTCCCGTATGGATTCTCTTCAGAGTATCTTTTTCGACTTCAACCAGTTGATCCCCATCATCAACCATTGGTTTCATCTGGTCTCCGCGGTCATCTGGATTGGCGGGCTGGCATTTTTGGCCATGGCTGTCAAACCGGCGATGCAGGAAGGCGGGGTGCCCAAGGAACATATCCGCCCCATCATCGATGCATTTTACCGGCACTATAAGCGGGTAGCCGGTATGTTGCTGGTCGTGCTGCTCTTTACCGGTGGCATCAACGTTCACTACGTAAACCAGGTCCTGACATCCCAGACCGGTCAGGGCATGCAGCACCATGGCAAATATCTCTGGATTTTCTGCATCAAGCTCTTGCTCGTGCTCTGTCTCCTCACGCTCTTCCTCTACACCGTCATCTTCAAATCCGAGGAGGACGATGAGCAGGACGAGTCGGAAGCCTACGAAGCCGTACCGTTTCAGCGCGCCGCCTTATGGATGGGATTCTTCATCATCCTTTGTGCTGCGGCTATGAAACACCTCCATCAGTAATCAACCGTCTCATCGCACCCGTGACCTTGGCCCCTTTCCGCGTATCCTTCCGGATACCTGCCACGTATGTAATCCGATACGTCCATCTTCATCGCCACTGATTCAGTAAAACATTTGGCGCGCCCCAGCATCGCATCCCTGATGTACTTTCAATAGGTTGGCATTATCTTTCACGACCTGTTCCATCAGCCAATGTTGGTATGTGAGTTGCTTCCGCATTGTCCGGTAAAATCTGCGCGGCTCAATGGACCGACCACGTTTCGTGTACTGTGACACCACCTCCTCATGTCCCGTATGACGTTGGATTTCGATCGCCATGATAACTCCCGCACCAACTCCCACCCACGGCAGCACTAACACAACCTGCCGTCCTCGTGCCCCTAAGTCGACGGTCCGGAACGACATCCCCTACAAGCAGCAATCTCCCGTCACCTCGGTGCCCCACTGTATCTTGTTGATTCACGGAGTGGGGGTCGAGCGGCATGGATTCAATCGCGGGCTCGGTAAGCGCATTCGTAAAACCTTTGCAAAGACCGTCCGAGGCCTTGGCCAGAAGCATCCCTACGGCGGGCTTCTGGTTCGCGAAGTCGTCTGGTCCGGCATCACGCAGCACGATCAACACCATTTATGGCATCGGTTGTTCCCGGATCGGTCATCCTCATCCGGCGATGGGCCCTCTACGCATTGGGGATCCTGGCTGCGACGTCTGAGCTATTGGTCTTCCTTCAGAAAGTTGATTCTCAGTTATGTCGGCGACCCCATTTCGTACGTCCCTGGCTGGAGCAAGTACCAACGCATTCACGATGAAGTGTTGACCGCGATCGAAGGGTTCCAAAACCCGGCTGCACCCGAGCCGGTATTGCTCACCATCGTGGCGCATAGCCTTGGATCGGTGATCGCCTCCGACTTGATGGCGAGCCTGACGGCCCCGGATGCGCGGCGTCGCTGGCCTGCGGGAATCGTGCTGGCCAACTTCATTACGGTCGGCTCGCCGCTGGCCTTGTATGTGTTGCGCCATGAACTGCGGCAAACCAGCGCCCCGCCGCCGGTTCAACTGCACGATCCTCACGGCGTGTGGGTCAACGTCTACGATCCGCAAGATATCCTGGCCTATCCCCTCAAACAGCTGAACCGTACCTACGACGAATGTATCCTGGCGGACATGGAGATCAACGCCGGACAACGATGGAACCCGCTCCATCGGTTGATGCAAATGACGCCGTTGAGCCATTTTCTCTATTGGTTCGACCACACGGTCGCCGATTTGGTCGGAAGGAAAACTGCCTTGGACTGGCTCCGGAGCAACAATCGTATTCCCTTTCCCGAGCTAAGTCGGCATTATGAGGCGTACAAGACGTGGGTCCGAGCACAATGAGCCCTCTGCTGGCTGCCGGCATGATCGAACCGTGATGCTCGGGCCAAGGATCGTGGGAGGTGGAGTGATGCCGCGCAGGTTCTTGTGTATGGTGGGAAGCATCGTACTGGCTCAGATCCTTTTCGTTGGCCCAGTCCTCGCCATGGAGACCTGCCCCGTCCGGCAGGTCGTTCCCGTTTCGGCTCAAACGACACACTATCTCAACCGGATCGGATCATCACCGGAGGATCAGTCCCGGTACTATCATCTCTCCGGCGGAACTCAACTCCTCCCCTATGAATGGCTCCTGGCCTTGCCCCGCAGCCATGGACCAGGGTTCTTCCTCGATCCCGATCATCTCACAAGCCTCCGGCTGCTTCCGGACCGACCGAACGCAACACACAATCCCGATCAACTTCCTGTGGGATTCGCTAAGACCACCTACCCTCAAGACCCCCGGCAGATCCGGGAATACGCCGGAGTCACTTGCGCCTTCTGCCATACGACGCATTTGACATACAAAACCCCTGACAGTCGTGAGCACCATCTCTACATCGAGGGGGCCTCGTCATTTCAGGACAACTTCGTCTTCATGAAGGGCCTCCTGGAGTCGCTCCAACGAACGGCGGCCGATGATGCTGCGTTCGACTGTTTCGCCAGCCAGGTTTTGAAAACCCAGGATGGACAGGAGGCCCGAGCCGCGCTTCGAATCGGCGTCCGTCGTGCCGCAGAGGGGCTCCGGAGCCGGGCTCGTCCGGACGTCGCAACCTGGGGACTCGGACGGATCGACGCATTGGGACGGGCCGGGAATAGCCTCTATTCCAATCTAGACCACGATAACTATCGCTACGTGAATGCCCCGGTTAGTATTCCTCCATTGTGGAATATTCAGCACTATGACTGGGTGCAATGGAGCGGTTCGATACAGAACCCTCTGGCACGAAACATCGCCCAAATCATCGGTATCGGCGCGGGCCTTTTCGAAAGTCCGACCAACCTAGCGCAGCCTGGAAAGGAGTTTACCTCCTCCCTCGATCTCAAGGGGCTCGCGGAACTGGAATCCCTGACGGAAACGATTAGGCCGCCCGCTTGGCCGGAAGCCGTGTTCGGCGCCATCGACGTGAAGTCCGCGACCCTCGGCAAGGCCCTATACAAGGATCGCTGTAAACATTGCCACGTTCCGGAACCGCTGGAGCACCCGACCTCGTTCGGTCAACGATTTCGAATGACGATGGTCTATCTGGAGGAAGTGGGTACTGATTCGACTTACTTGAAAAATTTTGCCAGCCGCACCATCGGCACGGGACCCTTGAGTGCCTATTTCGGCACGGAACGGATCGCCATGGGCACGGCAACGCAGCGGGTCACATCGACCTTGATGGAAGCCGCCGGCCGGTATGAGCCAAACACCTGGATAGCATGGCCCGGATTCATGGCCCGTCCTCACGCCGGGCTCTGGGCGACTCCGCCGTTTCTCCATAACGGCTCCGTCCCAAACCTCTACCAGCTCCTGAGTCCCAAGGAAGACCGAGACGACTGCTTTCTGTTGGGCGATATAAGCTTCGATCCCGTTCTGATTGGGTTCACGCGGCACACCTGTTCGGAAACAGCGCGTCTGACCCAACAGCCCCCTGACTCCCGATTCGACACCAGTCTCGTGGGCAATTCCAATCAAGGACACGAATTTCGGCAGACTGTTCGGCTGACCAAACCAGACGGCCAGGTTGACTCTGCCACGCTGCATGAACTCACAGCGGACGAATGCCATCTCTTGGAGGGAAAGGGACACGAGGGCTGGTCGGAGCTGAAACGACGCGGGTATGACATGACCGGCGTGATCGGATGCTCTCTGAGCCATCAAGAACGTTTGCAGATCATCGAATATCTCAAAACCTGTGACTTGGATGAAATCGCCTGGCCTGAGGCGCCTCAGCCGAAAGTGTGCAGGTCCTTTGTGGCCCAAAGCCGCGACTAACCGGAGAGGGGCTACCGCATTGCGTTGGGACTGGTGAGTCAGAAGCCATGGCGCAACCCACATCAGGACATCGACTCGACGCCAACACTCAGGAACACGCACCCGCTCGGCCCAGGCATGACTGAACTACTGACCAAGGACCACTCCATTCTCGAACGGCCCTCCATGGAGTACCGCCCGTTCGGCATCGACGACCGGGGGGAGAAGATCTGCGATGTGAGCGGGGTCGTGGTCCAGTCGAACATTGACTACCTGCGAGACTATCTCAGCCGCACAGCCGGGCCTGTTGTCGCCGACCAAGCCGTCCCTCGCCTGTGCCAGATGTTGAACGAGCGTATTACCGACCACACCTACCATGTAACCCCCGAGTCACTGGTCAATCCCTGGAATAGCTACTCCTACGAATTTGTGTGCTACCTTCGCGAATTCTGCGAACGTCTTGCCGGCGACCCCAACTTCCATGTGAACGTCGGGACACAACGCAAGGTGCCTCCGCTCATCCAAATCTTAGGTCGTCCTTTTTCAACCCAGCAGCTGTACAAGATGTGGCCGTATTTCGGCAGCAAGTACGTGAAGGGCGTGCTCGAATTCGAGGTGGGTGAGGTCACCAGCCGTTCGGCCATCCTCCGCATGAAATTCACCGAGCGAGCGCTGGCGCAATTCGGCGCCTATCGCAAGCGCTGCGTCGACGTCATTTGTCTGTCGTGCAAGAGCAGCATCGCGCGTGTCCAGCAACAGGTCCATGGCACACCCGCCGCGACGGTTCGGGACCTCGCCTGCACGGCCAAAGGCGATCCTTACTGTGAATGGGAATTTACCTGGACCCCGCAGGTTCGAGACTGGGTACCGTTCGCCATGTGGGCCCTGGTCGCAGGCGGCATGCTGTCCTATCTGCACGTTCAGCATCCGGAGTTTCCCACGCTGGAGACGCTCGGCCTGGCCTTGGTCCCGCCGGCACTGCTGTGGTGGATGATCAGCACCCATACACGCCAGGCCGCCAAACCGCTCCAGCGGCTGATTCGCGACCAAGAGCAGGCCGTCGATGCCCGTCATGAGGAACTGCGCGAAGCCTACCTCGAGCAGCAAGGCACCGCGGTGACATTGCGGCGCAAGGTCAACGAGCTGACGGCGCTCCATCGCGCCGGGCTCTTGTTCAGCTCAACGTTCGATCGGGAGCAGCTATTGACGCAGGTCTTGGACGCAATTGTTCGCGACCTGCATTACGATCGAGCCATGATCACGCAGTTCGACCGTACCAGACAGGTCTCCTACGACTTTCGCGTCCGCGGCGTGCCGGCCAACGTTGCCGAGTTGCTGCGAACGCAGGAGGTGGCCGTGACCGATCCCAGCACGGTCGAGGGCACGGTCTTGCTGAAAGGCGAAGCGTTCCTCACCAATGATATTCATGGGATCTGGGACCGTCTCCATCCGGTCGACCAACACTTGATCTCACTGTTGCAAGTGAAGTCGTTCATTGCTGTCCCGCTGAAAGTACAGGACCTCGTCATCGGCTCGCTCTCCGTCGACCGTGCCCACGACCGTGCACTGACTCAGGAAGACCTCGACATCCTGACCACACTGGCAAGCCAGGTCGCCATCGCTTTGGACAACGCCCGCGCTTACCGGGAGATTGAGTCCCTGAACGCCGGTCTTGAAGCGCGGGTCCGCGAGCGAACCAGCGAATTGGAGTCCGCCAACGCTCGACTGAAGCAAATGGATCGGCTGAAATCTCAATTCCTGGCCCACGTTTCCCACGAATTGCGCACACCGCTGACGAGCATCGTCGGCTTTGCCGACAATATGATCGAAGGGCTGGTCGGCTCGCTGAACGCAAAACAAGAACAATACCTGTCCCGCATCAAAGCGAACGGCACCAGATTGGCCCGCATGATCACGGACCTTTTGGATCTGTCCCGAGTGGAAGCGGGCAAGCTCGTTTTATCGTTCGACCTCCTGCCCCTCCCGACCATCGTCGCGGACGTCATCGAGCAACTTCGCCCCCTCGCCGCCGGCAAAAGCCTGCAGCTGGCCATGCAGTCGTCGCAACCGACGATCCAGGTGTGGGCTGACCCCGACCGGCTCAGCCAAATTTTGACGAACCTGCTCGATAATGCTATCAAGTACACGCCGGAAGGGGGTCAAATCCTTGTCGAACTGTCGATGGACCTTCACCGAATGGCCCACATCATCGTGCGTGACACCGGGCTGGGAATACCGGAAGAAGCCATCCCGAAGCTATTCGACCCGTTCTTTCGTGTGCAGCAGCATCAAGAACGGAACCAGGTGAAGGGTCTGGGTCTCGGTCTGGCCATCGTCAAGGACTTGGTCGAGCTCCATGGCGGCACGATTTCGGTGCGAAGCGAAGTGGGACGGGGTACGCAATTTGAGTTTACGCTGCCGCTTCGTGCTCCGGAGGATGCGGCCCAAGGCCGGTCGGCACCATCATGCCGACGCCTCCTCGTGGTGGATGATGATCGGGATATCGGCGTGCTCCTCAAGGATCGTCTCGAAGCAGAAGGATATGACGTCTTCGTCGCAGAGACGGGACCGGCGGCTCTCCGCACGATTTCGGCCGGAGCAACCGATGGGGTCCTCCTCGACATCGCCCTGCCCGGCACAGACGGTATGGACCTTCTCCGTGACCTCCGGAAGACCGAGCCGGAAGTTCCGGTCGTGATGATGACTGCCGTGGAGGGTCTTGATCGCGCTATGGCCGCCGTTGAAGCCGGCGCCCAAGGCTACCTGCTCAAGCCGTTCGATGCCGGGCAGTTGAGACAGGTTGTGGATCGTTGGTTCAAACAGACCTGAGACACCACCGCAGGATCTCAGGCCCCAAGGCCCATTGACCGCATGACCACTTGGATCCTTCGGTTGTTTCAGTTTTTCCTCTGGCTTGGCTTCGCGGGAATCCTGTTTGTCTTGCCCGCTGGACCCGTCTCCGCCCAGACTCCTCGACTTCAAGGCCAGGGCGCCGCGGCGGCGGCCATGGGAAATGCCTTTGCCGCCCAAGCCGACGATCCTTCGGCGCTGCATTACAATCCAGCGGGCCTGACTCAGCTGCACGGGTTCCAGTCGCTCTTTGGCACCTCGTTGATCGGCGGTACGACACAATTCACGAGTCCGACGGGAACTCAGGTGACCGGAGATCGCAACGGGAGTGTGGCATGGCCGCCTCCCGGTCACGTCTATCTCGTCGCCAATCTAAAGGACCTCGGCCTAACGGCTTTGGGCGATCTCAGTGCCGGTGTAGGGTTCAACAATCCGTTCGGGTCCCTCACGCGCTATCCAAACGACGGCCCATTTCGTACCGCAGTCACCTTCACCACACTGCCGTTGCTCGATATCAAACCCACACTCGCCTACAAACTCAACGATCAGCTGTCGCTCGGACTCGGAGCAGACATTTACACATTTTCGGGACTTTTCGGCGAAGGACATGTCGAACAGCGGTCGGTCTGGCCAGGCGGGCTGGGTATCTCCTCCGGCTCACTGGTCGAATTGAACGGGTCTGACACTACGGCAGGATTCAACGTCAGCCTCCTTTACACTCCGTTTAGAAATCAGGATGGGAAACCCCTCGCCAATATCGGCCTGGTCTACCGGAGCCAAGCCACCCTTCACCTCACCGGAAACCTGCTGGCCAACGGTTCGCTCGTCTCGCCGACTACGGCAACGTTAGTGTTGCCGCAAGTCTTTTCCAGCGGGTTGGCCATCTGGCCTATTAGAAACCGTGAGCGCGAATGGAAACTCGAATTGGACGTTGACTACGTCGGCTGGAAGTCGAACCGAAACCTGGACGTTCACCTGACCAACGGCACCGTCATTCCATTCCCGCAAAACTGGCAAGGCGCCTATACGGTCATGCTTGGGACGGAATATCGTTGGCTTCATTTGGCATCTCTCCCGGACTGGGAGGTGGCGCTTCGAGCCGGTTATATGAATCAGCAAACCCAAGTACCGGACAGAACGTTCAATCCAGGTGTCCCCTCCGCAAATTCCCACGTTCCCTCGATCGGTCTCGGGCTCGCCTGCAATGCATCTGGATCGATGTTCGGCCTATTCAAATGCGGCGACATGGGCCTCGGTCCGTTGAAACCCAAACTGTTTGCTATCGACCTCTCCTACCAACTCGCGCTGTACGAAGTCCGCACCGTGGCGGGCAACCAGAACCCAACGGTCAACGGCCGATATGATACGCAGGTCCATGTTGGCTCAGTCTCTCTACGATTCAACTACTAAGCAGCCCCCTCCCGCAGTGTCGTCAGTGCGGCAGTGATTCGTAAACACTCTCTCCCAATACCTGTTCCACCGCAGAGCCGTCAGAACGCAGGCCACCCTTGATCATTTCATTCCGTTATCCGATTCGATACGCCATGAATCGTTTCCGATACAACTCACATCTGTCCATCCAGGAAGCTTCCGCTTCGTCTCGATCTTCCCCATGAATGGTTCCATACAAACCAGCGAAAATACGATCTCGCCGCATGGGCCTCCTTCCTGACTCGGCAATCGGCATGACTGTTGCTGTTACCTAAGGCGTGTCGTGCAGGGTCCGAGGATGACTAGCGATCCGTTGGCCGAATGGTTCAATGGCCTAGGAGCCCGACATGGAACTGATCATCGGAGGATTATTATTTGGGATGGCAGGGATGCTTGTCCTACTCGTGATGGCCGTCAGGCAGGAACACACAACCTGACTTTCACCATCCCTCAACAACCAGGACAACGATATCCTTGGAATCCCCCGGCCCAGCCTGTACCGCTGCATGGCAACCAACCGGTATAGGTTCCTTGCATTGATGGGTGCATCAAGAGGAGTCGCATCATGAAGCAATTCGTGTATTTGCGGAGCCAGAAGCGCCAACGGATGACCGTCAGCCTGCCCGCTGAGCTTGTCGAGCGGATGCGCGATGCCGCCTACTGGACTCAAGGACAAACCATGGCAGGACTGATCTCCAATGCCTTGGAAGACTTTCTTCATTCGTTGGAGGCACAGAACGGCCGTCCGTTCCTTCCCCGTCTCGGCGATCTCAAGCCAGGCCGCCCGCGCGCACACATCGGTCCCCACAGTTCTGTATCCGAAGGAATACAGGCTGTATCCTCTCAGATACCGGCCTAACTATGGGAGCGGTCGTGATCATCGGCCGACCGCTCTCACCCATCGCGCCGACAGCCTGATTTCGAAGCTATCGCTCGCTCGTTCACCCCTCGACATTCAGGCAGCATAAGCATACATTTTGCGACGCTTAAGATCGGCAGCTGATCTGTGTACTTCTGCCCCAAACTACATCCATTGCGCCGCATATCAAGGAAAACTGAATGGCCGCATCCCACAACGTCCGATCCAATGTGCCTCGCATGCGAGTGAGTTCCTTCCCGCCGCTCATCCTTGGGCTGTTCCTAGTCGTTTGCCGGTTGCACCAAGCCCATGCCGAGATCGCCCCCGAGGTCGACACTGCCCTCGGGCATGATCGAGTGGTCAGCGAAGAACTCAAACTGCTCAAGGAAGAGGAAACAGTCAGCATCGCCACTCGGTACGAGCAACCGATTTCGCAGGCCCCCTCCAACGTCTACGTCATTACGGATGAGGATATCCGTCACTCTGGTGCCACCGATATCCCGAGCGTGCTCAGGCGCGTCCCGGGGCTCGATATCATGCAAGTGACCGGAGCGGACTTCAACGTGAGCGCGCGAGGCGATAACCAGCTGTTTGCCAATAAGATGCTGGTGATGGTGGATGGCCGCTCGATATACATCGACGGCCAAGGGCTCGTCTTCTGGAAGGCGCTGCCTGTCACGCTTCCCGAAATCAAACGCATTGAGATCTTGAAGGGTCCGGCCTCGGTGATTTACGGTTTCAACGCCTTTGACGGCGTCATCAACATCATCACCAAGTCTTCCCAGGAACTCAAGGGCACCACCCTTCAGTTTGGCGGGGGCGAGTACGGAACCATCTCCAGCGCAGCCGTCCATGCCGGGACCGCCGGTCGTCTCGATTACCGGCTTTCGCTCGGCCGAGACCAGAATCAGCAATTTCGCAATCGTGATGCGCTCGCCTTCCGGTCGCAAAAATTCAACGTCCAGACGCAATATGCCTTCTCCGGCGATTCCGTGTTGCGGGTGGCCGGAGGGTTCATTGATACAAACCGTTTTGACGGCCCGGTGTCCAATGTCTTGGTTCCGATGAGCCAGGTCAACCAGGGCTATGCCGATGTGCACTATCAGTTTCACGGGCTCACGGTGCGCGGCTGGTGGCAGGGCAACGACCTGCCAGTCGACTCGGTCACCCACCCGCTGCTCGCGCCGTTTCTGCGTCAGACGAACGCCGCCGGAACGAATAACCTGTCGTTCGTCACGAACACCTACAATCTCGAACTCCAGCACGGCATTGACCTCGGTACCACGAATCGGTTGAGTTACGGCATCAATTATCGCTACAACTCGGTCGACGGAAGCGCCGTCTCCCAGCTCGGACGCGAAGATCGTTTGGGTTTTCACCTGCAGGATGAGTGGAAATTGCTCCCGGCCCTGACGGCGGTCGCCGGAGTGCGCTATGACATGCACACCCGCATCGCGGGGACGTGGAGCCCGCGCATCGCCCTGGTTTATAGCATGACCCCCGATCATACATTCCGACTGAGTGGATCCGTGGCCTACCGTCCCCCGACCCTGTTCGAAGCAAATCTGGATCTCCGTTTTGTCCCGACGATCCCGCCGCTCTTCTCCCCTTTTCCGCTGGTGGGTTCCCAGAAGCTTGGACCGGAGCAGATCATCTCCTATGAAGCCGGATACCAGGGCTGGTGGCTCAAGCATCGCCTCCGAACGAGGGTCGACCTATTCTTCAATCATCTGTCGGAGTTGATCAACTTCCAAACCGTCGGAAACACCCGCACGCTGGTGAACGGCAACGACGCCGATATTTATGGCACGGAGGCGGGAGTAGAATTTCTCGCCACCCAGGCCTTGAGCGGATTTGCCAACGTGTCCTACCAGAAAGTCGGACAGACCTTTACGGGTGTCTCCCGCCGCGGCGCCCCGGACTGGAAAGCCAATGTCGGGGTCCGCGGTGAATGGGATTCCGGATTCAACGGGGAAGCGGCCGTCCATTACGTCTCCGGCGCCACTTACCCGCTGATTGAATTCTTTGCTTCCCTGGCGCCCGTACTTCCCGCACCGGTAAGCACCACAGTCGATAGCTATACCTTGTTGAACCTTCGAGGCGGCTACCGGTTTTGGCACGACAAGGCGGAAGTGGCGATCGCGGTCTACAATGCCCTCAACGACCAGCATAAGGAGCACCCACTTGGCGATACGCTGGGTAGTCGGGTCATGGGCTGGCTTACCCTCAAACTATGAGTGCCGAATGGTGACGCTGAGCCGAATGCTTTGCAAACTTCTTATCTGTGCCTTCCTCGTGGCCGTTGGTTTCCCCGGTCCGACCTTGGCGCTTGAGCCTTCCGTTGAGGTCGCCCGTCACCCGCCGGAAGGAAACGCGAGCGCCGACCTGGAACTCTTGAAGGAGGAGGAAACGGTCAGCGTCGCCTCCCGCTACGAGCAACCCATCTCTCAGGCACCGTCCAACGTCTACGTCATTACCGATGAAGACATCCGACATTCCGGAGCCACAGACATCCCGACCATCCTGCGCCGCGTCCCAGGCCTTGAGGTCATGCAAATGAACGGAGCGGATTTCAACGTAAGCGTCCGCGGTAACAACCAGACGGGAGCCAACAAGATCCTTGTCATGGTAGACGGGCGCTCGATCTATAACGACGTACAAGGCACCGTCAATTGGAAGCTGTTACCGGTCACCCTGCCGGAGATCAAACGGATCGAGGTCTTGAAGGGTCCTGCCTCCGCGGTGTGGGGATTCAATGCCTTCGACGGCGTGATCAACATCATCACCAAGTCGCCGGAGGAAATGCGCGGCACCACGCTACAGGTTGGTGGCGGAAATTTCGGCACTCTCACCACATCAGCCGTCCAGGCCGGCACCATCGACAAGTTTGGCTACCGTTTGTCCATCGGTCACAACCAGAATGCCGACTGGACCAACCGGAACGCACTCGGATTCCGCGATAGTCTCGTCAACGTGCTCACCACCTACGCACTGTCTGGCAATGCCAAACTCAGCCTCGCCGGTGGCGTGGTCGATTCGAACGCGTTCAACTCGATTCTCAACCAGGACGTGACCAACCCCTCTCGTCCGACCCAGGCGTATGGGAGTGCGACCTATGAACGGCCGAACTTTTTCATCCGCGCCTTCTGGAATCTATACGACAGCAACTCCCTGGTCCGCTTCAATCCGGCGCTGGCCCCATTCTTGTCTTATCAGCCTCGCGACGGCGCCCAGGAGGGGTTTCACATCGGCAACACCTACAATCTCGACATACAGCATGCGTTCGAACTATCGCCGAGCAACCGGCTCACATATGGCGCGAATTATCGCTACAACACCCTGTCCAGTAACTCGACCTCGGAATACAGCACGGAACATCGATTCGGCCTGTTCCTGCAGGATGAGTGGAACCTCGCGCGCTCACTGACCATGATCGCCGGAGTCCGTTACGACCTGGACAGCTTCATCCATCCAACGGTCAGTCCCCGCATCGCACTTGTCTACAATATTTCCCCGGAACATACCCTGCGGATTTCCGCATCGGTCGCCTATCGCCCGCCTACACTGCTCGAAAGGCGGTCTGACGTACTCGTGCTCAGCAACGCGCCGTTGCCCCCAACGACAACCTCGATCCTGGGCGGCCCCAATCTATCTCCGGAACAGATTATTTCGTACGAGGCGGGGTATCAGGGTTGGTACCTGAAACACCGATTGCGTCTCCGTACCGATGTCTTTCTTAACCACGTCTCTGATCTCATCAGTGTGACCAATCAATCAGACACCCTGGCAATCTATACGAACGACCATGGATCAGCCGATATCTATGGAGCGGAAGCCGGCATCGAATGGCTCGCCACCAGCTGGCTGAGCGGCTTTGCCAACTATTCCTACCAGGACATTCGACAGGATTCGTCCGGACGCACCAGACGCGGTGGCCCACACAACAAGTTCAATCTGGGCATGAGGGGAGAGTGGGACAACGGCGTCAGCGCTGAAGCCGTGTACCATTACTACGGCTCCGCCATGTATCCGCCGGGGCCGTCGTTCAGCACACTGTCTCAAGCCGGTCTCGCCACCCTCCCCGATCCGTTCGTCGGATCCTACAATCGATTGAACATGCGGGCGGCGTACCGCTTCTGGACCCAAAAGGCTGCGGCTGGGTACCAGCGCGAGGCTGAAGTTGCGGCAACTGTCTTCAACGCCCTCGACGACAAGGCCAAGGAATATCCATTGGGGCAGGAGATCGGACGACGGATCATGGGCTGGCTCACGTTGAGATTTTGACGGCACCATCTGAACGAATGCGGGAGGGCGCGATGACAACCACAACCGCAGAACATTCCGTCCTGGTCGTCGATGACGACCCGGACATCGTGCTGGGACTCGAAGATTTTCTGCAGCATGACGGCTACCAAGTCAGCGTGGCCGCCACCTGCGCCGAGGCGATCGCCAGCGCCCGCGCCCATCATTTCAATGCGGTCTTGTTGGATCTCGGCCTGCCCGACGGGGACGGCTGGTCAGTGCTCCGAAGTTTGCAGGACTTCGATCCTTCAGTCCCGGTCATCATTCTGACCGCCTACACGAGCGCCGACCGCACGGTGGGATCCTTGACTCAAGGGGCCTTCGCCTGCTTGACCAAGCCCTACAACCGCGACGAACTCCGGGCAGTCCTTCAACGCGCCGTCGGCGTCCAAGCCCTCGCCGCAAAGGCCGAATACGCCGAGCATGCACTGACCGAAAGCGAAGAACGCTTCCGCTCCCTGGTCGATTCTGCGACCGATGCGATCATCGTCGCCAACCAGCAAGGCCGCGTCGTCTCTTGGAATCAAGCTGCCACCAGGCTGTTCGGTTACGCCTTTGAGGAAATCCTGGGCCATCCCTTGACCATGCTGATGCCTGAACGATTCCGCGAGGCCCATCTACAGGGCATGGCGCGATTTCAGGCCACTGGTCGAGCCCACTTGATCGGCAAGCCAGTTGAGCTCTATGGCCTCCATAAAAACGGCACTGAAATTCCGCTGGAGCTCTCCCTCGCCACCTGGAACACCAAACGGGGTACCTTCTTTAGCGGCATCTTGCGAGACACCTCGGAGCGCAAACGGGCCGAAGCCGCCCTCCGAGCCAGCGAGCAACGGCTCGAGCACGTGATCCGTGGTTCCAACGACGGGTTTTGGGACGCACGGATCTTGGAAGGACGCCCCTGGCATTATCACTCGACCCCCGTGTGGTACTCCGCTCGATTCAAAGAATTATTGGGCTATACCGATGAAGAATTCCCCGATGAACTCGGCAGCTGGGCCTCCAGACTTCATCCCGACGACGCCGGGCGAGTGTTCGCCGCGCTGACCGACCATATCGAGGGGCGCCGTCCGTCCTATGATGTCGAATACCGACTCCTGACCAAATGCGAGGGCTACCGCTGGTTCCATGCCCGCGCACAGTTGGTCGAACAAGACGATCGAGGCAATCCGGTCCGCATGGCCGGGTCGCTGCAATGCATCAACGATCGGAAGCGGGCAGAAGAAGCGCTGCAACGCAGCGAAGCACTGCTGCGCTCCATCGTCAACAACTCGACCGCCGTAATCTATGCCAAAGAGGCCGACGGCACCTATCTGCTGGTGAACCGACGTTTCGAACAACTATTCGGCGTCATGGCTTCCACGATCCGCGGTAAGACAGACCACGACATCTTCCCCAAGAGCATTGCCGACGCCTTTCGCGTCAACGACGAGATTGTCCTCACCAGCGGCCGCGCGCTGGAATCCGAAGAATGCGCGCCGCATTCCGACGGGCTCCATACCTATCTCTCAATCAAGGTGCCGATCACGGACCAGACCGGCCGCCCTTATGCCATGTGCGGCATCTCCACCGACATCACCGAACGGAAACGCAGCGAGGATCAACTCCGTGCCAGTGAAGAACGGCTGCGAATGGCGCTCTCCGCATCCCATGTCGGCATCTGGGACTGGGACGTCGAATCGGGACGGCTGTATTGGTCCGCCGGCGTAGAGGCCCTGTTCGGGTTAGCTTCGGGATCATTTCCAGGAAACTACAGCGCCTACCTCGATTTGATTTATTGGGAAGACCGCAGCTCGGTGCTCGCCTCCGTCGCGCAAAGCCTCCAGGAACACGCTTCCGTTCGGGTCAGTCACCGCGTCGTGTGGCCGGACGGTTCGCTGCATTGGCTGGTTTGGTCCGGGCGGATTTGCAGAAACGCATCCGGAGTGCCGACCCGCGTGCTGGGGACGGTACACGATACGAGCGGCCCCCGGTGATCACATGCAGCGGCAGTCGACGCTTCCAGTGACATGTCGGAAGGGAATTTGAGTTCACGGTGACCAACTCAGCGACTTCATACTCGCCTGTTCGGGATCAGGGACGCCCATTCCTACAGCATGCAGCCGCATGGGTGGTGTTGTGCTGGTGCTGGTTAACCCTTTCGACAACGGCCTTTGCCGCCGAGGTCGTCATTCTCAAATCGTCCGACATTGCGGCCTATGATCAGGCGATCGCCGGCTTCAAGTCCTCTCTTGGAGGCTCCGTCACCCTCTCCGAATATGATCTGGAGGGCGATTTGGAGAAAGGACGGAAACTAGCGCGCAAGATCCGCGCTTCAGATCCGGCACTGGTCCTCGCCATCGGGCTGAAGGCCGCAAAGGCGGCGCAACTGGAAATCGTCGACATTCCGGTCGTGTATGCCATGGTGCTCGACCCGGCCAAGTATGGCCTGACCACGCGCAACATGACCGGGGTGCTGCTTGAGGTACCGCTGGAACGGCAACTGGCCCTTATCCGTTCAGTCCTGCCCAACGTCAAACGGATCGGTACGTTGTACGATCCGTCCAAGACGGCCGGAACCATCGACGAGGTCAGACGCCTGGTGAAACCCAACGGGACGGACCTGCTGTCCAGCCAAATCGGCAGCGAACGCGAGGTACCCTCGGCGCTTCGCAACTTACTCCCCTCCGTGGGGGCCCTCTGGCTGATGCCTGATTCCACGGTATTATCGGAAGAATCGCTACGATTCATTCTCAACACCTCGCTGGAAGAGCATGTTCCGGTCATCGGGTTTTCCAAGGAGTTTGCACGGAGCGGGGCACTGCTCTGTCTGTCCGTCAATTACACGGAGATCGGTCGGCAGGCCGGGCAAATCACCCAGCGACTCTTGGACGGCCACCTGGCGCTCCCGCTCAAGCCGGCTCCACCCGACCGCCTGGAACTGAGCATCAATCTGAAAACGGCCAAGTATCTCGGAATCGATATTCCCAAGGAGATCGAGAGCAAAGCAGATGAGCTCTACTGACCGCACCACCCCATCCCGGATCCAGGATTCACCCGCGCTGGGAACCGCCCGGACCCTGGTCCACGGACGATTCATCAGTCTCCGGACCAAATTCGTGGTCTTCTTCAGTCTCATCATCATCGTTGCCTGCTCGACACTCAGCTGGTACTTCGTCGAAAGCAAGGAGACGGCGATGCATAAGCGCCTGCGGGATCTGGGCACGGTCCTGGTTAAGAATCTCGCGCACAATGTCCGCTACGGGATCATCATCGAAGAACGTGTCATCCTCGACCAATTCATCGATGGGGTCATGGGCGTGGATGAAGTGGTGTACGTGATGATCACCGGGGCGAAAGGGCAGGTCTTGGCCGCCAAGAGCAAGGGCAAACTTGAGAGTCTGTCGAGCCCCGTCCGGTCCCCCGAGCGGCCATACTTCCCTCGACCGGATATCGCGGAAGGGATGATCAAGGCCCCACCCGCAGAACCGCTGCTGACGCGCCTTCGATTAAGCGGCTCAGGCTCCGTTCCGGTCCCTGAACACGAAGGGCTGTGGTCCCTCTTTTCCACGGCAGCCCGAGACGAAACCTTTTACGATGTGGCCGTTCCAGTGGTGCGGCGCAGCGAGTCTCGACTCGAGTCTCTGGCATTGCAGGACGAAACCACTTCGAAAGCCGTTGCCCCGCGCAGTCTCCCTCAAGCCTATGGCGTCGTACAGATCGGCTTGACGGAGGTCCCGCTCCAACGTGAGCTCTCCTCGGCAATTTGGAACTTCATCCTGCTCACGCTTGCCATTATTACGACGGGAATCATCCTCACGATCCTCCTCGCTCGCCGCATCATCACACCCTTGCGTAACCTCGCTGCAGGGGCACGAAAAGTCGGGGAGGGCGACCTGTCGACCTTTGTGCTCCCGACCACCCAAGACGAGGTCGGTCAACTTACGAGCCTGTTCAATCTAATGACCAAATCACTCCAGGAACGGGACCATGCCATTTCCAGCAACCTGGAAACCATCCGCCGTCACGTCACCCAGCTCACCACACTGAATCAATCCAGCGCCGCCATCACCTCCACCTTGGACTTGGACCGGCTCCTCTCCAGCGTACTCCAACTCTTGATCGACAATCTTGGATTCACGCGGATGGTGCTGATCCTCTGGGATCGGGAACACGGCCTTGCCACAGTCGGGCAAATCGCCGGCGTTCCCCCGGCCGTTGAGCAAGCCGCTCGCCGGTTGGAAATCCCCGTGCGGGACGACGGTGGGATTCTCGCGGAGATGCTGATCCACGGCAAGCCCGTTCTCGTATCGGACGTCAACCAGGTGGCCCAGCGCATTTCGGCGGTCGCCCTTCCGCTAGTTCGACAAGTCGGAATGCGTTCCTTCGTCGGCGTTCCCCTGCGCAGTCAGCAACGAATCCTTGGCTACCTGGGCGCAGACCGAGGGGAACAGGTCTGCAGCCAGGAGGATCTGGACCTCCTGATGACCATCGGGAGCCACGTTGCCGTCGCTATCGACAACGCCAGCGCGTACACCGAATTGGAAGGACTGACCCAGAACCTCGAGCAACGCGTTCTGGGGAGGACCCAGGAGTTGCAATCGGCCAATGAGCGCCTCCAGGAACATGATCGCCGGCGCTCCAAATTCGTGTCGGTCGCTTCGCATGAACTGCGCACGCCGATGACCTCCATCAAAGGGTTCGTCGAGAACATGTTGGACGGGCTGACCGGCAACCTCTCCGATCGCCAGGTGCACTACCTCCACAGAATCCGCCACAATGTCGATCGATTGACCCGCATCATCAACCAACTGCTGGACTGGTCCCGTCTCGATGTGGGCCGCATCGAGATCAAACCCGAACCCCTGCGCTTGGGAGAATTTGCAAAAGACGTCGTGGAAAGCTTTCAAACCATGGCGGATGAGAAGTCGATTCAGCTGGAGGTCATGCCCTGCGACCATTCGGTCGTCGTCCAGGCCGATCGCGATAAGCTGGAACAAATCCTCTGGAACCTCGTCGGCAATGCCATCAAGTTCACCGCCAAGGGTGGACGTGTAACCGTGCACTGCCAAGCTCGCGATAGCCGTTTTGCGCAACTCACCATTGCTGATACCGGATGCGGCATTGCCGCGCATGAGCTGCCCAAAATATTCAATGAATTCTCCAAAGTCGAATCCTCTCTTCCCACCTCACAAGGTGCGCAGCTGGGCCTATTCATCACGAAAAGCCTGGTCCGCTTACACGGCGGCCAGATTTGGGTGGAGAGCACCGTAGGCACCGGTACTGCCTTTACATTCACGCTTCCGCTCGTCTCCGTAGAGTCATCCCCCAAGGGTTTGTAGCCGGCCTCTAACCCGCCCGGCTGTATCTCATCCGATAATGCACGCATTGTTTTGAGCACCACTTGGCCGCTATGACCGATGGTCTCAACGAGCGCATTGAAGAAAGTCCAGCATTTGAACCTCCCCGCAGATGCTTGCTGACACGTACGTGTCGGCACGAGATTTGCGCGCATCCGTTGAGGGGGCACACCGTGCCGTCTCAGTGCAAGGAAGGTCCCCATGCATGCCGCACCCATCCTCGTCATCGACGACGACCCGGATATCAGAGAGTCCCTAGGGGACATGCTCTCGCACGAGGGCTATGACGTCCAGACCGCCCAATCCGGTTCCACTGCGCTGGAACTAGCCAAGGCCGAACACTACGCCGCGGTCTTGCTCGACATTCAATTGCCGGATATCGACGGCCTCTCCGTCCTCAAGGTTCTGATGGAATTGGACCCCGATCTCCCCATCATTATCGTGACCGGCAACGCCACGACGGAAAATACGGTTGGTTCCCTGAGCAAGGGGGCATTCGCCTACCTGACCAAACCCTACAATTCGCAAGAGCTGAAGGCGGTGGTCCGTCGAGCTGTATCGATGAAGGGGTTGGTCGACCGCGCAGAACAGGTCGAGCACGCGCTCTACGCGAGTGAAGCTCGTTTCCGCGCCCTCGTCGAATCCGCGACCGATGCCATCATCCTGGCGGATCAGAGCGGACACATGATCTGGTGGAATGGAGCCGCCGAACGCATGTTTGGGTACGCCAAACATGATGCCCTCGGGCACAGTCTCGGTCTCATCATGCCCGAGCGCTACCGCATACCACATGAGTCTGGGCTGAAACGCATTACCGAAGGTGAACCGGGGAAACTATTGGGACGGACGGCCGAACTTGTCGGCAGGAACAAAGACGGACGCGAGTTTCCCATCGAACTGTCGCTGGCCTCCTGGCGTACCGCAGAGGGAACCTTTTTCAGCGGGATGATTCGGGATATCAGCCAGCGGAAGCAAGCCGAAGAAGCCATCCTTCGGCTGAGCCATCGGAATGCCCTCATCCTGGACAGCGCCGCAGAAGGTATCTTCGGTATGGACCAGGCCGGTAAGATCACCTTTATCAACCTAACCGGTGCCAGACTGCTGGGTGCTTCGGCAGAGGAATTAATCGGCTGCCAGGTGTGGCCCTTTGTCCGGAGTGCCGGACCTCCGAACGAATCCGGCGAACTACCCGCCCTCCCTCTCTACTCCGCCCTCCGTGATGGGACCGTCCATCGCATTCAGAATGATGAATTTCTCAGGCTCGATGGACAGACACTTCCGGTTGAATACGTCACCAGCCCTATTCGAGAACAGGGTCGCGTAGTGGGAGCGGTGGTCGTATTCCAAGATATCTCCGAACGCAAACGTGCGGAAGAACGGCAGCATGCGCAGTTGGCCGTGAGTCACATCCTGGCCCAGTCGGATCACCTGGAGGCTGCGCTCCCGGCCTTGCTTCCCGTCATCGCTGAACTCGGCGCGTGGGACCTCGTCCTATTCTGGCAGCGAGCCTCCTCCCAGTCTCCGCTGTCCTGCATCGCGACTTGGACCCGCCCCACTCATGACTTGGCCGATTTTGTTTCGCTATGCCGTCGCACTACGTTTCCATCAGGACTCGATCTGCCTGGAAGTGCGATCCGCGGCGGCCTCCCCTTGTGGATATCGGATGTACTGTCTGCTCCCCAGTTTACGCGCACACCTACCGCCTCTCGTCTCGGGCTCCACACGGCCTGCGCGATTCCCATCGTGACGGTAGAGGGGCCCGATGCAGTCCTCGAGCTGTTCGCCGAAGACGCTCGGAAAGCCGATGGTGCTGTCCTTCAGACCCTGATCGACACAGGCATGAAACTGGGACAGTTCCTGAATCGCGCCAAAGCCGGGCAGGCGGTTCGCGCGTCCCATGAAATGATTCAGGGTCTGCTGACGAACCTGCCCATTGCCATGCTCCTGTGTGACCGGCATCAACGCATCCAGTATGCAAACGCACTGGCCCACGAGTACTTTTCTTCCTCATGCGGCACCCTTTCGGGTCGTATGATCAAGGACGCACTCGATTTCAGACAGGAAACTCGACAGCAGTTGACGGAGGTGTGGAGCAGCCTGTGCGCAGAGGACAAGGCCACGTCGCCAGAACAGGAATGCAAACTTGGAACGCGCGTCTTTCGATACCGCCTGTTCGCGGTGCCTGCCTCGCCCGACGTCGATCCGCAAGTGGGCATTCTGCTCTGGGACATCACCGAACACCAACAGCTCCAAGAGCAGCTTGCCCAGGCAGAGAAACTCTCCAGTTTAGGAACGCTGGTCTCAGGAATGGCTCATGAAATCAACAATCCTGCGCAAGCCATTTTGAGCATGGCGGAACTCATTCAGGACGAAAACGATCCCGCTGCGATCCGGGAGTTTGCCACCGATATCGTCCAGTATGCCCGCCACGTCTCGACGGTAGTGCGAGATTTTGCCAGTTACGCTCGGTCTTCGTCCCGCGACGCCGATACGGAAGTTGATCTTGCGGAGCGTTTGCTGGAAGCCGTGAAAATGGTTCGTCGCGCTCCCTATTTCGGATATATCGACGTCGTCACAGAGTTCAAGAACCCGGCCTTGCTCCTTGCGCGCAAAGGGGAAATCGACCAAGTGTTCGTCAACCTCATCGGCAATGCCGCGCAGGCGATGAACGGAGCCGGGCGCCTGACTCTGTCCACGTGTCTGGTGGATTCGCGGATTGAAGTCAGCATTGCGGATACCGGATCGGGAATACCCACACAGATTCTTCCAAGAATCTTCGACCCCTTTTTCACCACGAAGGAACCGGGCAAGGGCACCGGCCTCGGCTTGAGCATCGTCCACAAGATCGTCACCAAATACGAAGGCCGTATCACCGTGGAATCGGAAGAGGGGCGAGGCACCACGTTCCGTCTGCAATTTCCCTCACTGCCGGAGACCGGAGGAGCATCATGAGTTGTGAAATCCATGTGCCCCGGGGGCAACGGGAAGGGCGAATTCTCCTCGCAGATGACGAGGATGCCATTCGCAAATCAGTCAGGCTGGCCCTTCTCCAAGCGGGCTATGAAGTCGTCGAAGCTTCGGACGGTCGGCAGGCGGCGTCAGCCCTCAGGGAAGGCGACAACCCCTTGATGGTCGATGCGATTGTCTGCGACATCCGCATGCCTCACATCGACGGCGTCGATGCGATTGTCTTCTTTCGCTCGGAGTTTCCATCGATTCCCATCGTGGTCCTGACGGGCTATCCGGATTTCGAGCTGGCTATCTCGTTGATGAAACTGGGGGTGCGGGATTATCTGGTCAAACCAGTGCTGAAGCGGGACTTGTTGCGGGTGCTGAAGAATGCCGTCGAAGACCACGTCCTGTTCAAGGATCAGTTCGTGGCGTGAGAACGACCGGGCAATTCAGGATTTCACGCCCGGGGTATAGGCCCGCTTGAAGACCGCGCGAAGGCCGAAATACGCGAAGGAGTCTTTGAGGTTCGAATACAACCGCTTGAACGCGCCCATATCCGGGTTCGTAACATACTCCATGGTCAGGACGATTCGCTCTTCCTGTTCGCCGAGCGGCGTCACCGCGTGCCAGAGTTTGTCGCCGTTGAAAATCACCAAGTCCCCCGGCGCGGTGGCGAACTCCATGTGAATCGGCTGCTTGCCGGGCACATCCTTGTACAGATCGGCCACCAGGCGGCACTGTTTCGAATGGTCGAGCAATCCCATCAGGATCGTATAGCGCGCCCCTTTATAGTAGGACGTGTCATAGTGGTACCCGATGTGGTCACCCGCCTCCGTGTAATAGTACAAGGCGCAACTGTGGGGATCGTTGTCCGGACACAGGAGCAGAGTGACCTTCGTAAGCCGATTCAAAAAATTCCGAAAGGCGCCCGATCGATAGATCTCGAGGAATTGGGGGGCCTTTTCAATGACGGTGTAGTAGCTGACGCTCCCGCCCTTTTTGTGACCGGGAATGTAGTTGCGGTTCAGATCGGTCTTCACCGCATGCGCGTCCGGCACGAGCACTGAGTCCACGAGATCCCGAGGCAAGAATTCCTTGATGTACAAGAATTCGTTCTGGTCCCAATACTCCCGCTGAAGACGCTCGACGTCGAGAGCTGCAATCGCCCGGTCCACCGCTTCCGCTACCGTTCCCGCCACCGCCCGGCTCATGATCCCCTCACAATCTCGGCCTGTCTTGGTCCAACACTCATCGGACACAACTCCACGGGATACCGGTCAGGGTCGACTCATCACCGGTGCCCTCACGATTTCTACATCGGCGGGCACCTTGAAATCAAACAGCTCGTCTTTCAGGCCGGTATTCGGCTTGATGTCGGCGAACTCGAACGTGGCCACGTTTCCACTGACCTCATGGAGCGCGATCGTCTTCAGAAAATAGGTCTTCGGTTGCACTTCGATGACGATCCGCTGCACCGCCCGCTCAGGCTCCGATCGACCCTGCTTCGGGGTCAAGGACAGCAGGGGAATGCCTCCCGCACCACGCTCCTTCGCCGCCGTCGGTTCGATATCGAATTCCTCATTCAATTTGCCGACGCCCTGCAGCAGTTGTAACGGGGCCTGCGAGGCCGCCATGTTGGTCAGTTTTCCGACCAGCACCTGCTTGTGCTCCGGCACATACATGCGCACGTCGTCCTTATCGACGTAGATTTCCTCGGTTGAGGGTTCGGCATAATCCCACCGCAGCCGTCCCGGCTTCTTGACATAGAATCGCCCGCTCGACACGACCGGCTTGGAAAATCCCTCGATCTTCGTTTTCTGCGTAAAGGTTGCCTGCAGATCTTTGGTCTTTTCGTAGCGGGCCTGGATCTTCGTCACGACTTCCTGCAGTTCCTGCAACGCTTTCTCATCGACGGTGTCCTGAGCCGGCAATAGGCTCGGCACCGCCAGGAGGCCATAGAGAACCAGCACCGACAACCGCGTCACGAATCCGCTCATACCTCATCACCCCCGACGGGACCCCGTCGCCCTAACACTTCCCTGCGGCCATCGCGCCCGGCGGCCCCCACGAGGCCTTCCGCTTCCATCTGTTCGATCATCCGGGCGGCGCGCGGATAGCCGACCCGCAGCCGACGCTGAATCAACGACGCCGAAGCCTGGCCCGTAGATAGCACCAGGTCCTTCGCCTGCTCGTACACTTCGTCCTTGGCTTCCTCTTCCGCCGCCTCTTCCTGCTTGAGCGACTGCAGTTCCTGGTTATAGGACGGCAGCGCCTGCTTCTTGACGAACTCGACCACCAGCCGCACGTCGTCGTCCGACACGAAGGAGCCATGCAAGCGGGTCAGGCGCCCGGTTCCGGATGCGAGATAGAGCATGTCTCCGCGCCCAAGCAACGCCTCCGCGCCGTTGGCATCGAGGATCGTCCGCGAGTCGGTTTTCGACGAGACTTGGAACGCGATGCGGGCCGGAAAATTCGCCTTGATCAAACCGGTCAAGACGTCGACCGACGGTCGCTGCGTCGCCAGCACCAAGTGAATGCCGGATGCCCGCGCCATCTGCGCCAAGCGTGCGATCTTGTCCTCGACATCTTTGGGAGCCACCATCATCAGGTCGGCCAGCTCGTCGATCATGACGACGATATAGGGCAACGGTTCCGGCGGCGTCGGCGTTGCGACCGAATCGGTGGGGCCGTTCTCTCCGGCCGGCTCGGCGGTCTCGCCTTGAGACAGCCGCGCTTCCTCCGACATGAACTGCAGTTCCGCTTGCTCCGGCTTGCTCGTCTGCCAGGCATCCGTCACCACGCCTTGAATCTCGGCCACCTTACGGTTGTAGGCATCGATGTTCCGCACGCCGGCCTCGGCCAGCAGCTTGTACCGGCGTTCCATTTCCTGGACCACCCAGGCCAGCCCCCGCGAGGCTGATTTTGGATCGGTAATGACGGGCCGGAGGAGATGCGGGATACCATCGTAGCTTTGAAACTCCAACATCTTCGGGTCGATGAGCAATAACTTCACCTCGTCGGGCTTAGCCGCGAAGAGGAGACTCAAGAGCATCGTGTTCAAGCTGACGCTTTTTCCGGCGCCGGTGGCACCCGCCACCAGGAGATGGGGCATCGTCTTGAGATCCGCCGTCACGGGATTGCCGAAGATGTCTTTCCCGAGCGCCATACCGAGCTTGGACCGACAGCGCGTGAACGAGTCGCTCATCACGACTTCTTTCATAGACACGGTTTCGCGGGACGGATTCGGCACTTCTATCCCGACGACCGATTTTCCCGGCAGAGGCGCGACAATCCGGAGGCTGATGGCCTTGAGCGCCAGTGCCAAATCGTCCGCCAAATTGACGATCCGCGCCACTTTGGTGCCGGCGGCGGGTTCGAATTCGTACATCGTCACCACCGGCCCTGGCCGCACTTCGGTCACACGCCCCTCGATCGCAAAACTCCGCAGCGCCTTGGTGAGGACTTCCGACTGAGCCTTGAGCTCGTCGTCGCTCAAGCGGGAGAGCGGGCCGGACGGATCGCTCAGCAGCTCCTGCGGATCCGGCAACTGGTAGCCGCTACCGACCGACTGCCCCGTCACGACTTCACGTTCCGGTCGCTCCGCCGGTACCGACCGCTTCTCGGCCCGAATCGTCGGCTGAATCCTCGGCGGCTCCACCACAGGCGCCGCGGCTTCCACGGACTCGGCGATGAATCGAGCTTCGAGATCCTCAGCATCTTCAATGGGTTCGCGTGAGACTCGTTGGGCCTTGGGCTTCGCCCGTTTGGGAGCCGGCTCGCTGGACGCAGGCCATTCCGGCATCATAGCCAGTCCCCACTCACGCGCAGTTTCCCACCATTCCGGCACCCGTTGCAGCAACACGGACAGCGAAAGAGGAACGGTCAGCAGCAGCGAAACCACCAATCCGGCAAGAATCAAAATGTGCGCGCCGGTATTGGCGAAGTAGCCCCTGAGCCCTTCAGCGAACACCTGCCCAATGATCCCGCCGGCCAGGCCCCGGTTGACCATACCGCTCGAAATCGTCGGTACGGCAGTCATCTCGAGATGGAGGAACGCGCTAAGCAGCAGCACCGCGGCGACCGAACTGCCGGCGTTCCGGATACGAACCGTCAGCGGAGTCTGCGTGAAGCACCGCGCGCCAAGGAGTCCCAGTAACAGCGGGAACAAATACGCCGCCCCGCCGATGAGAAAGAAACACCCGGCCGCCACGACGGCTCCGACGGATCCGATCATATTTTTGGGTTGAGTCGAGATGTTCCCGGCAGACGTGAGGATCTTGGCGTCGCCGGGCACAAAAGACACGAGGCTGAGCAAAATCAGCAGCCCGGCTGCGATCAGGAGAACCCCGATCACTTCACGTTTGACGTGTGACGAACGAGGAGGAGCTGAGCGGGCGTCACCGCGCTTCGCCGTGGTGGATACACCCATATCGGCGGATCGTAACATAGGGGGGCAGTCAATTCAAACAAACGACGGAAGTCGTCCGGCGATGCGAAGATACTGCAGGCCTGAGCCGGAAGACAGTGCGGTTGGATCGAACGGGACTGACGACGGGTAGGAAGACGTGGGGTCAGGCCGCATCCTCCTGATTCGTCGGCTTGGGAAGCGTAGGGTCTTCGTAGCCGGCGGGCTTCACCGCGACGATCGGCGACTGCCCCATGGTGGTGACGGTGCAGTCCTCCACCGAGCTCTTCACGACGGTGGGTCTGAACAATCGATCGACCGCAAGCCACCGGTCTGCAATCTCTTCGCTGAGCCCTTGCGAGAGGATCGCGCGTCTCAGAAACCGCTCTCGAAGATCACTGAGTTCGTCGGTAATGAGCATATGCATGTGCACCACGGCCGGAGTGGCCCCCTGATACCGGTGCGGCCCGCCGAATGCGCTGACCATGAATTCGGTTTGCTTGTCCACCAGGAGGGACTTGGGCTTGCCGAAGAAGAATTGCCCAATCCAAGGATCATCGAATATCGCGTCATAAAACACTTGGTGCACCCGGCGAACCATTGATTCCCCACCGATCGCCTCCAGCAGGCCATTGTCCCATCGCACATTGCCCCAAGGTCCCTTTCTCTCGGACCCATTCCAGGGCCCATTTCCCACCACACGACGCTCCGGCTCCTCCAATGAGCCGGCCTCCCGCATGATCAGCGTGAGATCATGGTAGACCCGTTCCCACGCGCGGGACATTTCCGGCGTAAATTCCGCGCCGAGCGTTTCCCGCAGAGTCTCCAACAAAGCCTGCCTCATGGAGGGCAAGAACAGCCGGAATTGGCGGTGATACCCACGGTGGCGCTCGCCCATGTCCCGCAGGACAGGCTCCATCCTTTCCAAATATTTGAGGCTGCGAAACGTCATGAAGAGGTTGGCGAATTTCCGTTGGCGAAAGGCCGCACTTCCCTTCAACGCAGCATTAGCCTCCGGATCGATCTCCGTCAGGTGATCGTAGAAGCGCTGGCTCAGCGTCGGAATGTCCCCTTCCAATCGGCTTACGCAGGCGATCACCTGCAGACGATCGGCTCGCTCGCTGATATATGGCCCAGTGGTCATCGCTCCATCTCCTCGCGCGTGGATGGCTGATCGCGCCTGCTGATTCTCCATCCGTTCGTCATCGGGACTCGGGCTCGGCCAACGTGTTGAGAAAGCGCTCAATGCGAACGAAATCGGCACTCTTGGCGGCAATGAACTCGAGACCGAACCGGTCGTCCTGTATCCAACGAACTCGGGCAGGGTTCACCCGAATCGTCGTCGACTCACCCGGGAGTTTCATCCAGACGATCACAAAGCTTTTGCCCGCAGTCAGCCCTCGTGTCCCGTTGCGGCTGACGACACAACACCCCTTCGCCGACACGTTGACCAGATGCCCCGTTCTCTCTTGGGCCAGGCAAGAGAACCGAATGGCCATGGATACCGGATACCTCACCCCAGACCGTCGGTTGTCGTGTCCCAATTGTGTCGACATGCGACCTTCTCTCCTCGTTCGTCCGGCCTATCTCAACCGAATCGCCAACTCGTCGGCCGGTTGCTAAGGGAGCTCCCTCTACGATCACCCTGCTAGGCTGGGAACCAGACGAATAGCATCAAATAGATCAGATACGCCGTCGCCATCGTGCCGCTGAAACTCCACACGATCCAACGACCCAACCGCCGGTGTAACGAGACACCGGCCACCATCGCGCCGACGCCCGTTCCCATGTACAACCGGGTAAACCCCATGTAGAGATTGTAGGATCCCATCGCGATCGTCAGGCAGGCGCAGAGCATGTGCAATGAAAACACCGGCACATAGAGCCCCCAGTACTCCGCTCGACTTCCGCCGAACTGCTCACGCCCGAATAGAACTTGCTTCGTGACATAGGCGATCAGCCACAAGCCCACGATCACGCTCGCCGTCAGCATCCGCCGGCTGTGATGACTGACATCATGGTGCTTGGCAGCTCGAATTCCGGCCAAGGCCACGACGTACGCAACCGTGATTGTCGCAACCACCCCGTACCAGAGCCATGATTTAGGATCCATCGCTTCCTCCCCCGCACCTGACCGGCCGCGAAGCTAGTAGCCGGTCAACAACCGCGATATCAGGGTCTCGGGAAAATCATTCGCGCGCATGTCCTGCACGGTCTGTTGGACGTCATAGGCGATCTGGTGAAAGCTGAGGGTTTTTCCCGCAACCTCGTAGAGCGCCACTTGAGCCCCCTGCTGCCCCTGCCTGGGCTGCCCGACTGACCCGGGGCAAACAAGGCAGTGCGCATAGGCTCCCAAGGTTTGTTCGGTCTCTACCACATGACGGTCCCGCGACTTCGGGATACGGGCGTACACGCCGGGCACATGCGTATGCCCGTGAAAGCAGACATGCAGTTGCCGTCGTTCAAGCAGATTGAGATTGTCCTCAAACGTCATTTCGTACACGTAGGCGTTCAGGTAGGACGGATCCAGCGGGGAACCATGGACGGCGAGCCAGCCTTCCCCCTGCAGGACCGGAGGAAGTTCCTCGAGCCAATGCCGGGACTCTTCGGACAACTTCGGTATCGTCCACTCCATGGCCCAACGGGCATAGCGGGAGAAACCTTCCCCGGCCCGCCCCACGGCAGCGGCAAGGTCATGATTTCCCTTCAAGACGGTGTAGGCCGATTTCTGGAGGCGAGCGATGCATTCATTGGGATGAGGGCCATAGCCCACCACATCGCCCAATACGATGCCTTTATCGACACCCCGTTGTTGCAAGAATCCGATCACAGCATCGAGGGCCGGCAAATTGGCATGGACGTCGGCCATGACCGCGATGATTTCCTTATCCGGCAGCAGCACAGCCTGACGTCGGGCACGCCGCTGATCGACCATCGTCTGCTTGAACGCCTCGAGCGCTGCCTGTCTCGGCGGGGCGGGAATACAGAGATCTCCGAGCAGGCTTCCGATGAAATACAAGCGGTGAGGATCTTCGAAGTATTCGAGGAACACCTGCCGGAGCTGCATGCCGAATTGGGCCGCCCATTCGGCTGACAGCCATTCCAGAGAACGAAAATAGACCCCGAGCATCTGGACGAAGCCCGACAGGTCATCGGCTTCGTACACATCGTCGTCCAGGTAATACAACCGTTGATGCTCGTCGAGCCCGAAATTCGACAGACCTTCGTCGAGTCTGGACTGATGGTCACGGAAGACTCGAAAGTAAAGCCTGAAGAGCTCCAGCAAATATCCGATCCGCCGCTCCGCGCCGTCCCGCTGGCATTCTTTGGGACGCATCAAGGTATGCAGCGGGGTCAGGAGCGGACAAATACTTCCGATCGTCGGGCTATCCTGGTTCGCATGATGGATCAGGAACCAGGTCTTTCCCGGATGATGCACCTGAAGCTTCCGTTCCCGCTCCAGCGTTTGCATGGCCCATCGCCTGGCATTCAACTGGTCGAGCCGAACCTCGGCTCGAAGCTTTACGATATCCTGCCGCCCGGCATACAGCAGAGTCGCAGGCCGCCCGGTGAACTGTTCGCCGTGCGTCAGGGCCGCTTGAGGCAAGGCCCGCAGTCGCTGAACGTCCTCAGGCCGATAGGCCGTCTCGCCACCCACCGCGCCCAGAAATTCGATGGTACCTTCCGAACTCATCGCCGCCTGTGTCATCTCCTTTGAGAGGATCTGCCGCCGCACTCATGCCCCTGCATTCCATTTCGCAGGTTCGAACCTGACCCGGACTCGGCCGGGTCAGGCTCCGAAAGTCGGCGTTAACCGCCGACGGCCGACTACGGGCACAAGGGCGCGAACTTGTCCATGCTGCCGCGGACACCGGCCCAGCCCATACCCATGTTGGTCTTTCTGCTGGTAATCAGGACCACCAGGCAATTCGGCTTCTGCGGAAGAGTGGCCATGAAGTGATAGGTGGCCTCCGTCGTCATCTGAATTTCCTTGATGCTGTTCTCCACCTTCTTGCCTCGCTGAGTGGACAGGAGGCTTTCGACTGCCCGCACGGTCTTGCCCCGCACCATGTCCGTTGCCGCGGCTGCGACGGCGTCCAGGTACGACTGGGTGAAATAGGGCACGTTGTGCGACACCCCGAGCAGAAGACCGGTATTGACGTCCACGACGCCGCAGGCCAACGCTCCATCCACATTGGTGATCACTTCCTTACACAGATCATTCAACGATGCCATAGCTGCTGTCTCCTTATGAGTTGGTTGATAAACGGGCTCCTCGCCCCCGACACTGACTCCCTTGTTGAGTCATGAATGCCCGCGCATTCGTCACTGCTGGACGGCCCTCAGGTATGAGGCCGTATCCGCCGCCGTCTTTTTTGCCCAGCTCAGCAACGTTCCCAGGCCGCTTTTACTCTGCGTCAGGCTCACCAAGACCACGTCTTCGTTGATGTGATTGAAGACGACGATCCCCTCTTTGTTTTCCGCGATCACGACTTCACACGTGCCGAGTTTCAGCTCGTTTGCCATCGCATCGCCCAACGCCATCAGCGAGCTTCCGATCGCCGCGGCCCGCTCGACCGCGTAAGTCCCGCGTTGGTGCGTGGCCAGCATGCGTCCGTCCAGCGAGGCGACCAAGACCGCATCGAGCACGTCGCAATGCTCGCTCATCGAATCGACCGCCATTTGAAACACCCGATTTTCGAGATCGTTGTACATGCTCCCCCTATGCCGCAGCCTCGAGCCTATTCACCAATTCTTCGATCAACATCAGCACGTCCGACTTGTTTCGTGCATCCACCGCATGGACCGGCGCTGAAAACCCTCGATTTCTGAGGTGGTCTCGATACCGTTCCAAGGGTGGATCGGCCGACAAGTCCATGTGGGTTACCCCGACCACCAGAGCGCTTTCGCGTATCAGATCAGTGAAGAGGTCGAGGTAATAGTCCAGTTCCGGGAAAGGATCGACCGACACATTGTCGATCAGCAGAATCAGCCCCAAGGCGCCTTGGCTGAGTACCCGGGACATGAAGTCGTACCGGCCCTGCCCCGGCGCGCCATACAACCGCACGCGTCGGTCCGCGCCGAGCATCATTTCCCCATAGTCCATGGCAACCGTCGTCAATTCTTTCTTCCTGGCCACCTCGTCCGTCGCACGCGCCTCTGTCCTGATAGGTCTGATGTCGCTGATCGCGCCGATCGCCGTCGATTTCCCCGCCCCGGTGGTTCCCGCAAAAATAAGCTTGATGTCGCGTTTCATATGCCCCAATGCCTGACGCCGTTCGACCACCGTGGTTAAGCGGTGGAGCAACGGAGATTCAGCCTGTTTGGTGGGAGCGACTCCCGTCGCGATCACCGGGGCGGAAGTCGTCGAAATACTCCCGAGCTGAGCCGCAATTCCGTTCAACACTTCGATCAATTGATCGGCCCGCAGGGGTTTCTGCAAAAACCACCCAGCATCGATCGGCTGTTGCTCCGCTAAGGCGACCGGTACGGGAACACGGTCCTGCTGTGCACGACTCCAGTCCACGAAGGACTCCGCATCCCCCAAATCGTAGATCACGGCCTGGGGCGCCTCCGCTCCCACCACCCGCCACGCCGGGTTCAAGCGGAGTTGAGCGTTCAGCGACAGCATAGCCAGAATGAATCCTTCGTCCAGAGCGGATAGACCCCGCAGTTTCAGATTGCATGTCTTCATCAAGGTTCCCCTACCGTCATTGCTTCGTTGATTCCCGATCCTCCGCAACGCGCGGGTGTACCTAGGCAAGCCCTATGCCCATAACGACCTTGGCCCTGGCTCTCCTGATCGAATTCCAAAGGACGGTCGGGACGACACGCCCTAAGTCTCTGAAAAATCACAAAATACTTAGGATATCTCCGACAAGGGGATTACACATCGTGTGATGTCTGGCGACAACAGGCAGGTGAAATCATGGATCGCGTGATCTGCATCACGCTCACCGTGACCGGAATCACTGGCTGGAACTGCCAGGTGCGGATTTGGTCATGTCATTGACGTTATTCGTCACACTCTGTCTTCAGGTTTGACAACCGAGGCAACGAATCGACCGGCCCGAGGTGGTTCATCGTACGAACCTGCCCCCGATCAAACACGGGACCTTTATGCGACGCTTATGGGGAATTCGGCGGGAAGAGGAAAAGTGCTTTTCGATCGAAGAAACCCATGGCATGATGATGAAATACCACACGGTATTTACGTATTTCTCACTGCCCTTTGAGGACCGCATGCCAGGCTGTTTTGACCCCCTTACGATGGTTCAGCGCATCTCAAATTCTGCCCATCCAGGATGCGAGCAATGTCTTGTGAGGGAGCGGTGTTCGGCGGATGAGTTGTTTGCCGAGTGCAGAAAACTTTCGCCGGACGAGTGTGTTGCAACCACCCACCCGGCGAACAAGGCTCTCTTAATCCAAAGCGGTATCTCTACGGGTGTCCACGTCGTGTGTCAGGGGCTGGTGCTCGAATCGCGGTGGGACCACGGCAGGCAGGAACCGGTCGGCCAGCTGACTGGGCCAGGCGGACTCATCGATCCGGCGGCCGCACTCCAACAACCAAGTCGAGGAGCCGTCACCGCTACGACCTTGACGGAGACGACGCTGATCTTCTTGCCCCAACCGCTGGTCAATCGTTGTCTTCAGCATTCGCCGCAGATCATGCGCAAGTTGCTCGGCTACCTGTGCGCGCAACTTCACCTGCTCGAGGTCCGATATTATCTGCGGAGTTCCTGCGACGTGTATGCGCGGGTTGCGCATACCTTACTATGGATGGCAGACCAAATCGGCCGGGTGTCGGCAGACTCAGTCACAATCCCCTTGAAGTGCGATCGCCGGGTCTTGGCTCAACTGGTGGGAGCATCGCCCGAAACGGTGAGCCGTATGATCAGCAGGCTACGTGAAGAAAATCTTGTCGAGTGTCGCGACAACAGTATCGACATTCTTAACCCCGCCCAACTATCCCAGGGACTGGTCGATGCCGTAATGCCTGGATCCGGCAAAGCCTCAACCCCTCCCGTGACATTTCCTCCCTGCACCGCGCCATAGGGCAGTCTTCTGCCCCTCCTCATTGCCTCTCAGCCGCACAGGGTCGTGGGGTTGGGGCCGGAAGGAGTCGGGCCAATTCCACAAACTGAGCTACCGACAGCGTTTCGGCCCGCACCGTAGCCTGGAGGTCCATCTCTGCAAGTGCCTCGACGACTGTTCCCTGACTGTAACCTTCATTCCGCAGCGAGTTCACCAGCGTCTTCCGGCGATGGGCGAACCCAGCCTTCACCAACGCGTTGAAGTCGGCGTAGTTGCCGCAGTCGAGACTCCCCGCTTCCTTCACCCGCAAAGACACCACCGCCGAGCCCACATCGGGACGGGGTCGGAAACAGTTGGCTGAGACACGGAACGCCTTCGTGATCTCGGCCGCATACTGAGCCATCACGGAAAGAACGCCATAGGCCTCCTCACCCGGCTTTGCGGCCAATCGATCGGCGACTTCTTCCTGTACCATCAGAACCAACCGCGGAAAGCGGTTTCGCTGCGCCAACAACATGAACAACAACGGCGTGGAGATATAGTAGGGGAGATTCGCCACCACGATGGTCCCGACCGGCAGCGTCGCCGTCGGATATTCCAAGGCATCGGCACAAATCAACTCGACGTTGGGCCACTCGGCCTGCCGCGCCATGAGATATTGATGCAGAAGCGGATCGATTTCGATCGCCACGACCCGGGCGGCCGCTGCCGCCAATGCCTCGGTCAGCGCCCCACGGCCTGGGCCGATTTCCAACACGTTGTCTTGCGGAGTCACGCCGGCTAAGGCCACGATCTTGCGGACGATGTTGGGATCGATAAGGAAATTCTGACCGAGCCGTTTCAGCGGAGGAGGCAAGGGAGAGGGGTTCGGCATCGATGCCTATCCGGCCGGCGCGGGAGGTGTCGCGCGCAACCGCTTGGCCAGGGCATTGAGGTACGTGCGGAAGCAGTCGACATCGTCATTGAACTCTTCGACGAGATCGTTCGTGAAGGAGGGGCCGGTCTGTTTGCGCGCGAACTCTTCCGCTTCCTTCTGCCCCACATGCTGCGTGAGTAACGCGACGGTTCGGGTTTTCCACTTCGACATCCGCTCGGTGCCCGCCACGGTGTTCAAATCCTGATTCGTTTGCTTTGCGATGGCATCCAATTCTTTCACTTGCTGTTCGACGATCGACACACCAACCGTGCTCATGTGACATTCCCCCATCATGGATCAGACCCCGGCATGGGCGCCTGTCGGCGGCTGCCACGACCGGGCCAGCCGCGCCGCCACTTTGACGGCCTCCAGCAGACTGCCGTGCTCCGCAATACCTTTACCGGCAATATCATAGGCTGTGCCGTGATCGACGGAGGTCCGAATAATCGGCAGCCCGACCGTCAGATTCACGCATGTCCCAAAGGCCACGAGTTTCAGCGGAATCAGGCCCTGGTCGTGGTACATGGCTACGATCCCATCATACAATCCGCGCGCGGCTTTCCCGAACAGCGTATCGGCGGGCTGCGGATCGCTGGCATCGATACCGGCCGCCCGGGCCTGTTGCACCGCCGGTGCAACACGCGTCGATTCTTCATCTCCGAACAACCCATGTTCACCAGCATGGGGATTCAGGGCCGCCACGCCGATTTTTGGCGTCGCAATGCCGAAATACCTGGTCAAGCCCAGATGGGCCAACCGAATCGCCTTGGCGATCCGCTCGGTGGTCAGCATCGGCGACAGATCACGGATCGCCACATGGGTCGTGGTGAACATGATCTTGAGGGGACCGCCCACGATCATCATGCCCATTTCCGGGCTCCGCGTCAGGTCCCCCAGAAACTCCGTATGGCCGGGATAGTGATATCCGGCCATATTCATCGCTTCCTTGTTGATCGGCGCAGTGACGATGCCGCCGATGCGTCCAGTCATGGCCAGTTCCACACCCTTCTTGATGAAGGCCACGGAGGCCGCGCCTGTCTCAGCCGCCGCCACTCCCATGGCGAAATCCTGAAGTGGAGTCTCAAGCGGATCCAGCACCGCCACTTGGCCGGGACCGAGCATCGAGGTCAAGGCGCGCTCGCCGTCGACTACCCGCAGCCGTAATTTGAGTGAGGTGATCGTCCGCTCCATGACCGACCGAGAGCCGATCACGACGGGCCGGCAGAGCCGGCCGAGTGCCCTATCGGCCAAAGCCTTGGCAATGACTTCCGGGCCAATGCCGGCGGGATCGCCCATCGTCAACCCCAAGAGAGGGAGCGGACTTTTCGCGGGCGTTCGGCGCTTGGCCGGACGGACGACCCGCTTTGTTCGGATTGTGTTCACAGACTTAGGAGCCATGCGTGTACAGAAACAATGTATAGCCAAGGTACAGCAGCGCGCTGCCACTCAGCAACCACGGCCGCCATTGCCCCGACAGCATCACTTGGATAAGACTCATACCCATTGCGGCTACCGCCAAGACCATCGTCGCTAAAGCCGTCGTACCAAGCGTCCATCCGGTTCCAAGCAGTCCGACCGAGACCGGAATCGTGCCCTGGAAGACCATGGCGCCGGTGACATTTCCCACGGCCAGCCGATCCTTCTTGCGGTACAGCCAGAGAAAGCTGTTCGACATCTCGGGCAACTCTGTCGCCAACGGCGCAATCAACAGAGACAGGATCAACGGCGACACGTGCAACTCGGCCGAGATGGAATTGGCCGCGGTGACGAACAGGTGGGCGCCCCCGACCAGCCCCATCAATCCCACGGCTCCTTGTGCGGCAATGAGCACATACGATGGGTGTTGGGATTGGCGGGAGAACAGCAAGGGCTCCAAATCCCCGCCTCCTTCGCCGTCATCCTCATCCTCCGCCGAAAACTTCAGCTTCATATAATAAACGTACAGGCTCAGCAGGCCGACTGCGGCCACCATATGAACCGGTTTGCTCGGAACGAACACGCAGGCGAGGGCCACGAGGTATCCGGTGAGGAAAAACTGGATGTCGGTGCGCACCTCGGCATAGTCCAGCTTGAACGTCGCCGTGCGTTTGCCCAACCTGGCATAGAGCACCAACAACCCGGCCAATATCGGCAACACCAACGTGCTCAGCATGAACGGAGCGCCGAGAATGGCGCCCAGACCAACCTCGGTTTGCTCGGGACTGTGGCCGAAGAAAATCGCGATGATGGGGATGGAGGTTTCAGGAAGCGTGGTGCCGACTGCGGCAAAGATACTGCCGACTGCGCCCTCGGAAATCTTCATCCGCTTGCCCAGCCATTCAATCCCGTTCGTAAAGAGATGGCATCCCGCCAGGGTCACCACTACCGAGACGATAAACAGCGCGGCGTAGAGAAGGATCGTCAAGACCATCCTCGCCCGTCACTCGCACGAATCATGACTCGTCCCATGTCGTTCGCATTGCTCCCGAAATTAGCCTCGCCTTTTGCGCACGGCACTGCTACTTTGTCCTTCGTACTTTTGCCTTCTCGGAGACTCCCTGCCGATAGGCCACGACGGCCTCCTCGAGGATGTCTTTCACCGGACGCCCAGTCCGTTCCGCGATTCGTCGGCAGTCTTCATACTCCGGCGCGGCCTTGGTTCGGCCGGCCTTGGCCATTCCCAGTTTGATCCGCACCAATCCCCCGCGCAGGGACACCGTTTCGAACCGGCGGGGCAGGATCCGACGCCGGACATCCGCCAGGCGGATGCCGAGGGCCGTCGTCTCCGCGAACACAATACCCAGCACCGGCTCCACCTTCTCCCGCGGCACAAGGACCGACAGGACGATACCCGGACGTCCCTTTTTCATCGTCACCGGAGTCAGGGTCGCATCCAGGGCGCCGGCGGCAAACACTTGCTCGAAGACCGACTCATAGACCTGCGGATTCAAGTCGTCGATGTTCGTCTGCAGTTCAACGATCGTATCGCTCGATGCCTGAGAGTCCGGCTCCTCGTCGCCGACGAAGACTCGAAGAACATTGGGCCAATGGTGGGGATCGGCGGTACCGGCACCATACCCAACGTTCCGCACTTGCATCGGCGGCAACCCGCGGAACTCCTGCGCCATCGTCTTCAGGAGCGCGACCCCGGTCGGCGTCGCCAGTTCACGCGCCGGGCCATCGACATAGATCGGCAGTCCGGCAGCCAGAGCCGCCACAGCCGGGCCGGGCACGGGCAAGGAACCGTGGGCGGATTGCACGGTCCCCGACCCGACATTGATCGGGGACGCTGTGATGCGGTCCGCGCCCAAGAGATGAAGTCCCAAGACGCCGCCGACGACGTCCACGAAGGAGTCGATGACCCCGACCTCATGGAAATGGACATGGTGCGGATCCACTCGGTGAGCCTTCCCCTCGGCTTGGGCCAACAGATCGAAAACCGCCTGACTTTTTTCCTTCACCGGAGTCGGGAGCGTGCTCTTGTTCAGAATCCGTCTGATCTGCGCTACGGTCAAAGGCGTGCCGAATCCCTTGGTGATATCGACATCCACTTTGGTCGCGGCCAGCGCTCCGCGCATCACGGCACTCCGTCGCAGGCGGAACCCTTCGACGGGCAACGCCTTCAATCCTCGGACCAGGCGATTGAAGGGCAATCCGACATCCACGAGCGAGCCGAGAATCATGTCTCCGCTGACCCCGGAGAAGCAGTCAAAATGCAATCGCACAGAGATAGGCTCCCGCTTCAGATTCCCTAAAAGCGAGTCGGCATCTTACCGGACCCGTTTCCGGACGGCAATCATTCCGCTCATTCGTTGACAGCGTGCGAACGCTATGTTATCCCCGATCAATACGTGACACCTATCGCCTCAGCCAAGCGATCTACGAGCAAACAGCGACCCGCATGACCAACTCAAAGACCGCCGGCATCGACTCAATCCCGATCCCAGCAGGCCGCTGGCTTCCCCTGCTTATCCTGGTGGCCGGGATTCTGACGGTCCTGTTCGCACCAGGCCAGGATGCCCTCGCGAAGACCAAGCAGAAAACCGTGCCGAGACCGGAGCCCGAGCTCAAGATCCTGGAACTGCACGCCTCCCCGATTCCGTACCATCCCAATTCAGGGCCTTTTCATTTTTCCGCCAGAATTCAGTTGCCGAAGGAAGTCGATGAGACCCTGATGCTCGAAGTGTCCGCACTCCTCACCTCCCCCTCCATGACCTCGTTGCGGTTCCTCTCAGACCGCCAACCGATCCACGCCCACCAGTCGGTCGGGCACAACAGCGGGTCGGCAGATGCCCTGCCGAAGCAGGTGCAGATCGAGTTGGTCTGGGATGGGTTGGATCACAACAAACTGCCCGCGCCGCCAGGCCCCTATGAATATGAAGTGCGGGCCAAACTGCTGAGCAACGGAGACAAGGGCCAGCGTACGCAGATGCTGTCCTGGCCGAAGCGCGGGACCTTCGCGGTGAAATGACGGTCGGGCCTGCCGACTCTTGAGGAGGGCCCCCAATCATCAGGGCTCAGCGCTGAGATTTTCCGAGCCGCCTCTTGGCACCCGCTCGGCCGGCTGATCGCCGAACGCCGACGGCTTCTTCGCTCCCCGGGCCGACAGTCTCCTCTCCCACCATGTTGATCCGGTGGGCCAAACACCCCGCACCGAACCCGTTGTCGATGTTCATCACCGCGACGCCGGCCGCACAGGAATTCAGCATGGTCAAGAGAGCAGCCAGCCCGCCGAAATGGGCTCCATACCCTCGACTGGTCGGAACCGCCACAACCGGCTGACGGACCAAGCCCCCGACGACACTCGGCAAGACCCCGTCCATCCCGGCGGCCACGACCAACACGCGTGCGTCATGCAGACGATCCTGCTGGCCAAGCAGGCGATGGAGACCGGCCACACCGACGTCATACAGGGTTTCGGTGTAGCTGCCCATCGTTTCCGCGGTCACCCTCGCCTCTTCCGCCACAGGAATATCGGCGGTGCCTGCCGTCACGATCAGCACCGACCCCTTTCGCACTTGTTTCGGCGATGCGATCGACACCACGCGTGCCGACTCGTGGTAGACAGCCTGCTTCTCCAGCCGAAGCAGCGCCTTCGCGACCGATCGATCGACTCTGGTCGCCAACAACGAGTCATTCTTGCTCAGCAGCGTTCGGGCGATCGCCACCACCTGCCGTTCAGTCTTCCCTTCGCAAAAGATGACTTCCGGGAAACCCTGCCGCAAGACGCGATGGTGGTCCAGCGAGGCAAACCCCAAATTCTCATAGGGCAGCGTGCGCAACCGCCGCAGGGCATCCGAAATATCCAGCGATCCCTCGCGAACTTGCTCCAGCAATGACGTCAGTTGTTCCTGGTTCACGCGATTCCCTTTTCTCCCTTGGCTTCCCGCTCCATGAGGTCCCCGACCGCTTGGCGGCAGGATTTCCCTTCGAAAAGCACTGCATTAATCTCCTGCGCGATCGGCATCTCCACGCCGTGACGCCTCGCCAAGCCGAGCGCGGCCTTTGCAGTGCGTACCCCTTCGGCCACGGCATGCATGCTGGCTAGAATCGCTTCCAACCGCTCGCCCTGTCCAAGCCGCACCCCGACCGAATGGTTGCGGCTGAGCGCCCCCGTGCAAGTCAGGATCAGATCCCCGACACCGGACAGTCCGTAGAACGTCCGCGGGTCCGCGCCCATCGCCGACCCCAACCTGATCATTTCCGCCAGTCCGCGCGTGATCAAGGCGGCGCGAGCATTGTGGCCTAACCCCAGACCGTCCACGACCCCGGCCGCCACTGCCATCACGTTCTTCAATGCCCCGCCGAGTTGCACGCCGATGAGATCGTCATCCGCGTAGACGCGAAACGTCGGCGTCATGAATAGACCCTGGATCTGCTTCACGGCCTCTGCATTGCCGCCGGCGAGGCAAACGACCGTGGGCTTACGCGCGCTCACTTCTGCCGCGAAACTGGGGCCCGAGAGCACCATGAGAAAAGGATGGATCGACGGCGGAAGTTCCTCGGTCATCACCTGTGTCATCAGGGCGAGGGTGTCCTCTTCGATCCCCTTGGTGGCGCTGATGAACGGCATCGGCTCGGTCATGACGGACGCCAGCTGGCGCAGTACCCGACGCGCGACGTGAGATGGCACGGCAAACACCAAGGCATCGGCCCCGGTCACCGCGTCGTGCAAGGAGCCGGTGGCGGACAATGTCTCCGGTAACGGCACCCCTGATAAAAACATCCGGTTTTCGCGGTCGCGCGTGATCGACTCCACGACTTCCTTCTCATACGCCCAGAGGCGGACCGCCACGGGCTTTGCAGCCAGGTGGGCGGCCAGGGCAGTTCCCCAAGCTCCCGCACCAATCACCGCGACCGTCGGCATTGATCTGCTCACGTCACCCACCCCTCAGGGCCGTATGGCCGGTTGTTCGCTGCGACCCCGCAGCGATCTCGTTGCGGCGAATTATAGAAACGCCTTTTCGGATGTGTCAACGAAGCGGCCCCACAGAGCCCACTGGAAATCCGACTCACCACAGGATAGGCTAATGCCCTCAATCAAAGGACCACTATGAAGCCCTGTCCTTCCTGCGGACACGACCTCCCCGAGATCAACCGATTCTGCACGCAATGCGGCCGGGCGCTCGATGGCTCACCGCCGCAGGCCGCCCTGAGACCCGGAACAGGGAAGGAGAAGGAGCAGCTCAACATCAACATCCTTTATGGAATGGTCGGCCTTCTACTGGTTGCTCTAGTCTTTCCCCCCTGGGAGAGCCCTCCCTCGCAGCCGGCCGCCTTTCTCGGTTTTCGGTTCATCCTGTCTCCTCCACAACCGGATGCCATCGTCAGCCGCATGCTCCTCACGATCGAACTCACGACGACCGCCATCGCCGGCTTGTATCTGTCGTTTCTCTTTCGAACCAAAGCATAGTCCTACCCAACACTTCGAGCCACCGCCGGCGGCGATGCTCGAGGAGCGCCGCCTATTCTGCAGGCCCTCTTGCGCTCATGATGAGAAAGTTCTGAAAGGTGTTCTCCAGCACAGAAACGTTGTGGAGGCGAGGGGTTTGGCCTAATCGAGTGCGAGGGTGAGGCACTTGGCGGAACCACCGGACTTCATGAACTCATCCAGCGGCGTGGGGTGAGGCATATACCCGGCACGATCCAAGAGGTCCATCGTACGAGGGCATCCGGCAGGAAGGACGACATGCTTGCCGACGCAGACTGCGTTGCAGGCAAACCGCAAGGCTTCTTCCTCCGGCACCGCCAAGCGACGGCGGTCCGGAATCTGTTCCATGATCGCCTTCTGCGCATAGGGATCGAACGCCGATGGAAAATACAGAAGTTCTCCTCCGCTCAAGGGACAGAAGCACGTGTCGAGATGGTAGAAGCGCCCGTCCACCAATTCGAGCGGAATGATTTCTTTCTTGAACAGCTCGCCGATGTGGGGAAAGGCTCGAATGTCGGACCGCTGACGATAGCCGCCGAACCACCGGTCGGGAAAACCGAGTAAATCTCCAGCACCTTCGAAATAGAACTGCGGATCCAGCGTGAGCACCTCATACCCGTGCTGCGTGAACCATGCGGCAAAATGGGTTTCTTCGCGCCGACGCTCCGGGTGACGAAATCGACTGATCACGGCCTTACGCCCGACAACGACACCGGCATTTGCCGTGAAGACCAAATCCGGCAGGCCTTGGACAGGAGCCATCCGCTCAACGGCAGCGCCCACCACCCCTTCCAGCACTTCCATCAAACCATGCCACTGCCGCACGGCCTCCTCCGGATTGACGGCGTTGGCCCGACGCATCCAAGGATTGATCTCATAGTCGATACTGAAATAATCGGGAGGGCACACCAGCAGACGACTCATGGACGCCACCCCAATTCACGCGCCAACTCAGTCAAAAACGACGCGGCGTCCATCACCAAACCGACGGCCTGAAAGCTGCCTCGGTCTGCAAGCTTGGTCGGAACGGCGGGATTCACGTCAACGCACACAGTCGGCACGGTCGCCGGCAACAGATTGCCCGTTGCTACGGCATGGAGGGTGGATGCGATCAGCAGCGCCAATCCGATTCCCGGCACGGCCGCTCGCATCGCACGCTGTGCCTCCACGGAGTCGGTGATCACTCCCGGCAACGGGCCATCGTCGCGGATCGTGCCCGCCATCACCACATCCACATCGTGCCGCACGCAGGCCGCCATGATTCCATGCTTGATGAGGCCCGTGGTGACCGCCTCCCGGATACCGCCGATCGCACGGATACGATTGATCGTCCGCAAGTGATGTTCGTGGCCATGAGGCACCGAGCGGCCTGCCGAAAGGCCGTAGCCCAGCGACGTCCCATACACATCCGCCTCCATGTCATGCGCCGCCAACGCGTTACCGCAAAACAACACTTGCACAAACCCCTGCTCAATCAGCCAGGTGAGCGACTCCCGCCCGCCGCCGTGGACGATCGCCGGCCCCCCCGCCACCAACACCTTCCCTCCCCGCTGCCCGGCTCGGTGCCGCTCTCGCAGGTCCTGCATTCTTCGCGCAATGTCCGCCACCACCGGCTGATGCGGTCGTTCCGCCGATACCACCGACTGCATGAAGCTGAAGACATCCCGTTCCCTGGGGCGCTCAAGCGGGACGACCCTGATCCCTTCACGACCGGTCACGATGAGGTCTCCTGCCTTCACCTCCCCCATCGGCACCGTTCGGGCGCGGCTCCTGGCAGGATCGATACAAATACCGAGGTCCATTTCCATGGCCTCCACTTCGACCCATTCGCCCTCGAGCCGTATCTGCGTCGGCAAATGTGTCGTCGCATAGAACTGCTCGGGAAATACCCCCGCGGCGGGAGCCGGTTCGAAACGGCAATCCCCTTCACCTTCCACCGTCGCGCCGTGGGGCTGGATGGCGCGGAGAATATCGGAGAGCAGCCGTCCGGATGGGGCGCGCACGGTAATCCGGGCTTCCGAAGGAGCTTCCCTCGTGGCGCCGATCGTCACGTGATTGAGATCGAATGAGCCGCCCATCATCAGGATCGTGTCCAGAACTTTGGCCAGGATCAACGAATCGATGATGTGGCCCTCCAGGAGGACCATTTCTTGTGATTGGGACATGAGAGCTCCTTTCTTCAGGTAACTCTCGACTCAACAGGGGGAACGTGAATAGATTCTACCACGCAGCGCGCACTATGGGCCGGTTTTGATCACTTCCCTCAACACGCTGGTCGCATAGGATCCCGGTTGGAGCCAAAATGAGAGCGTCAGGTCGCTGCCTTTCAGCTCCCATTCCAACTCGTTCAAAGCCACCCGGAGGGCGCGTCGCTCGCCCCGGAATCCACATTCTGCACCGGCTTGAGATAACTGTTCCATCGTAGTGCCCAAGTCCGTCACCACCGCCCGTTCGATTTCGCCCGGCACGCCCGTGGCCCAGGGAGCACGCGATCCGAACAACGGGCCCGTCGGGCTGATTTCAAAACGATCGGCCCGAAGTTGTTCCACCTCCGGCTGTTCCACCGGGAAGCAGGCGCCGTTATCCGTCTTCATCGCCCAATCGCCCAAGAAGACTCGGTCGAGGCTATCGATGCGCTTGGCCAATATATGATTGAAGACAAAGGATTGGTAGGAGTTCATGAACCACATGCGTTTCGACCGGCTCATGCGCTTCCGCCGCTCAGGGTCCGTCAGCAATTCGGCGCCGAGGCGGAAGTTGTCCCCCCCCCGCCCTTGCCGTTGCGGACCAAAATAGTTCGGCACACCGCGCCGCACCAATGCCTCCAGAATCTCCCGGACCGCCTCTTCGCACGACTCCCGTACGCCCCGAATGACCAGCCGGAAATGGTTGCCGGCATGGTGTCCTTTCCGTAAGCGATTCCGATGACGACCGAGCACCTCCACGGCAAGCAGCCGCTCGTCCGGCTGCAGGCGCGCCACGGCCTCGTCCTTCACACCGTGCAGCGAAACCATTTGTGAGGTCACCGCCTGCGCGTCCTTGAGCCCGGCTACCCCGATCCCCTGGGCCTTGATCCCCAGACGCGACGAGAGCATCGACACAAGATCCGGCGTGGACAGACCCCGTTTCCGGATACGAAGGTACAAATGCTCACCCGTTCCGCAGGGCAAATACAGCGGACGTTCTTCCACGCAAAAATCTTCCGGCGCCGAGCGAATACGTCCCCCGACCCCCGGAACCTCGGACGTCAGGTATGGAACCGTGTCATCCAACATGGACTGCGTCGCCACCACTCGGCACCACCTTTCTCGGCACGACGGAACCTCGAGAGAAATTGCTCGGCCGGCCCGAAGCCCGTGCTATACTTATCGACAGTTGCTCAACGCCGCATACCAATCCCCGACCATGACGATGCACCAACGAGCCCTTCACACCCTCGTCATGCTGCTGTCCCTGACCGCCGTTGCAGCGGCGGGTTGGGGAGTGGCACCGGCGTCGGCCGCCCCCTTCGAAGTCGTGGATGTGTTCGCTCAATTTACCCGACATATCCAGCGCCAGACGACCACGGATAAGCAAGCCTTCAGTGTCGCCAGCCGCTGCCTGAGTTATTTCTACCAGCAGGAACGGAAAAAGGCTCCCCCGCCCATCGTGCAAGGTATCGCGTGGTCGCCCGATCGTGAGACCATCTACGACGCCTGGTTGACGCAGGACGAGCCGGCGGAATGCCGAGCCGCCTATCCCGGCGGCGTGGAGGCGGTGCGCACGGACTTCCAACGTACGCAGTCGCTCCTCTCCTTGAGCCTGACGTTCTATGAGTTCGCGCTCGTCGGAGACGGCGACGACAATAATCGCTACAGCCCGCGCGAACTACACGACGTTCTGGCGGCGCTGAAACTTCCCTCAGACCCTTCCACCGGCAATGCCACACACCTGCGTTCCCTCACCGCCGTCTTCGACCGGCTGCATGAATCCAGGGGAATGGAAGCCTTGATGGAGGGAATGAGCCAGCTGTATGAACAGGGTTACCGATTGACCCCGGCCGACCGCGCCAGCCTGAATCAGGTGATGGAATGATCGGTCGCCTGATTCGGTTTCAGGAACTTGCACGGGTCTGGCTCGGCCACTGGCTCAGTCGGCCCTTTCACCATTTTTTCAACCTGCTGCCGGGGTTCGAGTTCGGGCTGGAACCGGCAGAGGTGACGAAGCTGTCGATCACCTGCCCGGCCCTGGCCGGCCGACGCGCCGTGCATATCACCGATCTTCACCTGGACCGATATTTGCCGCGTCACCGCACCCTCGTTGACACCCTCGCGGACTTGAAACCGGATTGGATCTTCATCACCGGCGACCTGCTCAACGTTCGGGACGGCCTCCCGCACCTGATGACTTTTTTATCTGGTCTGCGCCGCATTGCGCCGGTGTTCGTCACCCTTGGGAACCATGACCATTACAGCGGCTTGCGAGTCGACGAATTCACGGACGCCTTCGATCGCCACAAGATCGTGCTGCTGCAAAACCAAGTCACGTACATTCCCGTCGAGAGAGCGGAGCTGGCGATTGTGGGGGTCGACGATCCTTCGCTTCACCGAGCCGACCTCCGTTGCATCCCCTCGCGACGGCCGGAACGGTTCACGCTGCTCCTCGCCCATGCGCCGAACATTTTGGACCAGCTGTCCCCTCGGCACCAGGTCGATCTGGCGCTCTGCGGTCACAGCCATGCGGGACAGTGGCGATTCCGGTTTTTGCCGACCTTTTGGCTTCCACCCGGTTGCGACGGGCGGACGAACGGCTTTTACAGCAAGAACGGCCACCGTCTCTACGTAAATCGCGGACTCGGATGGTCGGGGCTGCCGGCCCGCATCAACTGCCCTCCGGAAATCGTCTTGCTCGAATGGGCCGCCTAGGCCTCATCACCTGATCCGCTCCAGCGCCTCCCTTGCCCGACTCCGAACCGTTTGATCCCAGTCTTCCTTGCTCATCTCCGCCAACTTGTCCTTGGCTTCCTCCGCCCGCAACCGCCCTAGTCCCAAGGCTGCGCAGCCCCGGACGTAAGCATGGTCGTCTTCCAACGCCGCCAACAACGTTGCCACCGCGGTCTTGTCCCCGATCACGCCCAAATGGCTGGCCGCCATGCCGCGCACGCGATGCTGTTTGTCGCCGAGCGCGCGTTTCAGCGTCGTGGTAAATAATTCCTGGAGCCGCGGGGCCACGGCTTCGAGCCCGGTTCGTTGATACTCATTCGTTTCGATCAGGGCGAAGGCCAATTCCAATCGCTTTTCTCCGGCCGGTTCCTTTTCCAGCCGTGCGATCAATCGATCCCGGACGAGGCGCCGATTTCGTGTTGCCTGGATCTTCCGAACCAGCCACCACGTCGCGACGCCAACGGCCAGCAGCAGGGCGGCCAGCGGAATGGCCTGGTCGATAATCGTTTCTTGAACGTCGGGAGTCAGGCGCTTCCAGATCCATACTCCTGAGACGACGAGTGCGAGGAGCAAGAAAATCGCCGTGAGGTTGGCCTGACCGGCCTGAGAATAGCGAGGCATGACGGGCTGCATGATAGGGGGCCCGTCCTTGCGGCGTCAACGCGGTCCTATACTCTTGACAGATGCTGGCACAATGACTAGGCTGCGCGGGCCGTGGAACTCCCCGATCTCAAATCCGACCCCTACTTGAAGGTGCTCCGTCCGCTCGTCGAGACCTATTTGGCCTTCTCTCGCGCGGACAACCGCCACATCCGGTCGCTTCGTCTGACCCAATCCCAGTTCGATGTGATCGCCACCTTGGGAGACACCGACGGCCTGACCTGCGCCGAACTGTCGGAGGCGACGCTGGTTACCAAGGGCACGCTCACCGGTGTATTGGATAGGCTGGCCGCGAAGGGCTTGATTCGCCGCACCCCCGTCAAAGACGATCGGCGAAGCATCCGGATCAAGCTCACCGACAAGGGGGACGCGCTGTTCCGGAAGACATTCTCCGCCCATATCGCGTTTCTGCTGCCGTTTTTCAAGCGGGCCTTGACCCAGAAGGAGGCCGACCAGTTGCGAACCCTCCTGCTGCGCCTGCAGCAAAGCTTTCAGACCTCGCCCCGGCCATGATGCGGGTCACCGTCCTCGGCTCGGGCACCAACGTCCATCCGGACAGAGCAGCCGCGGGGTACCTCGTCCAAACCGATCACCTGTTTCTGCTGGACTTCGGACCCCGCACGCTGACGAATCTGATCAAATCCGGCACCGATCGCCACCGCATCACCCATATCCTGTTCTCACATTTCCACGCCGACCACTTTGCCGATTTCATTCCCTTCTTCTTCGACGCGATCATCTACTGCAAGTATCAGGGCGGGACCAGACCGCCGCTCACGCTGATCGGTCCCCGCGGCACCAAGAAATTGATGGCCGCCATGATGAGCAACTTCCCCAGCTTCAACCGCGCCCCGTTTCGCGTCACCGTTCGCGAGGCCTCGGACCGGAGCTTCCGGCTGGGTGACACGTCCATTCGACCCGGCACCGTGACGCACGCTCCTCGCCTCCACTGCCTTGGTTACCGGATCGAGTATGAGGGCTGCGCCGTCGTCTATTCAGGGGATTCCGTGAAATGCGAATCGTTGGTGCGGCTCTGCGAGAATGCGGACCTCGCCATCCTCGATTGCTCGTTTCCCGAGAACCGCCCGGGCCCCGCCCACCTGCATGCGGGAGAATGCGGCCAAGTGGCGCAGCAGGCCGGCGTCGACCAACTCCTTCTTTCTCATTTTTATCCGATTGCGGAACGCTACGATGTGCGAGGCCAAGCGGGGCAGTATTTCGGGGGACGGATCAGGATGGCGAAGGATCTGTTCCGGTGGCGAAGCTGAGAGCTAGAGTCCGCCCTCTCGCTGCTCGCACCCCAGAATCTCAACGAACCGCAAGAGTCGAGACTTCTTGAGCGGATCGTCCAGCTTGCTGTAGATCGCCAGCAAATTCTTGATCATGCGGGTGAGGATGGCGCGGGTCGGACTTCGCTGAAGGAAGCGCTCCTCGAAGCCGTAGCCGGCCTCGGTCAGGAATCGGGCACAGTTCTTTTCCGTCAGCAGCGCGCCCCCGTTGAAACAATCGATGAAGACTTTGTACTTGTCGGAATCGAACTTCACCAAAAAATGCCCGGGCATTCCGATCCCATGCACGGGCAATTGAAGCCGCTTCCCGATCAGGAGATAGACGGTGGAGAGACTGATGGGAATGCCGGTCCGGCGGTCGATCACGCGGTTCAGGTAGCTGTTTTCGACTTCGTAATAGTTCTTCGTGTTGCCCTTGAATCCGCATTCGGTGAACAGGTAGCGGTTCAAGGCCTTGACTGTTTCTTCCCCCGAGACGCGGTTCCCGATCTGCTCGCGTACCTCCCGCGCCATTCGATCCAACAGCGACGCGTAGGCCGGCACGTCCAGCATGGGATACGCATACCGCGCCAAGACGAAGGCTCCGGTTTCCAGGTCCATGTCTTCTCCCGGCGCATCGACGAGTTCGCGCAGTTCCTCCTCGAGCCTGGCGCCGCGAATTTCCTCGAGCACCGTCGCAATGCGATCGGACATATCGGGCTGCTCGATTTCGGCTTCCTGCAACAGGGGGACGGCGCAATCCCCGTAATCGATGAGTTTCCCCCGAATCGTGCGAACGATCCGTTCATCCTCGTCGCCCAAGAGACGAATCAAGGCGCGGATCTGATTTTCATTCGCCAGCATGGTTGGTCCAAACTTCACTCGGTCTGACTTGCTCCCCGCCGCGTGGGACGCGGCATGACTCCCACGAACCCTACCCCATCGCGCGACGGAACGCCTTGGCGCCTCCGTAGAGACACAGGGCGTCGAACAACAGCATGACGACGATGACCGCGCCCACATGCGGCAGCGCTTCCGTCCAGCCTTGGAGAATCAAAGGCCGCACGGCATCGATTGCCCAGGTCATCGGGTTGAACTTCGCCAGAAATCCCATCCAGCCCGGCATCGCAGCCAGAGGCACCAATGCGGAGCTGAGGAAGATCATCGGCAAGGACAGGAAACCCAGCACGGAGAAGAAATCGCCGTGGCTCTTGACCGAGAAGGCCATCGCCATGGAGATCGCGGTGAGGCCGACCCCGAAGAGCATGCCGATCAGCAGAATCATCGCCACGCCGAGCAGCCCTGTCGCAGGCTGGACACCGAACAAGAACGCGACACCGAGAATCACCAGCACTTGCATCGAGGTAATGGTCATCACGAAAATGAACCGGCTGAGGATGACCGAGGTGCGGTGGATCGGTGTCGACATCAATCGCTCGAGAAAGCCATTCTCCTTATCGAACAGGAGATCGACCCCGCCGGCTAATCCGTTGTTCAACACGGTCATCACCACGACCCCGGCTGCAAGAAAACTGATGTAATTGGGAGCCTGGGTCACCTGTGTGTCGGCGGCCCGCTGAAACAGATTGCCGAAGAAGATCAGCCAAAACAGCATCGGCTGGACCAGCGTGAAGAGCATGCTGAACTTTTCACGGCTGAGGCGACGCACCCAGCGCATCGTCAAGGCTTTGATTTCCTGCCAATATTCCTTCATGACCCTTCGCTTTCCTTGGGAGTGTCGTCCTTGATCGAGCGGCCCGTGTGGGCAATGAACACATCATCGAGTCGGGGGCGGTGATAGTCGATAAACTCGATTTGGCAGGTCAGGCGATTGGCCGCCTCCAAGATGGCCGGCAGCGCCTTCTCCGGAGAATCCACGCGGATATCCAGGCCCGTCGGCTTCACCGTGACCGCACGAATGACGGGGAGCGCCTTCAGCGCAGCCGCCAGGGCCTCCAGGCGCGACTGCTCGCGGATGGTCAACGAAACGATGTCGCCACCCAAGCCGGCCTTGAGTTCCGTCGGCGATCCGATGGCTTTGATCTTGCCGGTGTCGATGATGGCGATGCGGTCGCAGAGTTGGTCGGCCTCATCCAGGTAGTTGGTCGTCATCACGACCGTGATCCCACGCTCCCGCATGGCCCGGACATGGTCCCAGATGCGGAGCCGGCTCTGTACGTCCAATCCCAATGTCGGCTCATCGAGGAACAGGATCTTCGGATCCGGAAGCAGGCCGCAGGCGATATCCAATTTACGTTTCATACCGCCGGAATAGGTTTTGGCCGGACGGTCCGCATGGGCTTCCAACTCCACCAGCTTCAACAGGTGGGCGATTCGTTTCGTCGCCTCGTCCGCAGGCAGGTGATACAAGTTGGCCAGCAACTCCAAATGCTCGCGGCCGGTCAAGAACCGGTCGATGGCCCGCTCCTGCGGCACATATCCGATCGTCTGCCGCACCCGGTCGGCATCCACCACGCTGTCCAGGCCGAAAATCTTCGCGGATCCGGACGTCGGATTCAGCAATGTGATGAGAATCCGGAGCGTCGTGCTCTTTCCGGCCCCATTCGGCCCGAGCAGCCCAAAGATCTCGCCGGTTTGAACCTGGAACGAGAGATCATCGACGGCGCGAACCTTATCGTAGACCTTCGCCAGATGGGACACTTCGATTGCAACTTGACGGGACATCATCCCCACCCCCTGGCGCCGCGCCGTTCGTCCAGCTTGAAATGAATCAAGTCGCTCAAGCGTCGCGCATGTTGCGAGAGGCTGTCGGCCTCCAGCAAGAACTGTTTTTCGAGCGGCGTGCATTCCAGATAGGTCGACAACTGATGGACGAATACGACGTCGCTGACATCAGGCCGAACCAGACTCTGAAGCGCTGCCGCCTCTTCATCGACATGGAGATATTGCTGCAATACACCCGTGAGATACGCGCGAAGCCCTGCGTCGAGAGCGACGTCCGCTTCCCGAGGCCGCAGCGTGATACGAGCCTCTCGATAGGGCTTATCGAAGAACTCCTCCCGAACCTCGTAGCGCTCGATCCCCTGTAGAAGAATGTTCGACCGACCGTCCGGTAACTTCTGCACGCTCACCAGCCGACCGACGCAGCCCATCGAAAAGATCGGGGGATTCTTGTAATACTGGTCCTCCCATCCTTCCTTCAAGAGCGCCATCCCGATGCATTGCCCTTGCGTCGCCGCATCCGCTACCATTTGCCGATAGCGTGGTTCAAAGACATGAAGCGGCAGATAGGTTTTCGGGAAGAAGACCACGTTTGGAAGGGGAAAGAGGGGAATCCGTTCCGGGACCGGAAATGGCTGCGGTTTTCCCGCAGGTTCACGGCCAAGTTGATCGCGTTCAGGCTCCAAAAACATGGCTCACGATAGCTGATGCTCCGCAAAATTGTCAACGGCACGGCATGCTCACGTAAGGAGAGGAAAACCACGAAAACCCTCATGAATACTGGCGTTCGTCGACATGCCCCAAACGGCTTCCGCTGTCGCCTGCTCACTCTTGTGGTGTGGCTGCTCTCGCTCGTCGGAATCCCTGCCGTCGCGCCGGCCAATCTTCCACAGGAATTTTTGTCCGCCAAGCCGGGCTATCAGTACCGCTTTCCGCAGGACCACGGCGCGCACGAAGGGTTTCGGACCGAATGGTGGTATTACACGGGACATCTGACCGCCGGAGACGACCGCCGCTTCGGATTTGAATTGACCTTCTTCCGCCGGGGAATTCCGCCGGACTCGATCAAAACCATACCCTCCGAATGGTCGATCCGTCACCTCTATCTCGCACATTTCGCCCTGACCGATCTTGGGCAAGGACGATTCTCGATGTCCGAGAAGGTCAGCCGGGCCGGACTTGGAAAGGCTGGGGCTGCCGGCGACGGCCTGCGTGTCTGGATCGATCAGTGGTCTGCCGTGGAAGACTCTGACGGAACCGGCCGGCAACGCTTACAAGCGAATACCGACGATTTTGCCATCGACCTGACCGTCACCCCCAGTAAATCTCCGATCGTCCACGGAGGGGACGGCATCAGCCGGAAAGGCGCCGACCCAAGCCAGGCCTCACATTATTATTCACTCACCAGGCTCGCGACGGAGGGCCGGATTCGGGTCGGCAGCGAATGGCTGTCCGTGACCGGTTTGAGTTGGATGGATCATGAGTTCGGCTCGTCGGGTTTGGGAGCTGACATCGTGGGCTGGGACTGGTTTAGCCTGCAACTGTCCGACAATACCGAAGTGATGTGGTACCGGCTACGCCATGGGGACGGGTCCGACGACCCAGCCTCAAGCGGCACCGTTATCCTGACGGATGGATCCGTTCACCCGCTCGCCGTACGGGACGTGACTATCGAAGCCCGCTCCTACTGGACCAGCCCGAAATCCGGCGCGCGCTACCCGCAGCAATGGAAGATGACCGCCCCATCAATCGGCCTCGATCTGGACATCTCGTCTCTGCTCCCGGAGCAGGAATTGCAGACACCCATCAGCACACAGGTCACCTACTGGGAAGGAGCCGTGAAGGCCACGGGCCGTTCGCGCGGGACCACGGTGTCAGGGGATGGCTATGTGGAATTGACCGGCTATGCTTCCCGTTTCGGAAAGAAGCTGTGATAGCCCGACTTGACTCCCCACCCTCGCTGTGATTACGTCACTCGCCATCGCCATGCGCCGAGTTCGCCCCTACTCACAATTCGTCTCCGGCCTTCTGTTGTCGTTCCTGTGCCTGTTGGCCGCCTGCGGCAAGCAAGAAGCTGCGGTGGTCTCCATCGCGGTGCATCCGTCCAACCCGAACATACTCTACGTCGCCACGAACGACGGTGTCCTCAAAACGCGGGATGGCGGAAACACCTGGGAGCAATTTCCCAGTTTTACCGCCCGCCGGGTGACGACCTTGGCCATCGATCCCAAACTCCCCGCCACCATCTATGCCGGCACGATGGGCGATGCCGTCTACAAAAGCCCCGACGGCGGCCAACATTGGCTGCCCCATAACGTTGGATTGAAGGAACACGTCTCCTTCGTCAGCGAATTCGTCTTCGACCCGAATAATACCGACATCATTTATCTGGCCACGACCATCGGCGCCTTCGCGACCAAGGACGGAGGCCGCTCCTGGGACGAGCGCATGGCCGGCATGAAGGAAGTCCACATCGTCACCTGCATGACCATCGACCGGAAGAACCCGCGCGTGCTCTATGCCGGCACTACCGGCGGCACCTACCGAAGCGAGGATGGAAGCAGCAGTTGGGTACGGGTCAACAATGGACTGATCCCCGAAGATGTGTTGAACGCCTCGATGGCTCTGGGCGTCAACGTCTTGGCCGTGGACCCGACCAATTCCAATTTCGTGTATGCCGGTACGACCAGGGGCTTGTTCCGCTCGGCGAACAGGGCGGAGAAGTGGGAGGAGGTCGGACAAGGACTCCCCGATCAATTCGTGAGCACCCTCGTCCTCCATCCCACGGATCCCCGCGTACTCTACGTAGGCGGACGAGCCGGCGTGTTGAAGTCCATGGACGGCGGGAAAACCTGGCAGGCCAAAAACCAAGGCCTCGAAACGCTCAACGTCCGTACCATCTCTATGAGCGCGAGTAACCCACAGTTGATCTATGCTGGAACCAACGGTAGTGGACTCTATCGCTCTTCCGACGGCGGCGACACCTGGACGCCCCTCCCTCTCGACAGACGCCCGACAGCCCAGCCCTCGCCATAACCGACAGTGATGAGGGGGTCCATGGCTATCGTGTTCCTGATCCGACACGGCGAAACCGATTGGAACCGCGAAGGCCGGGTCATGGGCGATCAGCCCATTCCCCTCAATGCCGAAGGAGAGCGTCGAGCCCACGAAGTCGCGCAGGTCTTGGCCCGCTCCGGGATCGGCAGTCTGTTTGCCAGTCCCGTCCTGCGAGCCGTGCAAACGGCCGCTATCCTCGGGGCCGCCGCCGCCGTCGACGTCGAGACACTTTCGGGCTTGAGCGAAATCGGTGTCGGACGATGGATCAATCGCTACTGGCGGGACTTCGCCGATGATCCGGCGAAACGAGACTGGTACCGTAAGCCGGATGAGGCCAGACCCGAGGGAGGCGAAACACTGCGGGAGGTGCAACGGCGGGCTGTCGCCGCTGTGGAGCAAGGACTTCGATCAGGCAAGACCGGGCCCCACGTATTCGTCTCGCACGGTGACGTCATCCGCGCCATCCTCGCCCACTACCTACACATGAACCTCTCAGATTTGCGACGGGCCCGCATCGACCATGTGTCGGTGAGCGGGTTGGACCTCTCGGAACAACCCGCCCACCTGCTTTTCCTCAATCATCAACCGGGCCTGAGTCACTTCCCGGGGCTCTCGTCTCCGTAGCGGTTACGAGGCGCCGTGGGCACCCTCCGGGGACTTCCCGTAATAGCGGCTCCCGTAACTCTTCATCTCATCCGACAAGGCTTTCCACTCCTCCGCAGAGAGCAGGTTCTTCATCTTGAATCGCAACCCGAGAATCTTCGCGGCCGACCGCATCCGGCTGTTGTTCAACTCGTCCAATATTTTGGTGAACTCCTCCGGCGCCGCATCGTACTGCGCATTCAGCTCATAAAGTCTACGGTGGTACTGGCGATTCTGCTCTCGTGACGTCTTGATCTCCACGATGATCTCGCCCATCACCGCATTCACCTGCTTGACCTTTTCAGGATCCTTGACGTGCTTCTCCACCAAAGACCCGACATCCTTGCCGGCTTTGTCCCAATAGTAGTCGCCTTTACCGCCACCATAGGCTCCATGATGGTGACCGGAACATCCGGTCAGGCCCATCAGCAACAATCCGATCACTATCGTCACCATACGCATCCCCATGACCACCTCCACATATATAAAGAGAAAAACACGACACGAATAGGACTGCACGTTTCAAATCAAACGCATTGCGCCATCACCCGCTCCTGCCGTAAGCTGCCGTCACCGAGGATCGGCTGGGAGCACACAGGGTGGGACAGACATCCGGACAACAGAAGAGCGCGGGGACCGTCGAGCAGCTGCGGGACGAATTCCGTGAACGTCTCGAGGTATTCTACCGCGGGCTGAAACTCGCCCCACCGTATGACAGTGTGGAAAAAGCGCTCGCACGGCTGACCGCCAAACTCAAATCGTTAAGCCCGGAAGACCTGCAGCGCCTCAGCTCCGACTCCACGTTGCGCTGGGTCGAGTATCGGGCGGCCTTCGTCGAATCGGGGCTCAGCCAAAAACATCGCGGCATCATCGCCGGACTCGCACGCTCCCGCCAAAACCTCGACCTGCCCTCGGACTTCGATCAGCTCCTCGAGATTTACCTCTCCCGCCCCTAGGGATCAACGCCGTAGCTATCGGCCGGCCTTCTCAGCGGGCGGCGAGCCGGGGGGCGTCCCCGCGCCTAAAGTCGCTTCGCGGAATTCGTCGTATACCAACAGCAGTCTGGTATTCTCCAGGCGATAGGCCACCGCCAGCGTCAAGAGCCCGAAGGCCAAGACGATCAACCCCACTCCCGTCACACCAACGCCCAGGAGCACACCACCCAGGGAAGAGAGGCCGCCTTCCCTCACGAAGCTGATCAGAAACCCCAAAGTTCCAAAGCCCACCAGCCCGAACCACGACAGCGTCAACAGGGCCGACGACCACGGCACGCGTTTCACGCAGGTCAAGTCGACACCGGCGCCTTCGGCAGCTGCCGTCCACTCGACCGAACCTTTGATCGGCCAAGCCGTGCGAAAGCGCATCGACAGTAATCGATACGTCGGGCGAACCAGAATTCGTTTTGCTTCGGGGAAGATCCGAGCCACGCCGTGCGGAAGCGACAAGACACCGTTGCCGTCGAAGCGTTGCAATAGTGCCGATTCGGTTAAGGCCGTGCAGCGCTCATGAGTCCGCCCCAGCGCATACCCGTACCGACTGGCATCCGAGGTGAGGCGGATGAAATACGCCCAATCCCCGATGATGAGCCCGATGAAGAGTACGATCGCAAAAGCACCCGCCAACACCATAGCGCGCAACTTCCCACAGCGTCTCTTGGAGAATCAAGTCCAAGGGCACCGAGCGGGCGGAAAAACCGGAGGAACCAGTTGACTCCCCGTAGAGCTTTGGCTACATTAGGCTCGTTTCTATCCGGGCAGTTGCCTTCGCTGTATCGGGCCACATTCCCGGCTTCATAGATTTTTTTCCACTGCCACACCTCAAACCATCACACTCCCCTACTGTGGAGTGTGCTTCTTGAGGCGTGTGAATTTGCGGAGGGACGATGGATCTCGCGAAAGTTGAACGTGTGTACACCAGCTACTCCGGAGTTTACGACCACATCTTCGGAAAGATTTTCCACGAATCGCGAGAAGCCGCAGTCCGGAACCTCAAGATCCGCCCTGCCGAAAAGATCCTTGAAGTCGGCGTCGGCACTGGTATCGCCTTATCCTATTACCCCCGCAACTGCGAGGTGACGGGCATCGACCTCTCGGCCGGAATGCTCGCGAAAGCCCGGGAGCGCCAGTCGCATTATCACCTCGACCATGTTCGGTTGATGTTGATGGATGCCGGCAAGATGGAATTCGCAGATGACACCTTCGACACCGTCATGGCGGCCTATGTCGTCACGGCCGTTCCGGACTACCGGAAGGTGGTCAACGAGATGATCCGCGTCTGCAAACCAGGCGGCCGCATCATCATGCTCAATCATTTCAGCAACGGCAACAAGCTGATTGCCGCAGTGGAAAAGGTCATCTCGCCGCTGTGCAAGCACATCGGATTCCGCACCGACCTCTCCCTCAATACCGTCCTTGAAGGCACGACCTTAAAGGTGGCCCGCAAGGAAAAGGTGAACCCGCTGAAGTTCTGGCATCTCGTGGAGTGCGTCAACGGCAAGAACGGGATGAACGGACACATGAACGGGAATGGCAAGAGCTACGCGAGGAACGGGCACGTCAATTAGCCAGTCTGCGGCAAAGACAGCGCCGTCAGCCCCGCCCTCCGCTCCCCAATGACTTCCAGTTCGCCCACTCCTCATGAGAGAGGAGGGTCTGCCCGACCAGGCAAGTCCCTGAGAAATGTCGCGTGACGATATCCGCCACGACGGCGAGCAATTGTCCGCTCTGCCGGCCGGCGTCTTCGTTCGTGCGTAGGCGGATGCCGAACCCCGCGCCATCCAGCGGCCCGTAGGCCTGGATTGACACCGACGCGGCCCGCCCTTCATCCGCCGCAGGTGCAGTGAGATCGCCCTCCCAGCGCACCACCGCCGGCCGCTTCCTCTCCTGCCCCACCGGCTTCCATACAGAAGGCAACCCCGCCTCGTCCAGTGCGTCGAGGAGCCACTCGACGGTCGGCGCATCCGCCTCATCCGCCTGAAATACCCATTGCGCCATGCTCGCCTCCATCCCCAATTCGCTTCGCGGGCTGGACACTTCCTCCAGAAAGGCTTCCTCGCATACGACGTACAACTTACCTTGCGGATCGAACCAGAATCGCAAGTGCCCCTCACTGAACTCCGCCTGAATCACGCCGAGGACGGAACAATCGGCCCCCTCTTGCTCTAAGACCGAAATGTCACTCACGCCGCTGAACGTCAACTTCGCCACGCGCAGTACTCCGGATGTATGGTAGCGAATGACGAGTGTGACCACCGTCCCGACCAGCACCTCTCGGCCGGATACTTCGTCGAACAGTCTGCGCTTAGACAGATGGAGATCGGTCACATACCCGCCACGGAAGCCTTGGGTGTGGGCCAGGAACCAACGCAGATCTTCGATTGTTTGGATCGGATACTTCATTGTCCTACCACGGAGAGAAGCAGTAGGAAGGGGGTCGGAAAGGAGCCGCGCGCACAGCCTGCGCTAAAAGAGCGGTTGCTGCTGCCGCAACTCGGCCAGCCGGCGTTCGAGGTCGTCGACGCGGTCTTGGAGGCGCTGGTTTTCGAGCCGGAGAATATCGAGTCGATCCAGGAGTTGTTCCCGCTGGATCTCCGTCCATTGCAGCGAGCGCTTCAGTCCCGCTAGTTCGAGTTGCGCTAGTTCGTGCCCCTCGGGCCTCGCCTGCATTCACCACTCCGTCCGCACGCCTACCGACATTATATGTCGAGTTCGTGTGGACGCCTATGGAAGAGCGAGTTTTCGCAGCAGGAACTGCGCGAGGCCAGCGAGACACGTTACCTCCGACGAGACAACGCCGAATGGCATCCACGCAACTGATCGGACTTGATCCAGGCGGGTCCCTCGAAGCACGAACGAGCGCGGAGTATCGATTCGACAACCACGGCATGATGCCGTCGTGCGATGACCATGATCACGGCTGCACAAGGTTCCAGCGATATTTGACGAGGACGCCACAGGCTTCCCACCCGGGAGGACACAGTTTTCCGGTCCCATAATAGTCGGCGTCCATCACCGTCAAGGGCGCCACGTTCCTAATCCAATCTTGTGCGTGGCCGTTTGACTCGATGTAGGACTGGAAAAAGTAGGCCCCCCCGGTCAGGGGCAATTCGGGGAGCACAAAATCCACATACCCCTCACCCTTCAAGGTGAGCGGCGTCGGATCGACGATATCCGTCGATAAGACGAACAAGTCGTGCCCTTTTCGGCCATTCACCGAGATACTCACGCGGCAGTTCAAAAACTCCTGATTCTTCAGACACCGATAGTGCATACGGATGACCAGATCACGTCCCGTCATGCCCGCCACGACCTGCTTCCCTGCCGCATCGTACAGTTCAATTTGGGTCAGTTGAATCTCACCCAGCCCCACACGATCAGGCCGCTCGTCAATCGGCGAACTGGCCAATCCGGCAATCCCGTCGGCATAGCCCTCGACAACCTCCCGAGCAGGCCCGGCCTTAACCACCCGGCCCTTTTCCAACAGAAGGGCACGCTGACACAATCCCTCGATGACGGTCATATTGTGGCTCACGATCAAGATCGTGCGACCGCTTCGACTCACTTCTTCCATCTTTCCCAAGCATTTTTGCTGGAAGCTGGCGTCACCGACGGCGAGCACTTCGTCGACGATCAAAATTTCCGGCTCCAGATGCGCGGCCACCGCGAATGCCAGCCTGACATACATGCCGCTTGAGTAACGCTTCACCGGCGTATCGATGAATGCCTCGACGCCCGAAAACGCCACGATCTCGTCGAACTTACGCTGCACCTCCCAACGCCGCATACCCAACATGGCGGCGTTGAGAAAGATATTCTCCCGCCCGGTCAATTCCGAATGGAAGCCGGTTCCCACTTCCAGAAGTGAACTCACGCGACCATAGACGTCGGCGGCGCCGGACGTGGGATGAGTAATACGCGACAAAACTTTCAGCAGCGTGCTCTTGCCCGCCCCATTGTGGCCGATCACTCCGAGCACCTCACCGTGAGGCACCTCGAAACTCACATCCTTTAGGGCCCAGAACGCGGAATCATTCTGACCGTATCCCCTCCCCCAGCGTGCGATCGTCCTTAGCCCCGACATCAGATGGTCACGGAGCGTGTTGTGTCGAACTCGGGCTGCGCCCAGCCGATATTGCTTCGACAGACGATCGACGGTGATGGCGAGATTTCCCATGCGCAGTACTCAGATGATATCGGCGAAGGTCCGTTCCATGGACCGGAAATAAATCAATCCGCCAACCAACAAGAACAGCACAATCCCGACGCTCGGCAAGAAGACCGGAAAATCCACCCGATAACCAGGAAGCAACGCCCACCGAAAACCCTCGATGACGCACACCAGTGGATTCAGGGCATAGATCCCCCGCCACGCTTCGGGGACCTTGCTCACCGGATAGAGAACGGGTGACAGAAACATCCAGAGCTGAATGAAAATCGGCAGAATGTGCCCGACGTCGCGATACCGGACATTCATCGCCGACGTCCACAACCCCAATGACAGGGTCGTCAGGAACGCCAACCCCAACAGAAATGGAAGGAACAACATCTTGGCGCCGGGAATGATGCCGAACCACAGCATCAGCCCCAGAAATGCGACGAAGCCAAACAGAAAATCCACGAGCGGGGAACAGGTAGCGGCAAGGGGAAGGATCGTGCGGGGAAAGTAGACTTTGCTGATCAGGGGCGCATCCCCGATCAGACTTGTTCCGCTTCGACTCAATGCCTGCGCGACATAAAACCAAGGCAAGAGGCCGGCGTACAGGAACAGCGAATAAGGCGCACCGTCCGAAGGAACCTTCCCGATATAGTGGAAAACGGCCGTGAAGACGAGCATGGTGGCAACAGGCTGAAACATGGCCCAACCGATGCCGAGCACGGCTTGCTTATAGCGTACCTTCACATCGCGCCAGACCAGGGTATAGATGAGCTCGCGATACTCCCACAGAGCAGAAAGATCCAGATCGAGGAGACCCCGTGAAGGACGAATACGAACATGGGGCATAGCCCGTCTGACAGTCGAGTTGAAGGGTGCGGTACCGGCCGTATTGTGTCGCATGTCAACAGGCTCCCCAGACCCCTTCCGGTCATTCACCGAAATCGTTCAATGAGAAAGTCTATCCCCTTCAGGTTCGCCGTCTGAAGGCGCTACCCTGCCGATGACGATGATGTTTCGGATCGATGGGGCAGCATCGCAGAGCTATATTGCACTGCCCAGCACGCGTACGATTTAATACTAAGCGAAACTAGACACTCAAGTCCACACAAAACGCCTGTCGCATGCGCGCAAAATACGTAGATGCTTTTCCCGGCAATGTGTTCATAACACGAACGCTATCGCGTGCCATTCTGCGACAGTCGGTCGTTGCTAGAATCGCTCCCTCCTGTGAACCGAGGGCGCGGCATACTCTTCAGAGGTAATACGCTCATCGCACAAGAGAGCGCAACCGATCCCTCCCGAACAATTTTGCGACGCAGGATTCCCGACACGGCGCTGCAAGCATGTTCCGCCGGATACCGCCAACTTCACTTGAACAACTCGGCGGTAGCGGTTCCCTGAATCAGGAAGCGGCTAGGGTTTGGAGGGGGCCTTCTGAGACAGGGCACGCCACTCTTCTTCCGTGACGTACCGGATCGCTAGGCCGGACATGTGCAACATCCACGTTTGGCCGCCTCCAGCTCCCTGGGAAAACGTCCATGCATCGGCCCGAAAGGGGTTCCAGTAGCTGCTGCGGTAGGAATTGTTCGTGACCGCACCAGGAACACCGGATGCCATCGTGGATTGATAGACGGGGCCGCGGTCCGAAGAGCGGCGCACATCAGCCTGCCCCAACACCACCGCATCGGCCCCCAAATCCTTCGCGCGAGAAATGATCTTGTCACGGAGGCTGTCTTCGCTGGCCTGTTCGCTCGTGGCGACGATTCGCGCAATCTGCACGAAACGGCGGTTGGGTTCTCGTTCCAAGGTTGCCATTTCCTGCTTGCCTTCGCGAGGCTCGAACGTCACCGGCGTCAGCGGATCAACTTGGACAGAAACGCAGGCACTCAGAAGGGAGAACCATACAGGCAGCAACCCTCGGGACAGGACTCGCATGGTGAACCTCAAGCGTGGATGACGATGATGGCCCGAATCGGACCATCATTTTCATATTGCCCGACTCGCCCGGCCAATTCAACTGTGAAGGTCGTCGACCGCCAGCAAGACACTACCGGCTGACCCTCGCACATATTTGCCGAAATGGGAGATTCGTTGCTTCGGCCTTCACAGTTCACACTGGACCTGGTTGGGCAAACAGTGTACACCACGTTCGATGTTCTTTCGTGGACGTGTCCGAACACGCACCCTCAATTTTCCGGGTTAGCCGGGTTGACGCTCTGCATGGCCAAGACGAATCTGGCTTAGAACCGCACCATGCGCGCCGTTTGCCTCCAACATGTCCCGTTCGAAGGCCCCGGAGCCTTTGCCGTTTCCCTCAGCCAACGCGGCGTCCTATTGCAGCAACACCTCGTCCCGCAGCAGGGTTTGCCACCGGACCCCGGCGATCTGCTCATCGTCATGGGTGGCCCCATGTCCGTAAATGATCCAGATAGCTGGATTGCCGAAGAGACGGCCTTCATTCGCGCCGCGCTTTATTCCGGTCAGCCCATGATCGGTGTCTGTCTCGGAAGTCAGCTCATGGCCAAGGCGCTGGGGGCGACGATCCGGCCAGGACAGGCACCGGAGATCGGCATGACGCCGATCCGACTTACTCCCGAAGCGGCAAGTGATCCGGTCTTTCAGGCACTACCCACATCATTCGACGTCTTCGAATGGCATGGGGAAATTTTCGACTTACCGATGAATTGCATCCCGCTTGCCGGTTCGAGCGTCGCGCCGCTTCAGGCGTTCCGGTACGGGGCCCGCGCGTACGGTCTGCTGTTTCACCTTGAGATGGAATCGGCCGGTATCGAAAGCCTCTGCCGTGAATGCGCTCCGGACCTGACCAAGGCAGGGAAGGCGGCGCAGGACGTACGAGCAGCAGCGGTGCCCCAACTCCCCACCCTCCATCGATTCGCCGATCGCCTGATCGGGCACCTTCTCGCCTCGCCACGTTGATTGGAAACCGGTCTCTGCAGTAACCTAGGCAACCTGACTAAATCGAGCAACTGTTGACAGACGGCTGACAGCAGTATGTTCGCTCGGCGAAGCACGAATCGCCAACGTGTGAGTGTTATTCACGAAAAGGAGCGAGAGAAGACATGGCAGGTTTTCCTATTGAAACAGCTAACCGGATCAAAACATTGCCGCCCTACCTGTTCGCGGCGATCGACAAGATGAAACAAGAGGCTATCTCCCGCGGGGTGGACATCATCAATTTGGGCATCGGCGACCCCGACCTTCCGACCCCGACTCCGATCATCGAAAGCCTAGCCCAGGCTGCCAAGAACCCGAAGCACCATCAATATCCTTCGTATGAAGGCATGCTGAGTTTCAGGAAAGCGGTGGCTGACTGGTATAAACGTCGTTTCAATGTCGCCCTGGATCCAAACAATGAAGTGCTGACCTTGATCGGCTCGAAGGAGGGCATCGGACATATTCACCTTGCCTTCGTCGATCCCGGCGACATCGTGCTGGTCCCCAGCCCCGGCTACCCGGTATATCCCGTCGGCACCAGCTTCTGCGGCGGTGTATCGCATATCATGCCGCTGACCAAGGCCAACGGCTTTCTCCCTGATCTGAAAGCAATCCCGAAGGACGTGGCCAAGAAGGCGAAGTTGATGTGGCTGAACTCGCCCAACAACCCGACCTCGGTTATTATGAGCAAAGACTATTTCAAGCGCGTCATCGAGTTCGCGCAAGAAAACCACGTGATCGTCTGCCACGACGCGGCCTATTCGGAAATCTATTACGACGGCAAGCGCCCAGCCAGCTTCATGGAAGTCGAGGGGGCCAAGGACGTGGGCGTCGAATTCCACTCGTTGTCGAAAACGTACAATATGACCGGCTGGCGCCTCGGCTTTGTCGTCGGCAACAAAGACGTGCTGGCGGGTCTCGGCAAGGTCAAGAGCAACTTGGACTCCGGCGTATTCGAGGCAGTCCAAGCGGCGGGGATCACGGCACTGGGATTGGACGATTCGGTGACCGACGGCATTCGCAAGATTTATCAGGAGCGCCGCGATACGCTGGTGCCCGGCCTGAAAAAGCTTGGACTGGAAGTCGATGCGCCGCCCGCGGCCTTTTACATTTGGGTCACGGTGCCGAAGGGATATACCTCTGCCTCTTTCACGGCACATCTCCTGGAGAAAGCGGGCATCGTGACGACGCCCGGCAACGGATTCGGGGCCCCAGGCGAAGGGTACATCCGAATGACGGTCTGCACGACCAAGGAACGCTTGGCGGAAGCGGTTGAACGAATCAAGAAAATCGGTTTCTAACATCGTGAATCGTCAGGCGCCAGGCCTAAGCGAGCCGACCGAACAGACCTTATCGGACCTGTTCTGCGTCGCGCGTCTTTCGCCCAACGTCTGACGATATCTTCAAATGGCCACTGCCTTCATCGGCTTCGGTTCGAACTTGGGTGACCGCGTGGATTTCTGCAATCGCGCGGTCACCTTGCTCAGTCTGCTGCCGCATTCACGACTCGAGGCCGTCTCTTCGCTGTACGAAACGGAGCCGGTCGACGACGGTGCCGCCCCGGGACCGGGTTGGTTCCTGAACGGTGCCGCACAAGTCGCGACCGATATTACGCCGCAGAGCCTACTGGAAGTGTGTCGTGAAATCGAACGGGCCCTCGGGCGTGATCCCGAGAACCGATCCGGCCCCCGTACCTTGGATCTGGATCTGCTGCTGTACGAGGATCGCATCCTTAACGAACCGGGCCTGACCATTCCCCATCCGCGTCTTCACCTGCGCCGATTCGTGCTGGAGCCCCTCGTCGAACTGGCGCCCGATGTGCGTCATCCGTTGATCGGTCGGACCATGCGCGAGTTGCTCCGCGACCTCATTGATCCCGCACTCGTCCGCCGCATGGACCCCCAGCCCAACTCCCGCTACGCTTCGCGTCCTGCCTGCGGCCAAGGCCCAACCGTGGGGCAGAGCTCGTGAACATCATCCGCTCGGCTGCAACCCTGACGGCCTGGAGCCGGTCGCTGCATCGTGAAGGCGTGGCAATCGGGTTCGTTCCCACGATGGGCGCCCTCCATGCAGGCCACGCAGCACTGATCCGATCTGCACGTCTCGGCTGTGATGCCGTCGTAGTCAGCATCTTCGTCAACCCGACGCAGTTCGGTCCCAAGGAAGATCTCTCGAAATATCCCCGTCCGCTCAAGCGAGACCTGGCGCTGTGCCGGGCGCACGACGTCGATGCCGTGTTCCTTCCCGACGTCCCGACCATGTATCCGCCCGGAAGCCAAACCGCCGTCACGGTGCCTGCGCTGGCATCCCGCTGGGAAGGCGCGGTGCGCCCCCATCACTTCCAGGGTGTCGCGACCGTGGTCACAAAGCTCCTGTCGCTGGTGCAACCGGACATCGCATGGTTCGGCCAAAAGGATTACCAACAGGCGGCCCTGGTGACACGGTTGGTATCCGATCTGAACCTGCCGGGGAAGATCATCGTCCACCCCACGATCCGGGAATCAGACGGGCTGGCACTAAGCTCAAGGAATGTCTACCTGTCCCCTGAACAGCGTCGAGCGGCGCCGGTGCTCTACCGCGCGCTTTCGGCAGGCGCGGCCGCCATCCGCTCGGGTCAATGCCGTGGCCGAGCGATCGAACAGGCCATGACCTTGGTCGCACGCCGGGAGCCGCTCGCAACCATCGACTACCTTGCCTGCTGCGATCCGGCCACGCTTGAGCCCCTCACCACCGTTACGGGCAAGGTTGTGCTCCTCGGGGCCCTCCGCATCGGCACGGTCCGGCTGATCGACAATGTCGTGGTCAGAAGCGTGAAGCGTCATTCGTGACGTGTGTTTCGACGCCGCACGATGAGGGAAACGCCCCTGGCCTGAGTTAGGCGGAGACGCTGGGAGGGATGTTTTGGTTGGCGAGCAGTTCGAGGACGAGTTGTCCCATCCGCTGCTTGTGGTCGGGCTGGAACTCTAGGAACTTGACGCCGATCGATTCGGGCCTGATCGAACAAATCATCGCCGCCTCAACTTTGATGTCCGGCAATCCGGCCGGCGAACGAAGCAGCACCTCGACAAAAGTTCCGCGAGGCAACGCCGTCGTCGCGAGCATGGTGCAGCCGCCCATCGAGACGTCCGTAACCAGCCCTTCCACGCCAGGTTGCTCCATCGTCAACGCGACAGCGATATTCGCACGCAACCGTCGATACTGTCGCCGATCGAATTCCTGCGACGTTTGACGCTTGCCGGGGCGGTGGGCGCGAAATTGTCTCGTGCAGAGCTGGCAGCGGAACTTGAACAAGTGAAATCGGTTCAGGACCTTCTCCATCAGGCCCGATTCCGAAGTCACTCGCACAAACGGCGTCCCGCACGCCGGACAATGAAGTTCCTTCATCTCACGTTCCCGCTATCCGCGGCCGCCGTAGATGCAGACCGGGCTTCCACCTTCTGCCGTTCCAGAATCGGTTCCAACTGCGCCGGCGAATAGGTCGGCGGCTTCACCCATTTTCCGTCGGCCCGCTTGTACCCGCCCACCTTGCTCAGATTCGAGCGATGCACTTCTCGAAACACCGGGTCCATGTCCAAGCCATATGAGACTGCAGTGCCGTAGACCACATACAGGAGATCGGCCAACTCTTTGGCGATCCCGGCCATTTCCTTTTTCGCCATCGCCTCTTTGAGCTCGTCGAACTCTTCCTGAATCAACTTCTCTCGCAAGGTCCGCGTAGCCTCATCCGGCACGGCCGGCGTTGCGCTCACGGCGATGTCGAACTTACGGTGAAACTCCTCTACCATCGATTGCTGCTCGATCATCAACGCTTTCTCGCTTCCTCAACCTCAAACGGCAAGGTGGTTCTCGGCATCAGCTCGGAGGATTGCAGCAAGGCGATCTCCTTGTCAGAAGACACCCCAAGATCCTTGAATTTTCGCGCCGCCGGGAGAATGCGCGATTCCATGGATCCCACTGCTTTGTTGTAGGCATTGACGCTCTTGCCCAAGGCCTGCCCCACGTCGTTGAGATGGTCGGCCAACACGGCCATGCGTTCGTACAATTCTTTGCCCAACCGTCCGGCCTGTTCGGCATGTTCGGTCAGCTGTTCCTGCCGCCACCCATAGGCTACCGCGCGCAGCAAGGCGATCAGCGTCGTAGGTGTCGCCAACACGACCCCCTGCGCAAATCCATCTTCGATCAGCGTGGGATCCTGTTCAAGAGCTGCGCCCAAAAATTGTTCACCGGGAAGAAACAACACCACGAATTCCGGCGTCTGGGCGAACTGCGTCCAATAGGCCTTGAGGCTCAGCACATCCATCCTCGTGCGGACCTGATTCGCATGTCGCAGTAAATGTGCCTGACGCTGTTGATCATCCTGCGCCTCGTAGGCATCCAGATACGCTGCCAGAACCGTTTTGGCATCCACCACGATCTGGCGGCCACCCGGAAGATGCACGACCATGTCCGGACGGAGGAGGCCGTCCATTGATCCCACGGAATCCTGCTCGACGAAATCGCAGTGGGGCGCCATACCTGCGAGCTCCGCCACCCGCCGCAGGGTCATTTCGCCCCACCGCCCACGCACCGACGGCGCCCGGAGCGCCTTCACAAGATTGGTCGTTTCCTGCTGCAGGCGCTGATGCGACTCCGCCATGAACTTCAGATGCAAGTCCAGACTGCCGTACTCCCGCTGCCTGATCTGCTCGGCCTGGCGCAACTGTTCCTCGTAACGACGCAACGATTCTTCCAACGGCTTGACGAGATCGTCGATGGCTTGGTGTCGCTGCGCCAAATCGCCCTTCGCCTCCGCTTGGAGCGTCGCGAACGACGAGCGAGCCAGATCTAGGAAGGCTTCGTTATTGTGCTTCAGTGCTTCGCCGGAGAGGGCGTGGAAGGAGTCCTGCAACTCTTTGCGCGCCTGCGTAAGCAAGGCCTTTTGTTCTTCCGTATGGCGCAGGGTTTCTTCCCAGCGAGTTTCGGCCTTCGCTCGCGCCTGCAACGCCTCCGTCAATTCTTGCCGCAATGCCGCCGAATCCGTCTGCTGCAAATCCAGCCGCTTTTGCAATTCGACGGCTTGAACTTCGGCCCGCTGCGTCCGCTCGGTATGGTCGAGAACCGTTGCCTGCAATTTTGCTTGCGCCCGTGCGGTAGCCCACCAGCCGACCAACAAACCTCCTAGCGCAAAACCGAGGCCTGCGCCGGTGAGAAACGTCGTCGAATCGAGGTCCAACATGCAAAGTTTTCCCGCAGCATGAGCGCCGCGCAGACGAACGCCACTCTACCACGAAGCAATGTGGGGTTAATATTGGAAGGTATGAAAGAAACAGGGCCAAACGATAAGGACGAGCCGGCGAATGATACCGCTCGATGCATCGAGACGGACACGCTCACCGTCAGAGAAGAGACCGGTCGCATAGGGCACATTGACTAGAGCCGGAAGGCCGTATTCCCTGGCGATGATCGCGCCGTGCGAAAGCGTTCCTCCCATCTCCGCAATCAGCCCCACTGCAACGCCAAATACCGCCGCCATCCCGGGGTCGATGACTGAGGTCACCAGGATGTCACCTGGCTGCACCAGTTCCAAATCCTCCACCGTTCGTATGTGACGCACCGGCCCTTCCACACAGCCAGTACTGATCGCAAGTCCATAAACGGTGGAGGGATCGTCATGGTTGACCGAGGTTGAGGCACCGACTGCTCGATCACCGACGACAAAATCGGAGACTGTCCGCGAAAGGTGTTTGGCCCGCTCTGCCTGCCTCGTCGACACGAGAGGCCGCCAGTCCTTGGCAAAATGATCTTTGAGGCCTCTCACTTCATCGGTCGTCAGGAAAAAGATGTCGGACGCTCTACTCAGTCGATCCTCTCGACGGAGGAGTTCCCCGGCCTGGAGCAACAATCGGCGAGAAGCCGTTGCGAAGTACATCAATGCATGGCGATTACCTTCCCGCAAGGCCAGCGAGCGGCAGAGCCGACTATGCCAATACCGGAAGGCCCACCAAACATCGAGGCGCTTGCCCAAACGCCGGCGTATTTCAGCCAGGGCATCGTTCGCATTCCCCGAGGGGCCCTCGCGCTTGTCTACGCCTAGCGGCACGGGACTCGACAATTGGGCGCGGATCACGTTCAAGAGGTATCCGGGCGCTTCGGCAAATCGGGGGGTCATGAGATCGGATTCACCCACCGCTCGATGGCCGTAGTCGCACAGAAATTCCTCGAAGAGACTAAGACAGCGAGTGCTTGCCAACCGCTCGCGAAAGGTCGAAGGATTCCAAGGCTCCTCGAGAAAATACTCCAGCGACCGGGGCTCGGATCGTGCCGCATCGGTCACGGCCGCGAGCCGCCGAATCTGCGCCGCACTGATGACCGTGCCCTGCCCCTGTAGCGCCCCATTCAACAACCGCCGCCAGTCTTCTCCCAATAGAGGCGGCAACAGCCAACCCAACACCTGGAAACCCTGGGCGACGCCGGCGACGATCGCAAAGGTCATTTCACCTTTCTGCAGCACCGTCCCGAGGCGCTCCAGTCGATCCAAGATTGCCGGCAGAGACTCGTGAGCCACATCCTCCCGCACCGCTTCCTCACTTTGCCTCCGCAGGACCCCGAACCATCCTGGCGCCAGCCGCGCCGCCCGCCTAATTTGCCATTCCATCATCAGACCGGCCTTGATCCTGGTCCATGCCGGAAGGAGCTCGATGGAGAAATCAATCGCACCTGACCTCCCGCCCATCTGTTCCACTACCGTTCGGGGATCCCCACCGAGTTGGCCGACCACGTTCTTCAGCAAGGTCACGTTGATGAACGGACGCCCCTCGATCACCCGCACGGATGACGATTCTGCAGGGACGCGACAACCCAAGCTCCGGTAACACCGGATAATGTGGTCCTCCATGAATTCCTTGAGAAAGGCAATCCCCAAAGGACTTGGGACATCGGGCAGCGTTTCTTTGAAATTGGCACGCGACCACTCACATCCGTCATCACCGGTCGGAGAAGCCCCGACTTCTGCCGCCGGCCGCGCTTGTACAAGCCACAGACGCCCACCCTCGTAGGCCCATTCCACATCCATGGCCCTGCCGAACCGACGCTCCGCACGCTTCACGATGCTGGCCAATTCCAGAGCCTCAGACTCAGTCAGGGTTCCATGGTGTCTTGCTTGCCCCACCAAAGGGACCGTGGCCACCCCTTCCGCCGTAAGCCGGAGGGCGCTGTCCTTCCGGGCTGAAACCGCCTGCTCGAGCTTTCCACCTCGCCCCTCCGACCATTCCACGACATAGCGATCGGGACTGACTCGGCCGGAGACCAGTGGCTCCCCTAACCCGGGGACTGCATCAATCACCACTTGATTGCGTGCTCCGGTCACGGGGTTATGCGAGAAGGCAACCCCTGCGGCCCTTGCATCGAGCATAGGCTGAATCACGACCGCCATCTCGGGAAAGCGATCCGTCCCTCCCTTCTCCCTGACATACGCGACCACGCGCTCATCCCACACGGAGGCCCAGCAGGAGGCAATGGCGGTCGGCAACTCATCGAACGCCTGTCCAAGACAGGTGCGGTAAAGCCCCGCCGCGCTGGCCTCGACGACATCCTCATTCGTGGCTGACGAACGTACTGCCCAGCGTTGCGTGGGGTCGCATGGCAGCCCCCCAAGAAAGCTCATCCACGCTCCAGTCAACTCAGCTGGCCACTGGTGTTGATTGAACACGCCACGCAATTCTCCACAACGACGGCGACACTCCGCAGGTGTCGCGGCAAGCAGCTGGTGCCAGATCGCCTGCGCATCGATCCCAGCCGCATCCAGATAGTGCCTGTAGGCCGAGACCGTGAGACACCAACCGGAGGGTACGAGAAAGCCTGCCGCCAGCAATCGTGCCAACCCTACAGCCTTGCCGCCGACCAGGCATGGATCGCCGCAGTCCCCTATGGGAACAATCATCGCGAGTCTCATGTTGCGGAATAGTAGCTAGAGGAGCAGAAGGAGGTAAAGGTCGTTGACATTGGTGCCGGTTGGACCGGTTCGAATGTGGCCCCGCAACTGTCGGAACAGAGGATAGGCGTTGTTCTCTTGCAATGCCTGCGTCACGCTGACCCCAGCCCGTTCGGCTCGCGCCATGGTTTGCCCATCGACAACGGCACCGGCCACGTCGGTGGGACCGTCAGTGCCGTCGGTTGCAAATCCGGCTACCCAACCGTTCCTGATTCCCATGATTTCGCTCGCCGCAGCTAACGCGAATTCCTGAGCTCGCCCACCTGTGCCTTGACCACGAACCGTCACCGTGAGTTCACCACCGGCCACCACGAGACACGGACGCCTGAGCGGCCGCTTTCTGACATCAATCTCACGGGCAAGCGCGCCGAAACATTTGGCCGCGTCCCTCGCCTCCCCCGTCAGAGTCGTGCCGAGAACAAGCGTCTTCAGTTTTTCACGGCGGGCCGCCAGAAGCACTGCATCGACTGCCGCTTCGTTGTCGCCGATCAAGCAATTGTGAACACGGCGGAACAAGGCTGCACCTGGTTTCGGCGTCTCCGGCACCAGCTGCCCAATACCGTCGGTGATGCGTTTGCGAACCGCTGCCGGAACGGTATGGAAGACATCGTAGTGATCGAGAATCTCCTTCGCTTGCCGAAAAGTAGTGGGATCCGGCGTGGTCGGCCCGGACCCGATCGTGGCAAGATCGTTGCCGATCACGTCGGACAGGATCAGTGACAAGACTCGTGCGGACGTTATTCCGGCAAGTTGGCCGCCTTTGACCGCCGACAGGTGCTTGCGGACGGCATTCATTTCCTGGATCGTCGCCCCGGATCTCAGCAGAAGCTTCGTTGTCGTTTGTTTGTCCGCCAGACTGATTCCAGGTACCGGCGACGGCAACAGACTGGATGCGCCACCGGACAGCAGAACGATGAGGACATCGTCTTTGCCAAGGGATCGGCACAGGTTGAGGATGTCCTGCGCTGCAGCAAGGCCCGGTGCATCCGGCACCGGATGACCGGCCTCGACGACTCGAATGGTCTTGGTCGGCAAGGTATGGCCGTATTTCACGACCACCACGCCCGCGGCGATCCTGGACCCAAGCCGACCTTCGAGGGCTTGTGCCATTCTCGCAGAGGCCTTACCCGCCCCGACAACTACGACACGACTCCTGGGCTTCAGGGCAAATGCGCGAGGCCCCACGCGAAGGATGCGGCTGGTAAGGGAAACATGCCGCGAGACGGCACCGTAGGGATCGACGGCCTGCAACGCCTCTCGCACGAGCTTGGTGATTATGGCTCGCGCTCTGGGTTGCGGGACACCGATGTCCATTGCGTAGGCTAGGGAAGCTTGTCCTGTTTGAAACAGCGATTCGGGCAGGTCTGTCTCGGCACTTTAACTTGGTAGGTGCCCTTTGGCAAGTAGTCCTTGGTGAACTCAGGGTTGAGCATTTTGAGCTCGAGGAAATAGGTGCCGTATTCTTCGGCGATCGACGTCAAATGCCGCTGGGTGTCCTTGATGGTCACAGTCACCGTTTCGGTTTCAAGCGGCGCATACAGGTCTTTCTTCGTGAGACCGAGATACTTCTCCGGCTGAGAATAGATTTCTTTGGCAGCGATGATGCGAGGGACGTAGCGCATCGTTTCCCGCGGCCCGTGCATGCGCCAATAGTCGTGCACCTTCTGTTCCTTCATCAGTTTCTTCACCCGGTCTTCGCCGGCGTTGTAGGACGCCATCGCGACGAACCAATCGCCCTGCTGATACTCTCTGAGGTAGCGAAGATATTTGATCGCCGCTTCCGTAGACATCTCAAGATTCCGCCGTTCATCCAGCCATCGATCGCTGTGCAGTTTGTATCGACGCCCCGTCGAGTTGATGAACTGCCAGGGCCCAGAGGCCTTCGCTTTGGAATATGCAGCGGCAATGCATTTGCTTTCGACCAGCAGCATATATTTGAGATCGTCAGGAAGCCCGGCCTCCGCCAATTGCTTTTCGGCGGGAGCGAAACATCTTCCGGTCCGCTTCGCGAGAATGATGCTCTCGCCTTGATCTTCCAGGAACTGGTAGAACTCGTATTCGACTCGCTCGCGCACCTGCCAGTTATCAAGCGGCACTTCCTGACCGGCAAAGGTCAGCTTTTCCGGCAGCTTGAATGAGCTCAGAAAAAACCGTTCGCCCTCTCTTTTGATCTCCGGAAGGATGACGAGCCGATCCTCCAACTCTGTCCCCGCTTCCGGCTCTGCTGTCTGCGCGTTGCCCTCGCGGGTTGCATCTCCGGACTGTGGTCCCGCGTCAGGTTTCGTGGGTGCAGTCACGGACGGTTTCGCATCACTCGGCGTCTCGGCCCGCGAGGTGATCCAACCCGCCGCAAGCACGGCACAAACCAGTGCCAAGAACGTCACCTTACACCATCGGTGCATCGCGCCACTTTCCTTTCGTCCGGATTGACTCGATCATGCTATCAGCGAAGCGAGCAAGGGACAAGGAACTCCTGGGTTTGGTACAGTGAAGCGCCATGTCGAATATGCGCATCCTTGAGACGGATATTGCCGCATGCCGCGCGTGTGCCCGGCTCGTCGAGTACCGGGAATCCGTGGCACGCGAAAAGCGACGCCAGTATCGGGAGTGGACCTACTGGGGCAAACCGATACCCGGCTTCGGTGATTCCCGTGGGCGCTTGTATGTACTGGGTTTGGCCCCCGCAGCTCACGGAGGCAATCGAACCGGTCGTGTGTTTACCGGTGATCGCAGCGGGGATTGGTTGTACGAGGCTCTGCACCGATTTGGTTTTGCGAATCAAGCGACGTCGACCCACGCGGAGGATGGCCTTGCACTCACCGATTGTTACATCGGTGCGACGGTTCGCTGCGCGCCACCCGACAATAAACCCACCCCGGACGAATTCGCCGCGTGCCAGGGTTTTCTCCTCAGAGAGATTACCCTAATGAAGCAAGCTCGCGTCGTGATTGTGCTCGGAAAAATCGCCTTTGATCACTATTTGAAAGCATGCCGACAACTGGGGCTCGGAGATCCGCGGCCTCGGCCGAAGTTTGCCCACGGCCTGAGCATAACACTCCCTTCCGGTATCATCCTGCTTGGCTCCTATCACCCAAGTCAGCAAAACACCTTCACAGGAAAACTGACTCGCCCAATGTTCCACCACGTCTTCGCAGAGGCTCGTCGACAGATCAACCGGAACGCCTGAACGCTCAGACGGTTTCGCCCGCGCCGATTACTTCTTTCCGGCCGATTCCCAGTCGGCCAAAAACTTCTTGAGGCCGATATCGGTCAGCGGATGCTTCACCAGCTGCTGGAATACGCTATACGGCATGGTGCAGATATGCCCGCCTGCCAGAGCCGCTTCGACGACATGCTGCGGATGCCGCACGCTTGCCACCAGCACCTGGGTTTTAAAGTCATAGTTCGTATAAATGGCAATGATCTGACGGATCAACTCCATTCCATCCGAACTCACATCGTCGAGTCGACCGATAAACGGTGATACGCACCAGGCTCCGGCTTTTGCCGCAAGAAGGGCCTGCGTCGGGGAGAAACAGAGTGTCACATTCACCCGGATCCCTTCGGCGGCCAGCTTCTTTGTTGCCTTGAGCCCTTCCGGAATCAGGGGCACTTTCACAACAACGTTCTTGTGGACCTTTGCAAGGTCGCGCCCTTCGCGCACCATCGCTTCAGCTTCAAGCGACACCACCTCGGCACTGATCGGACCATCGACCAGGTTACAGATCTCAAGCAGTACCTCTCTGAAATTGCGGCCTTCCTTGACTACCAAGGAAGGATTGGTCGTCACGCCGTCTACGAGCCCCAAATTCACGCCTTCTTGAATTTCCTTCACATTCGCTGTATCGAGGTACAGTTTCATGATCTCATTTCCTTTCGTCGTATGTAGTCACAAGCCTCGCAAGGTAACGGTGATTCCGTTGCACTCATTCTAGGATGATCATCACAACAAGGCAATTGGTCAACCTGCGAGATCGACAATCGTTTGACAGTCTAAGGGGTGAGGGCTAGAATTTTCTCCACCGTCATCGCGGTGAGAGTCTCTGCACTGCGTCCAAGGAGGAGGTTGACTATGCGGCGTTTTCTCTCGGTTCTAGTACTTGGCGTTGTGGCTTCGGCCTGCAGCCATAACCCCTATCTCGAACAGTCTCTCACGCGCTATCAGGGCAAGGATAAGACTTGGATTGAAAAGGAACTCGGTGCGCCAGACGTAAAGGCTTCGCGGTTTTTCGGAGGCGAAAAGTGGATCTACAATCGCATCGCAGGCGGTTCGGCTGGCCCGCCTCTCTTCAACTTCAAACCCAACGAGTGCCAGACGATTCTATATTTCGACAAGGACGATCGCGTTTCGGACACCAGTTACTCAGGTTGTTAATCAGATAGCTGTTTCTGGAATGCCTTGGCACAGTTGCGGCTGCAGAAAAAGTAGGTCTGCCCACCCACCTCTTCGCGTACGGCCTCAGCCCTTGGAACAAATACGCGGCAAACAGGGTCTTGGACCATCTGCTTCCCATCACCACCCCCTGCAGAAGGCTCTATATTCTTCCCAGCACCACGAAGTTCTCGAATAGCTCTCCGAAGGAGAAAGTAGAGAACCGTCAACAAGCCTGCAATCAAAAGAAGTCTATACATAGTAGGATCTTCGACCTTATACCCCAATCCTAGGGAACGGTCGAAAGACCTGTCAATGAACCTAGACAATCACCTAGTTAATTGCCCAGTCCAACCTTCCCGTAATATCCAATTGCTGGGGCCAAATGGCCCAGAGCAATGTACCTAAATAAGGGACCTTTTCCCGGTTGCTCCAGTACTTCAGGTGGATGGTTTGTCCTACATTGCAATGCTATGAAGACATCCATGCATAAATGTGACAAATGCCGCGGAACAATGTTGCCTGAGCGGGCGGTTGATCTCGATGCCGGGTTGGCGATCACAGTGCTGGCTTGCCTGAACTGTGGACGCCGGAAGGCAGCCGATGCTGAACCGAGACCGATCACGTCACGACATTAACCCGTTGCAATGACAACAGCACCGAGACCGCTCACATGCGATGAGCAAAAGGCCGCAGAAGCGGCCTTTCTTGGCCTACCGTTTGATTCAAGATGGACGGCAGCCGGTCAGGCGGTTTTCCTTGGGCTCCGCGCAGCCATCACGGCGCGGGCATCGTCACGCCTCACCCCAGACCGAGTCGATGATCTAGAATCGACTCCTGTCTAACTCATTAAAATATTTTAGAAGATAGCTTTTCGAGGGTGTGCATTGAGAGGGCACACCGATACTCAATACCCGTGGGCAGAGGCCAGGACCCGCCGCACAGATAAGCGTTATAAGCGCGAGCTACTTCAGCCCCAAAACATCGAGCATGTCGTAGAGCCCTGGAGGTTGCTTCACCAACCATCGGGCTGCTCGAAGCGCCCCTCGAGCAAAAGTATCGCGACTACTGGCTCGATGGGTCACCTCGATCCGCTCCCCCATGGTGCCGAAAAGGACCGTATGGTCCCCCACAATGTCACCGGCTCGGATCGTTTGAATGCCGATCTCGCCTCGAGTCCGCTCTCCGATCAACCCTTTACGAGCATAGACCCCAACTTGTCCCAAATCGCGATTCACCGCCCTGGCCAAAACCTCCGCCATCTTCAGCGCGGTACCGCTGGGTGCGTCTTTCTTCAGTCGATGATGCGCTTCAATGACCTCGATGTCGTAATCCTCTCCCAATGTCTTAGCCATTTCTCCAATGACTTTATAGATCACGTTGATACCAACACTCATATTGGGCGAAAACACGCAGGGAGTGACTTTCGCGGCGGCTCGAAGCTCATCCAATTCGGCGGAAGAAAACCCTGTAGTCCCGATGACGATTCCCCGGCGATATTGTGACACTATTTTCAAATGGCCGAGCGTCGCTGGCGGCGTGGTAAAGTCGACTACCACATCCGAACGATCCATCAATCCTGAAAGATCGTCAGAAATCGGCACGCCAATGCGGCCGCAACCTGCCACCTCCCCAGCGTCTTCTCCCACAGCATGGTGCCCTTTGCTCTCCACAGCACCGGCCAGGGTCAAAAACGCGGAATCCTTCACCAGCGAGATAAGACGCGAGCCCATGCGTCCTGCAGCTCCTGTCACTACCACCTTAATCATCAACAGTATCCTTCTCCCTCAGGCGGGCTAGATCAGCCCGGCTTCTTTCATCACTCGTGCAAGTCGATCCTTATTGTCGGTGCCCATCGGGCACAGCGGCAAACGGAGCTCCGCGTCCATCTTCCCCATCATTTGCAGCGCCTCTTTGACGGGTATCGGATTTGTCTCATAGAACAGCGCAGTAAACAGCGGATAAAGGCGGTAATGCAGTGCACGCGCCTCATCAAGACGACCGTCCAGAAATGTGCTCACCAATCTGGACATCTCGGCGGGCATGAGATTCGCTGTCACGGTGATCACGCCCTTGCCGCCAACGGCCATCATCGGCAACGTCAGCGCATCATCACCCGCCAGCACCGTCATCCGATCTCCGCAAAGCTGAATGATCTCGGAGGCTTGCTGCACATTGCCGCTTCCTTCCTTGATCGCAACGACTGTCGGACAAGCAGTGAGTCGCGCTACGGTAGCCGGAGCCATATTCACGCCGGTTCGCCCCGGAATGTTGTAGAGCACGAGCGGCAAATCGACGGACTCGGCGATGGCTTTATAGTGGCGGTAGAGCCCTTCCTGCGTCGGCTTGTTGTAGTAGGGAGTGATCAGTAGCGCCCCGTCGACCCCGGCCTGCTTCGCATGTTTCGTCAGCACGATCGCTTCTTCCGTGCTGTTGGAGCCCGTGCCGGCGACCACCGGGACTCGCTTCTTGGCAACCTCGACGGTGAACGCCACTACCCGATCATGTTCCGCATGGGTCAGGGTCGCGGACTCTCCCGTGGTTCCACAGGGGACGATACCATTCGTCCCGCTGGTAATTTGCCACTCGATAAGGTCGCCCAATGCGCGCTCATCGATCCTACCGTTCTTAAACGGGGTCACAATCGCAACCAACGAACCGCTAAACATCCGATGCTCCTCTTAAGGTGGCTACCAGCCCGCGGACCTACTCCAGAAACGAGGGAATGCGCTCACCCTTGACCAAATCCTCGTACGTTTCACGCGAACGGATCACGTGTATCTGCCCTTCATTGACCAACACTTCGGGAACTCGAGGCCTCGAGTTGTAATTGGAAGACATCACAAATCCATAGGCGCCTGCACTCATCACCGCCATCAATTCGCCGGCCTTCATTTCCGGCAGCTGCCGGTCTTTCGCTAGGAAGTCACCGGACTCGCAGACCGGCCCAACGACATCCACCATATGTTTCGGGTTATGAATGCTGTTCTCATGGAGCGGCCGAATGTCGTGATACGCCCCGTAGAGACTGGGCCGGATGAGGTCGTTCATCGCCGCATCCACGATCAGGAACCGCTTGGCCTCACCGTCCTTCGTATACAAAACCTTGGTGATCAGGACGCCCGCATTTCCAACAATTACCCGGCCAGGCTCCATAATGAGTACGCACTTCAAGTCGCGCACCAAGGGCGAAATTGCCTCAGCCAAATCTTTCGGTTGTGGCGGGGTTTCGTCCGAATAGGTGATCCCCAACCCGCCCCCGATATTGATGTACCGGATGTTGATGCCCTGCTCTTTCAGGGTCTGCACCAAGCCCAGCACCTTCTTGAGCGCCTCAACGAACGGCGTGACCTCGGTCAATTGTGATCCGATGTGCTTATGAACCCCCACCACCTCGATGTGGCTGAGGGCCGAAGCCGCCTTAAACTCTTCGATGGCACGATCCGCCGCGATCCCGAACTTGCTCTTCTTCAGACCGGTCGAGATATAGGGATGCGTCTTGGGATCGATGTCCGGATTGATGCGCAAGGCCACCCGAGCCTTGAGGCCCATCGATGCCGCAACGTCGTTGATCGCCTGCAACTCAGCCGGCGACTCGACATTGAACATCAGGATGTCGGCTTTCAGCGCATCGCGGATTTCCTCCGGGCTCTTGCCTACGCCGGCAAATACGATTTTCTGGGCCGGCACACCGGCTTTCATCGCGCGATAGAGCTCCCCTCCCGACACAATATCCACACCGCTGCCCTCTTTGGCCATGAGCCGAAGGATGGCGAGGTTCGAATTCGATTTCATCGCAAACGCAACGATGTGGGGAATGTTCTTGAACGCCCCGTCATACGCGCGGAAATGCCGCACCAGCGTGCGATGGCTATAGACATAGCAAGGGCTCCCGACTTCCTTGGCGATACGGGACAGTGGGACATCCTCGCAGTACAGTTCTCCTTGGCGATACTCAAAGTCATGCATCTTGAAGATCCTCGATCAAAAATTCAGCTCCGTTTAATGACAACCCCTCGAGTGCCCCCTGGAAGGCGGCGGTAAATTTTTGATACCGCACCTTGGCGTAGGGAAGTACTGATTTTACCGCCTCACGGTCCAGCAGCGCCTTCAGCGCCTCCGGCGTGGCATGTTTCAGATGTTCGAAATTTACAATGACGTCCAAGCGCGCCTTCTCGGCCGCCTCACGAATACGCTTCAGTAACTCTTTCGCCCCGACAGAGTCGAGGGTGCCCTCCAGCGTGACCACGACGGCTGCTTTTTGGTCGTGCCGCTTCGCTTTGATATTCAACCAGAGACTGTGGGCCGGGGCCGCGGTTTGGTCGATCCGCTGCTTGATGGCGTACATCGCATTTGGAATTAATTGGGCCGTATCGACGATCGGCAGTTTCGCCTGAAGATTCTTCAGCACCTTGGCAACCGGTGACAATGTCCCCTTCGGACAGGACCGCTTGACGAGCTTGCGAAATTCCCGATTCATTTCCCATCGGGCGACCAAACGCTGCTGGGTACCGGAGAGGCGCTTCCAAATCGACGACAGCGAGTAAAACTGGTGGTTGGCCCAGTTGAATCCCTCTTGCAGTTGCTCCGGTGTCATTCGACTCGGCCGAAACACCACGTGCTTCCCATCATACTTAGACCAGTCACGGTCGAAAATACGGCCTTCCTTGTTGTACCGGTCATACAAGGCCGTGCCTGGTAACGGCGTCAACACGTTGAAGTAAGCCAATTCCACCTTCGTGGCAGTAAGGAAATCCACAGCCCGCTCGAACACCGATTCATCGTCGTTGTCGAAGCCGAAGACGATGCCGGGATTCACCATGATTCCGTACTTGTGAAACATGTCGATTTCCTGCGCGAACTTTTGGACCCGATTAAAGGGCTTATTGGTCTCTTCGAGGCAATCCTCGTCGAGGGATTCCATCCCGACGAACACCGACACGCACCCGCTCTCGGCCGCCAGCTTCACCATTTCTTCGTCATCGGCCAAGAACAGAGTCGACTGACAGCCCCACTTGATGTTCAGCGGCTTCAATGCCGTCCAGAGTTCGCGGCAATAGGCGCGGTTGCTGTTGTGCAGGTCATCGACGAACGCCACGATGCTGCCGTCCTCAATGCCCACCCTCATACGGAATCCGGTCTTGAGCGCCTGCCAGAGGGAATCCGTGCACATGCGCTCGACGATCTCGCTTCGAATCCAGTGCTTCACACGCAGGATCTCGCGAATGACTTCTAGCACCGGCCGCCGCCGCGTCGTCTTTCCATTGAACGGCGAGACGCTGCAAAACTCGCAATCGAAATGGCAGCCCCTCGTCGTAAAACTGCACTGCCGAGTCATGTACGCGTCCGGACTCAGCAACTCAACTCGCGGACTCAGGTAGTTTTCCAGCGAGGGGAAGGCGCGCATCTCATACTTGCGCTTCATATGCCCGGCCTCGAAGTCGGATACGACCTCCGGCCACAGATCTTCGGCCTCGCCGCACACTACGGTGTCCACATGTTGCAATGCTTCGTCGGGACAGTAGGTCGCGTGGACACCACCCATCACGACCTTGACCCCACGCTTTCGGAACTCCGCGGCGATCTCATAGGCCCTCGGTGCATAACAGGTCATGACCGACAGACCCACCAAGTCACAGGGGTGGTCAAAATCGATGTCCCGAACCGCCTCATCAACCAAGTCCACCTGCCAATGTTCCGGCGTGTACGCAGCAATGGTCGGCAGGCTCAGCTTGGGAAACCATACGGCCCGACGTTCTGCAGCAGTCAAATGGTACTGACTGTTGCGGGGATACGGATCGAGTAGCAGCAGTCGGCGTTTCGGCGCATTGGTCGGCGAGACGAAGGTGCGGGATGGTTGAATGAGTTCCATGTTCACTAGTCCTCCCGGGCGGCTGCTTCCCAGTGTGAAGCCCCCACCCCATGACAAACCGCGAACACTCCTTCCGTACCAGCTACGATACGTTACCGACTACCCATTGATCGAGTCGGCGGAACGGGTAACGGCTCTCCGGTCGGTACCATGGAGTTATCGATAAACTCTTCGATGGTTACCTGGCCCGGTGCACTCGGACGCGTAGCCGTCCCTCGCACAGCCTCCCCCGGCGCCAGCAGTCCCTCCCGCCTCAACTGCCGTTCGATCACGGGATTGACGCCGACATCTTCCGGCGGCACCGGCGGTCCGAGTACGCCACAACCGGAGAGACCGATGAGCGCGAAGACCCAACCGCTCAAGTCGCCCCGGCGACACCAGCCCCCGCTGCCCCACGGCCTCATGCCCGCAGCGCCTTTTCCCACTCCTTGATCCGCTGTTCGACGCGTCGCCGCGCCGTCCCTCCCAATTGCCCCTTTCTGTCAATCGCCCCCTGTACAGTCAAACAATCGAGTACGTCCTTTTCGAATCGGTCGGAAAATGAGGTCAGGTCCGTCAAGCTAAGACCTTGAAGCGCTTGACCTTTTTCAATACAGGATCGCACAATTCGACCGGTAATGGAATGGGCCTCCCGGAAGGGCACCCCCCTGGTGACCAGATAGTCGGCGATTTCCGTCGCCAACATCCCCCCCCCTTCGGCAGCCTGCTGCATAACCGATTCGTTGAAGCGAGCCCGACGCATCAATTCCGTGCACAACACCACCGACTGCCCGGTCGTGTCCACCGCATCGAAGAGCGCCTCTTTATCTTCTTGCAGATCCCGGTTGTAGCTCAAGGGTAACCCCTTGATGAGGGTGAGCATCCCCATGAGATGCCCGTACACCCGCCCGGTCTTCCCCCGAACAAGTTCAGGCACGTCGGGATTTTTCTTTTGAGGCATCATACTGCTGCCGGTGCAGAACGTATCCGGCAAATCCACGAACCGAAACTCCTGTGACGCCCAGAGGATCAATTCCTCGCTCAGCCGCGACAAGTGCATCATGATCAGCGACAGAGCCCCCAGCGTTTCGACGACGCTGTCCCGATCCGACACGGCGTCCAGACTGTTTCGCGTCACCGCAGGAAACCCCAGCAGCTTGGCCGTGTACTCGCGATCGACGGGATAGTTGGACCCGGCAAGTGCGCCGGAACCGAGCGGCATGACGTTCAATCTGTTGCGATCATCGTGCAGCCGCCCGCGGTCTCGATCGAACATTTCTACATAGGCCAGCAGATGGTGCGCCAAGAGCACTGGCTGCGCCCGCTGCAGATGCGTATAGCCCGGCATGACGACGTGCAGGTGCGCACGAGCCTGAGCGACCAACACTCGCTGAAACTCTTGCAGTTGGCTCCCCAACCGCTGTAACGCATCCCGCAGGAACAACCGCAGGTCTAATGCGACCTGATCGTTGCGGCTCCGCCCGGTATGGAGCTTTCCGCCCAACGGACCGATCAGCTCGGTCAGGCGACGTTCGATCGCCATATGGATGTCCTCATCCTGCGGCAGAAACGGGAAACGGCCCTCGTCCAGCTCGGCCTTGACGAGCTCCAGCCCTCGAACCAATTCAGCGGCTTCCCGCGAGGTCAACACCCCGGCTCGTTCCAGCGTCCGACAGTGCGCAACGCTGCCCTGGATGTCGTAGGAATAGAGCCGCTGATCCACCGAAAGCGACGAGGTGAACTGCTCCACCAGCCGATCGGTTTGCTCAGCGAACCGTCCCCCCCAAGCCTTCCCTTGGGGAAGAGCTTTTGCCGTCCGGCCTGATGCGGCAGGTCGACGGGTGGTAGATTTGGTCGACTTCGGTTTCGCCATGGGTTACTTGCGCGATCCCTTCTTACGCTGGGCGCGGATCGCCAATCGCAACGCATTGAGCCGGATGAAACCTTCCGCATCCTTCTGCCGATAGACTTCATCTTCTTCGAAAGTCGCCATGTCCAACCGGTAGAGCGAGCGCGGCGACTTGCGGCCGACCACGGTGCAAGTCCCCTTGTACAACTTCACCCGCACGGTCCCGGTCACATCACGCTGCGCTTCATCGAGCGCGGTCTGAATCATCTCCCGCTCGGGCGCATACCAATATCCGTAATAGATCAGCTCCGCATAGCGCGGGATGAGGCTGTCGCGCAGGTGCAGCACCTCGCGATCCATGGTCAGCGACTCCAATCCACGATGCGCCGCATGGAGAATGGTTCCGCCCGGCGTCTCGTAGACTCCCCGGGATTTCATGCCCACGTACCGATTTTCCACCAGATCGACGCGGCCGACCCCGTGCTCGCCGCCGAGTTTGTTCAGATGGGCCAACAGTGCGGCCGGTCCCATCTTCTTTCCGTCGACCGCGACCGGATCGCCCGACACATATTCGATTTCGATTTCGCGCGGCTTGTTCGGCGCCCGTTCCGGCGAGACCGACATGACGAAGATTTCCTCCGGCGGTGCAGCCCAGGGATCTTCAAGGATGCCGCCTTCATAGCTGGTATGAAACAGGTTCATATCCATGCTGTAGGGCTTCGCCTTGGTCGCCGTCACCGGAATCCCGTGCTTTTCGGCATACTCGATCAACTCACGCCGTGAGCGCATCGTCCATTCGCGCCAGGGAGCGATGATCTTGATCTGCGGATGGAGCGCCATGTAGGTCAACTCGAACCGAACCTGGTCGTTGCCTTTCCCGGTGGCGCCGTGACACACCGCTTCGGCCCCTTCTTCCGCGGCGATTTCGATTTGCCGCTTGGCGATCAGGGGGCGGGCAATCGAGGTGCCCAGCAGATAGCTGCCTTCATAGACGGCATTGCCACGCAGCATCGGAAAGACATGGTCCTTCACGAAGGTCTCGCGCAAGTCCTCCATAAAGACCTTCCGGACGCCCAACGCCTGCGCCTTCTTCTTGATTCCCTTCAAGTCCTCGCCTTGCCCCAAATCAGCGCAGAACGCGATGACCTCACAGCCGTAGACTTCCTCGAGCCACTTGAGAATGACGGACGTATCCAATCCGCCCGAATATGCCAACACAACCTTCTTGTACGTTGACTTGCTCATAGCCTTACTTTTTCCTCTTTCCGTTTTCCTTGCGGCCGCGCGCCAGCAGGCGCACCAGAATCGCTTTTTGCATGTGTAGACGATTTTCGGCCTGGTCGAGCACGACCGATTGCGGGCCGTCCAAGACATCGGCACTGATTTCTTCACCGCGATGGGCCGGCAGGCAGTGCATCACGAGCGCGTCCGGCTTGGCCCGCTTGAGCAGCCGCTCGTTTAATTGATAGGGGGCCAAGATCTTCAGACGCCGAGCCTGCTCCCGTTCCCGCCCCATACTGATCCACACATCCGTATACAGGACGTCCGCATCCTTCACCGCCACCAGCGGATCGGAGCCAATCTCGATCGTGGCGCCGGTCTCCACTGCTTCCTCCCGCGCGCGATCGACGATGTGCTGGTCGGGTTGGTAACCGGGCGGACAGCCGACGGCGATCGTCATTCCCATCTTGGCGGCCGCCTCGATCAGAGAATTCGTGACGTTGTTCCCGTCGCCGACATAGGCCATCTTCAGCCCGGCCAAACGCCCCTTCTTTTCTTGAATCGTAAGCAGATCCGATAGCGCCTGGCAGGGATGATTCAGATCCGTGAGTCCATTGATGACCGGGATGGTGGACTCCCTCGCCCATTCCTCGACGATGGCATGATCGAACGTGCGCACGACGATGGCGTCGAGATAGCGGGAGAGGACTCGAGCCGTATCGGCCACCGTCTCGCCACGCGACAGCTGAATGTCGCCCATCGGCAGCACCATGGCCTGGCCGCCGAGTTGATTCATGCCCGCCTCGAAGGACACCCTGGTACGGGTCGAGGGCTTCTGGAAGACCAGCCCCAGCATTTTCCCGGGCAGCAGCGGATGCGGAATTCCGCGCGCCTGCTTGGCCTTCAATTGGGCCGCCAGCCGCAACAATCCGTCGAGTTCCGCTCGTGGGATCGAAAGGAGATCGAGAAAATCTTTACCGAGGCCGGTCTGAGAGGTCGATCGACCAGGACGCCGAGCCATAATGCGCCCCTACAGGGTTAGTGAGCGGAGACCGCTGTTCGCTGGCCGAGCACCTGCGGAAGCGCATGCAGCAAGCGATCGATCTCGCTCTGGGTGATCACGAGTGGGGGGACAAACCGCAGCACCCGATCGCCGGTGCAGTTGATCAACAACCCGCGAGCCTGACAATCGGCGACCACAGCTTTCCCGTCCGTGTCCAATTCCATGCCTTGCAAGAGACCGAGGCCCCGCACTTCCTTGATGACCCGATGCCGTTCCTTGCAGGCGGCCAATCCCTTGGCCAGGTAATCGCCCATTCGGCGGGCATGGTCCAAAACCTTTCCCTCGAGCAGTGTGCGCAAGACCGCCAGCCCCGCAGCGCAAGCCAAGGGATTCCCGCCGAATGTGGAGGCGTGAGTCCCTGGCGTAAACGCCTTCGCCACTGCGTCGGTCGCGAGACAGGCGCCGATCGGCACTCCGCCGCCCAGCCCCTTCGCCAGCGTCATGATGTCGGGCTGAATACCGAAATGCTCATAGCAGAACAACGGACCGGTCCGTCCCATACCCGTCTGGACTTCGTCGAAGATCAGCAGCACATCACGTTCGCGGCACAGCTCCCGAAGGCTCTGCATGTAGGCGCGATCGGCGACGTGCACCCCGCCCTCCGCTTGGATCGGTTCTAACATGACCGCCGCGGTTTTCTCGGTCATCGCCCGCTCGACCTCTGAGAGATCATTGAACGTGACATAGGAGAACCCCGGCATCAGCGGATCGAAGCCCTTCTGCACCTTCTCCTGTCCGGTCGCGGTCAACGTCGCCAGCGTCCGTCCATGGAAGGAGTTTTTCATCGTAACGATTTCGAACCGCCCGGCTCCATACTTGTCGTGGGCATACTTCCGGGCCAGCTTGATGGCGGCTTCGTTGGCTTCCGCCCCGCTGTTGCAGAAAAACACTTTCTGCGCGAACGAATGCTCCACCAACATTTTTGCCAACTGCACTTGGGGTTCGGTGTAATACAAATTGGACGTATGGATGAGCTGCTGCACCTGCTTCTGGATGGCAAGCACCAGGTCCGGATGGCCATGCCCCAGCAGGTTGACCGCAATGCCGGCCACGAAGTCGACATACTCCCGCCCCTCCAGGTCGTAGACCCGGCTGCCCCGCCCCCGCACGATGGAGATGGGGAGACGCGCATAGGTATTCATCAAGTACTGTTCCGCGTCTTGGCGTAGTTCTCCGGTCGGCATGATAGAGCCCCCCTTGTGGATCGGCGAACCTATCATAGGGTGGGCTCGTAGAGCAACCGACCGACAGCCCGCTCAGCCTCTCCCACCGCGCCGATCCGTCGCGCAACCGGCACATGACCCCGCTTGACGGGAGCCGACGGCGGATGGGATAAGGTGGGGCTCATGAAACCGTGCCGACAGTGCCAACAACTCAATCCAGACGACGCCCGTTTTTGCCATCAGTGCGGGACCTCGTTTGCCACTGAACCGGAGGCCACCACAGAGCCACCTGCGACTGCCCCGTTACCCCAGACCGATGAGGATCTCATGCGAGCCTTCATCGGCCCGAACGCGGACCGTTACCTCCAGACGTTCAAGAAATTTACCGGCTCGGCCGGCCCCCGCTTCGCCTTGACCTGGCATTGGCCCGCCTTCGTGTTCGAACCGTTCCTCTGGTTCCTGTACCGCAAGATGTACCTCTATGCGCTGATCTATGCGATCGGTCCGGCCCTCGCGTTTTATATGACGCAGGATCTCTCGGCGGATATCGTCTGGCGGTTGATGGCCGGTGTCAGCGCGAACTACATCTACTACTGGCATGTGAAGGAACAGCTGTCGACGATCAAGCAGGAGCGGGCAGCCGACGGGACACAGCGGGCGACCATGCTCGGCGAATTGGGGGGAGTCCAACCCTATGTCGTGTGGGTCGGCGTGGGCCTGTTGGTCCTCAAGATCGGGCTGGTGGTCGCGATGCTGAAAGAAGGGATTCCTGACGGGCCGAAAGGCCCGCCTGCCAAAACCCGCCCGGCAGGACTGACAAACGTCTAGCAGCAACGAGCCTACGGCCTATAGCTGCTGGCTCGGAAATCGCGGAGTTCCTATCTCACCCTACGCCGTACGCTATTTGCTATACGCGGCGTACTACCGTGATCGCTGCCACTCGACCCAGCCCACGAACCAATCAAAATCCTGCTGGTACGCCGCCCCGCTGACCTCCGAAGCCGACTGCGTCTGCTCCAGCTGGGTATAGGTGCGAGGCCAATTCTTCTGCCACCAGGACTTGAGTTCGTCAGCCTGGTACGCTTGCCCGTTCGGATTCACGATCCCGGCTGCCGCGCAAACCCCGGCCACCAGCGGCCAATAGCGGTCCTTCCCCAACCCCAGGCTGCGAAAGTGTTCGCGCAAGAGAAACACGACCCACAGTTCGGCGCTGTTCTTCTTGTTGTGCTTGAACGGCTGGGTCTGCCGCAGTGGAACCGGATCAAACTGTTTGATGACGGAGGTATAGTCGGGACCGCCGTAACTGCCGGCAACCTCTGCAATTCCCTGCAGCATGTTGGCCAGCTCCACCTCGACCACCGGCGAGGCGCCTCGAGACCGGTCTCCCTGGCCAGACCCCACCGGGTTGGCTGATGTGAGCAATTCGATCAAAGGCTTCAACTCGCGCAATCGTTCCACCGCCGCCTTGAGCAGTTGCTCCGACTCCAACCAGTAGTCGGGATCGCCTTTGGTGACCCGCTCGCGTCCGGCCGGCGGCAACACGACGGGAATCCAATAGCGCAGCAGGACGAACAAGATATACTCGGGCTGCGCCCCCATCTGCGCCGCACGTGGCAGGGCCTGCTCCGCCCCCAGGGCCCGGTCGAAAAACGCCTGGACTCGGTCCTCCACCTGCAGCCGACTGCCCATACCGAGCCACCAGGCTTGCAACCGCGACCAGTCTGCTGGGGAAATAGTCGTCATGCGATGGGATTCCCGGACTCAGAGAGTTGGCGCATCGTACTGAGCAGTGTAAATGAATGCAACCGATCACTGCCGTCCCCGTCGGACGGCCCCGCGCACGAGCCGATGCTTGACAGCGCCTGCGTGAAATCGCATATCTTGGAGTAGGCACAAGCCACCGTGTAACGAGGGGAGCACCCACGATGAGCAAATTGGTCCTGATTCGGCATGGCGAGTCGCAGTGGAATCTCGAGAACCGCTTCACCGGCTGGGTGGATGTCCCCCTCTCCCCGAAAGGCGTGGAGGAAGCCAAAGCCGCCGCACAGAAACTTTCGGGCTATCGATTCGACCGCGCATTTTCCTCCGTGCTCGCGCGCGCCAATGAAACGATGCGTTTGATCTTGGAATCGCTCGGCCAAACCACGATTCCCATCGAGAAGGACAAGGCGCTGAACGAACGGATGTATGGGGAACTACAAGGATTGAACAAGGCTGAAACGGCCAAGAAATACGGCGACGAGCAAGTCAAGATTTGGCGCCGGAGTTACGATGTCCGTCCCCCGGGGGGCGAGAGCCTAAAGGATACGGCCGAGCGGGTGTTGCCCTACTATGAAAGCCGGATCAAGCCCTACGTGTTAAAGGGGGAGACCATCCTGATCGCAGCGCACGGGAACAGCCTTCGCGCGCTCGTCATGCAACTGGATCAGCTGACGCGTGAGCAGGTGTTGGAGCTCAACATTCCCACCGGCGCGCCCCTATTGTATGAGATCGACAACAGCGGCAAGGTGCTGTCGCATCGCTACTTGTGAGACCGCGTGAAGCGTCGCACGTGAAGGGTATCTCGTCTCAAGGAGGCTCTCCTCCCGGCCTGCCGAGATACGAGCGCCGCTTCACGGGCGGCTGAGCCCCGAGTTAAGAGGCCTCATCCAGCAGCGCTTGGTACTTATCGAGCGGCACGACGTCAGGTAGGAGCACCATCAATTTCGGCCTGTCGCAGCTTTGGATCGCACCGGCGTCCTCCAAGATGTCGGCAAGCTGTTCGGACGTCGCCTCTGCGCCCCCTTCAAAATTCCCCACCGGCGCATAGAGCTCGCGGCGTTCTCCCGCCTCGGTCAAAAAATCCTTCCATTCCACGTCCTGTGACTTGAAGGCACTGCCCCACTCCGCCTGGATCAGTTCGAGCACGCGGTTGAAGAGCACCTCGCGATATTGACGGGGAATGTGGGCGTTGATCGCAGCCGACACCCAATAGAGGTTAAACGAGAGCACCTCTCTGGTGATATCCCCCGCCTGACTCTCACTGACATCCAGGCCATAGTCACTCAAAAATTCAGGGGACAGATAACGGGGCAGCAATTTGTACAGCGCGGAGGCCGCCTCCGCAGGGGTCATAGGCTGGGTCGCCATCGTTTACTCCTTCTCAGATTTCGCCAGAGAATACTGCAGCCGCCCTTGAGGAGACAACGGGGCCGGCCACTCCATCGCGCGACTGCTCTTGTCCGAGCATCAGCCCTATGATAGAGTCCGCGCCGCATCGGGCCTCACGCTATGCACATCCTGACTTTTCTCCGCCAATTTGCCTGCCTCTCGCTGGTCGCCGGGGCCCTATGCTTGCTCGCCCCCTCGCTGTCGAGCGCAGATGAGAACCACTGGGGGTTTGCCACCGATCTTGGTCTATGGACCGACACCACCAACAACACGACCTTCGCGTTGGGGTTCGGGCTTGACTACTACATGGATCAGAATTTTTCGTTCGGCGGGTTGGCGCTCTTCACGCCGATCGGCGACCTAACCCAGGTGGCGGTCGCGGGGGTCGCCAAGTATCACCTGCGGCTGACCAGCGGCATCAATATCGTCCCGTTTGCCGGACTCGGGCTGGTGCACGCCGACCTCAACAAAGGCAGCGGCCCTACGAAGATCGACCGCAACGACACCAGCCATTTCATCCCCCTGGGACTCTCGCTGGAATATCAGGTCGGCCCCAAGATCGCCTTCGCCAGCACTCTGATGGTGAACCTTCACCACCTCACACTCTCGGCTCCCGTCCCTGACGACAACACCAGCGTCGCCCTTCTGTTCGGCATTCGCTGGGGACCATAGGTCTTAGCCATCAGTATCAGCCGTCTGCATTGAGCACCGTTTCTCGCCCCACAGCGACAGATCCAGCCAGCCTATTCCTCCGTAAGAAATGGTGAGGGTTATCCACACACTCACCAAGGAGGAGATCATGACGAAAGCCATCACTGTTATCGCCGCAGCTTCACTGTTGGTTGCAACCTCGGCCTGGGCCGGCATGGAGAAGGAAGCCCAGCCGCTGAAGGCCGGCACGGGCTCGAAGGCTGAATCCCATCTCAACGAAGGGATTGAACATTTTGGGATGGGCCACTGGGACTTGGCCAAGAAGCACTTCGCGGCAGGCGAACAGGCAGATCCCCAGTCGGCAGAAGCGCACTATGATCTGGCGCTGGTGCTGGACAAGAACGGCGACCACGCAGGCGCCACTGCGCACTTCCAAAATGCCCATGACCTCGGCAAGAGCAACACGGCAATCTACCACTCGGAGATTTTAAAGAAACATCTGAAGATGTAGTGGAAGGAAGACCGGCAATTCTGGGAGGTGGGAGGGCTCTCACCCTAGAGCTCCTCCCCCAAATATTCCAGATACGCGCGGAACTTCAAAAAGGTCTTGTGGCGAGGCAGCAGCGAACGAGAGGGCAAGGCGTACACTGAGCCGTACGTCGAGTCCTTGAGTGCGGCGACAACGACGCCAGAAGCCTTTTTCAAGCTCCGCGCCTAGGCGGCTTGGGCGGGGCGCCATCGAAGCCCCACATTCAGCAACTCTTGCAAGAGATCCTTGTAGGCAAGTTCGGCCTTTCCCGCGCTGTCGGCAAAGTCCTCGCCGCAGGCAATCTGAGGATTGGGGTTGGCCTCGATGACGTAAACGTTGCCGTCCCTGTCCATTCGCATGTCGATGCGGGCATAGCCGCTCAGTCCCAGCGCACGGTATACGCGCTTGGCCAGGTGTTGGATCTGATCGGCCGTCCCCTCAGGTAAATTCTTCGCCTCGCACGAACGGATGCCGTACTTGGTCTGGTACTTGCGGCTCCACTTTACCCGCTCGGTCGCGATGCGCTTCGCCTCATCCGGCATCTTGTCCATGATGAGTTCCCACACGGGAAACACTTGAAGGTGCGCATTGCCCATAACCCCGACGTAGAGTTCGCGCCCTTCGATGTAGCGCTCCACGATGGCACCAGTGCCGACGCTGTCATGGATGAACGCCACGCGCTCGCGCAGCTTCTCATCGTCTTCGACAATCGAAGCCTGCGAGATCCCGAGAGACGCTTCTTCGCTGACCGACTTCACGATCAAGGGAAATGTCAGGTACTTCGGCCGACGCACCATGCGATGCAGCGGTACCACCATGAATTCCGGATAGGGAATGCGATGGTACGACATCACCTGTTTGGCGAGCGCCTTGTCGCGCGCCAACATCAGGCCGCGCGGATTGCATCCCGTGTAGGGAACGTGCATGAGCTCCAAATAGGAGACGACATTCTGATCGTACACCGCCACGCCGTCGAATTCTTCCAAGAGATTGAACGCAATATGCGGCTTCCAGTCTTCGACCGCCGCGCGAATGACTTCGAGGTCGCTCTTCACGCCGAGCGCACGCACCTCATGCCCGAGCTTCCTCAGCGTCGATACCACGTCGTACTCGGTCTTCCACCCGACGGCATCCAGATCCTGCCCGTTCACCTGATCCGGCGGAACCAGGTCTTTGTGCATGAGCACGAGTATGCGCAGTCGCCTCATAGTGCCACCTTATGTCGTCCGCTCTGGAGATAGTTCATCGTCTGCACGGTCAGCAAAATCGCGAAGTCCAGCTTGGCCTGTTCCTTGGATACGGTCAGGCGCAGCCGCAACGCTTGGCACCGATCGATCATGCCCTCGAGGACTTGGTCGATCGTATACTGATATTCGCCGGTCCACTCGGCCACGCGCCGGCGAATGTCTTTCCTCGTACGGTGGAGAAACGCCGCGGCGCTGGGGTTCTTCGTATACACCGGTTCATCGGAAAACAGCTTTTTGAGATCCGCGTCGTACGACGGCTTGCGGTCGACGCCATAATGCCTACGCTTCGCCTCGTAGTGATCACGCAGTGTCGTATAGATGCGCCGCAGCGGATCGACTTGTTGACGGTCGGTGACTGCAGGGGCGACTCCGGCCAGCTCTGCCATCAACCGCTCGACGTAGTCCAGTTTTTTGAGCACCGGCCACCCACGATACCGTTCCCGCCATTGCGACTGCGGGTCGAGCCACACTGCGAAGGTCTCGGCAAAGTCCTCGTCGGGATGGCTCTGCGCATACGAGACGTCCAGGTGGCGGACAAAACTCCGACTGTATGGGCGAGGCGTGTAATAGTTGGGATAGGGCTGCGAGGACCGGCCGAAGAGTTGTTGCCGTCGGCGCCGCCGCCGCAGCAGATAGGCATTCTCAATCGCATGGCCGGCTTCGTGTCGCAGAATGCGCATGCACCATTCATGTGTACCGCCCTCGACTTCCAACATTTGGCTGGATTCCAGTTTTGCCAGTCGCGGATGGGCCAAATAGAAAGGCAGAGCGATCCCGGGCACTTCGTCCGGCGTGAACCACTCATCCGACAGCCAGAAAAATGGCCGGAAGGAAAGTTGGCGCGCCCCGAGCTCGTGGGATAACTGTTCGATCGGCGCCTCATAGAAACTACCCTCGATCCGGAGATGCAGGTCGCACATCCGCACATCGAGCAGCTTCTCGTCGCTCCACTCCACCCATTCGGGCGTTCGTTCGACGGTCCGGGACCGCCGGTTGTGCTCCGTTCCTGTGCGCCCCATGAGTCGCTCACTCAAAAAGCCCCGTGAGTCGCCGATTTGCTCTTTGACAAATATAGCAGTTGATTAGAAATTTGCCGGACGATCGCCCCTCAAACCGACGGAAATACCCGCAAGGGTAAGACCGGGGGCATGGGTGGCACCGAACGGAAGGCGGGCAACACCGCCCAGGGACCAGGGCCGAGGGCTACCGCGGGGGCAGTCGTTCCAATAGCCGGGGGACTCCGGCCCAGATATGGTCGATGACGTGATGCAGATAGTCGCGGGATTGCTCGAGATTGTCCTGCCAGTTCGGAACAGCCTCATGCACATCTAAGATCGGTTCGTCGGTTCCGAAGCAAAGCTGGTTGAACAGCGGCACGTCCCGCCCGAACTCCTGCCGGATGAACGCTCGATGGTTCTCGCCCATCGCGACGACGATGGTGGCCGCCTCCAACAGATCGCGGTTGAGCTTCCGTTGGACATGGCGCAGGGGGTCCGCCCCCTTCTCGATCAGGCGAAGCCGCACCAACGGGTGAATCGGCTGGGGCGAGGCCTCGATGCCGGCGGAACCGACCAGGAGATCGCGCTCAGAGTCCAGGTGCCATTTCACGGCATATTCAGCCACCAAGCTGCGAAAGATGTTCCCCGAGCAGACGAACAAGAGGGATTCCATAGAGGGGGCTACCATACCCGATTTGCGGACAGGACTCACGCGCCTATGCCATTCCAGAAAGCCCTTGAGGTAGAATGCCCGTCATGGCCGACCATCCGCTCATCGTCCCTACAGCACCGGTGCCGCCGCCTCGCCTCGCCGACGAGGCCGAGAAGATCCACACCAGGCTCTCTCGTCTAGTCGGGCAGGCGATCGCCGACTATCGCATGATCGAAGACGGCGACCGCGTCATGGTCTGCTTATCGGGAGGCAAAGACAGCTACGGAATGCTGGAAGTCTTGCTGTCCCTGCAACGGCGAGCCCCCGTCCGATTCGAGCTCATTGCCGTCAATCTCGATCAAAAGCAACCTGGCTTCCCTGCCCACGTGTTGCCGGAGTATCTGACGAGCCGCGGCGTGCCGTTCCACATTGAAACCCGCGATACCTATTCGGTCGTCAAACGGCTGATCCCCGAAGGGGATACGATGTGCTCGCTTTGCTCCCGCCTTCGCCGCGGCCACCTCTACCGCCTGGCCGGCGAGTTAGGGGCGACGAAGATTGCCCTGGGCCACCATCGGGACGATATCGTTGAAACATTGCTGTTGAATCTGTTGTTTACAGGCAAGATGAAGGCCATGCCGGCCAAACTCCGCTCTAAAGACGGCCGCCATCTCGTCATCCGTCCGTTGGCCTATGTGAAGGAAGTCGACCTCGCGCGCTACGCCGAGCTGCTGAAATTCCCTATCATTCCCTGCGATCTCTGCGGCTCTCAAACCGACTTGAAACGCCAGCAGGTCAAGGCGCTCCTTCAGGATTGGGAAGCGCGATTCCCCGGATCGGGTGACAGCCTCTTTGCCTCCCTCTCCAACGTTGCACCGGCTCTGCTCTTGGATCGGCGGCTCTTCGACTTCGCCTCGCTCAGGGCGACGGAAGCCGACCCGCCGGCCGAGCCGTTCGACGCGGAGGATGATGGGATCCTCTAGCGCAATGGACCGACCATGCACGTTAGACCGTGTGCGACTCTGCGCCCTCCTCCTCCTGACCTCTTGTATCCTCCCCGTTCTGTCAGCCGCCGGACAACCCATTCGCATCATGCCGCTGGGAGACTCCATTACCGAGTCCGGACCAGGAGAAGCCAGTTACCGATATTATCTCTGGCAATTCCTTCACGAACGCGGCATTGCCGCCGACTTCGTGGGCTCCATGACCGGAGTTCGCGGCGGAGTTCCTCGCTACGGCGACTTCGATCAGCAACACGAAGGACACAGCGGGTGGCGAGCCGACCAGATACGCGACCGTATCGTGCCCTGGGCTACTGCGGCGCGTCCCGACCTCGTGCTCGTCCATCTCGGGACCAACGATCTCTGGCAAGGCCGGTCCGTACCCGAGACTGCTCAGGCCATCGGCGAGGTCATCGAGAGACTCCGCAGCGTGAACCCGCATATTCATATCCTGTTGGCCCAGATCATTCCCTCAACCCTCAAACCCTTGCAGGCGATTGCCGGATTCAATCAGGCCTTGGCAGCAGTGGCCAAAGACCGATCGACCACGGAGTCACCCATCGTCTTGGTCGACCTAGCCACCGGTTTCGACCCAGCCACTATGACTTCGGACGGAGTCCATCCCAATGCTCAAGGAGAGCGGATGATGGCCCAGCGATGGGGCACCGCCCTCCAGTCGCTCCTGATTTCGATGAGCAAGCCAGGAACAGCTCAGTAGCTAGGGCCGGATGTATCGGGGACAGGACAAGCGGAAAGGGAAACGGGGCTCAGGCCCGCTGACGGAGATGAAATCGCCTCGTGCAACGCAGGCACCGGTAGGGATAGTACCCTACCAGGTAGAACAGGAAATCAATGAACCCATGGCGGCTTGATCGCCGCGTATAGCCGGAGCATTTGTCACAGAAGAACATGTGATCGGACTTCCTTGAACCCAGCCTCGGTCCCAATGCAGGAATTGACAGGGACTTTCACTAGTGGGGAGCCTAGTGGAATCCACAGAGGCAAATCAAGGGGCCCAATCCGATACGCGTGTCGTGGTTGGTTCGACGCACTGGAGGCTTGACGGGAACGGCCAGGACGCCCAAGACAGCCTTGAGCCTGTCCGCTCAGGTTCTTCGGCGGAGACGGAACCGGTGAAGGCAGATCGTGCAGCGAAAGGGATAATACCCGATCAGGTGCAGGAAAAAATCCTGCCATCCGTGACGGGCGACTCGTTTTGCCCCGGCAGAGCACATGGGACAGTAGACCATTGACGCACAGACCTCGTGTGGTGGAGACAATACAAGACTGTATAGTGTGAAGACAATCGCCGAGTTCCACAAGGGCCGTCAGGGCCGGAACGTAAAGAAACATGGATCGAGCTGAATCCAACGGACAGCGGGGCGCCGAGCCACCGCTCTGGTCCATCGGCCTCGCAGCCGCAGTCATCTTGATTGCGCCGCTGGTGCTCTACTCCGTGGCGCCCTCCGGCCCGATCCGCGAAGGCGACACGATTTTCTCCAACGGGGCACACAAGGTGAATCTGTTTCAACCGGACCGCTACCAACAAGCGGGATTCGAATCCACCTGCGTGCTCGACCCCAAAGATCCGCTGATCGTGTTGCAGACCCCCTCGGAAGGTCCGGACAGCGTCATCCTTGCCCAGGTTCAGGGCAAGAGCCGTGTGGAATGGCCCTTTTGCCCGCCCCAAGCCGAATTACTGATCAAACCTTCGCAGGTCATGCAAAAGGTCAATGTGCTGCAGGATGCTGCGGACAGTGTGCGGAGAATCTGGCCGAAGTAGAGCGTGCGGCTTATAGTCTATGGCCGGATTGGTTCTTTCACTTGCCCATGCCATACGCCATTAGCCATAAGCGATGGGCCCCTACGAGCCTTCTCACGCCTTCAGTCTGGACGCAAACGCATTGCGAAACTTGGCGACCTTGGGCCCGACGACATAGGTGCAGTAGCCCTGGAAGGGATTTCGAACGAAGTACTCCTGATGGTACCCCTCCGCCTCGTACCACCGCCCGGCGGGAACCACCTCGGTCACGACGGGATTCGCATACAGCTTGCTCTGAGTGACCGCCGCAATCGCGTCCTCTGCGATCTGTTTCTGTTCGGGGGAGTGGTAAAAAATGCCTGACCGATATTGGGTTCCCGTATCGTTGCCTTGACGATTGAGCGTGGTGGGATCGTGACTAACGAGGAACATATCCAAGAGTTCCCGGTAGGTGATCCGCGCCGGATCGAATGTGATCCGCACGGCTTCTGCATGACCGGACCGGCCTGAACAGACCTGTTCGTAGGTAGGGTTCTCCGTTTGGCCGCCGATATAGCCCGACTCGACCGATTCCACACCCACCACCTGGTCGAATAGGGCCTCCAAACACCAAAAACAGCCGCCGGCCAGCGTGGCCACTTCCATCTTCGCTCCTGACATAGCTGCTTCTCCCTCGCTCACTCTGTCGCCGCCGGCACACACGATCTCTTACAAAACCGGCCAATTGCGGCCCTGCTCATGCCCGCCCGCCGTTCCACCATTCCCGCCCATCCCGCTTCAGCAACGCCTCTGCTTCGGTCGGCCCCCAGGTCCCGCTCGCGTAGTTCGGGAAGGCGGCGGTCGGCAGCGACTTCCAGACATCGAGCACCATTTGCACGACTTGCCAACCCAATTCGATGCTGTCGGCCCGCTGAAACAACGTCGCATCGCCGGCCAAGGCGTCGTGCAACAAGGTTTCATAGCCCGTGTTGGGCGCGTTGCCGAAATAGTCCGCGTACTGAAAATCCATGTCCACCGTGCCGATCCGAACGGTCGGACCCGGCACCTTCGCATCGAACCGGAGCGAAATCCCTTCATCCGGCTGGATGCGGATCACCAGGAGGTTGGGGGCGAGCCGATCCACCTTGGTCTTGCTGAACAACATGAACGGCGCGCATTTGAACTGTACAACGATCTCCGTCAACCGCCTAGCCATGCGCTTGCCGGTTCGCAGATAGAACGGGACGCCGGCCCATCGCCAATTGTCGATGAACAGTTTCATGGCTACGAAGGTTTCGGTGAGCGACTCGGGAGCCACGAGCGGTTCCCCCCGATACCCCACCACGGGCTTGCCATCGATCGTGCCTTCACCGTATTGACCAAAGGCCACGAACCGAAGGACATCCAGCGAACTCATCGGCACCACTCCGCGCAAGACCTTGGCCTTCTCGTCGCGCACGGCATCGGCGGCGAAAGAATTGGGCGGCTCCATGGCGAGGTAACAGAGGAGCTGGAGCAAATGGTTCGGCACCATGTCCCGTAGCGCCCCGGCCTGTTCGTAGTAGCGCCCACGATGCTCGACCCCGAGACTCTCCGCCACCGTGATCTGCACATGATCGATGTATTGCCGGTTCCAGACCGGCTCGAAGATGCCATTGGCGAAGCGGAACACCAAAATGTTCTGGACCGTCTCTTTGCCCAAATAATGGTCGATGCGGTAGATCTGCTGTTCGCGCAGCGCCCGTTGCAATTCGTAGTTAAGCGCCTTGGCCGAATCCACGTCGTGTCCGAAGGGCTTTTCGATCACCACGCGACGCCAGAGACCATCCCGTTCGACCACCAACCCGTACTCGCCCAGATGCCGCACGATCTCGCCGAACAGCCCCGGCACGGTGGCCAGGTAAAAGAGATAGTTGCCCTTGGTGCCTTCCGACCGGTCGATCTCCTGCAGGATTTCGTTGAGTCTCCGGTACGTCGTCCCTTCTTGGAAATCTCCCGGCAGGTAGTGAATGCGCCGAAGCAGCGCGTGCCATACGGTTCGGTCGAATCCGCGCGGGAGGTAATCACCGATCACCCGATCGAGCTTGGCTCGGTACTCTTCAGTCGAATGCTCCAGCCTATCCGTTCCTATTACCGCGAAGGATTCGGGAAGCAGATGCCCTGCCATGAGGTTGTAAAGGGCAGGGATGAGCTTGCGCTTGGTCAGGTCGCCGTCGGCCCCGAAAATGACCATAACACAGGGAGTCTTGAGCTGCGGAAGGTCCGGAAATGTCGACGAGGTCGTCATGGCACCTACCTTTCACCGATGCTGTCATCCTGCCTGAACCGCCGTATGCTGCGCAACCGGCAGAACGAACGCATGACATGATTGTGCATTTGGTTAGGCCAGGCCCGCCCCCCGTGATACTCATGATGTGTCTTCATCGTCCAGAAACTACCCCAAGGTGCCACGATGTCACGGTTAGCCCAGCCTTCGTTTGTACCCTTTTCCAGACTCGTCCTGTTGCGGATCGCCGGATGGACCGGACCCTTCATCATCGGCGGACTCATCGCCTTGATGCTGAGCGCCACCTGGGCTGGTAGCAATCAACCGCGCGTCACGGCTCACGATATCCAAATCGACCTTCCAGCCGACAGTCTCTACGGAGCGCTACCCCCGAACCGCGGCCTGACCGTCACGGTACAAGTGCCGGAACAACCGACCCGGCAGGGAGAAACCCTCGTGGCCTCGTTCGAAGGGGAAGGCCTTCCGCGCTATACGGTACCGTTGGAACCACGTCCTGATGCCCACCGGCTGTCGGTAACGGTCGACTTGGGCCGCCTCTCTTCGACCATCGGCTCGCCGCCGAAGGCCACCGTGCTCCATGTTTCGCTCGCCCGGCAGCAGGGTCTGCATCTGGAGGAGATCGCCAGGCGGTCGGTCGTGGTCACCATCGCCACTCCTGGCTACATGGATCGGAGCCTGCGCTCGGAAGCGGCTGCCGGCGCCATACGGCTTCAGGATCTGGCCGGACGGGACTCGGTCTCACCCGGAGGGCTAGCCATGCTCGATGGCGGTTTGCAGGAAGAGGACTTGATCGACAATGCCGCCCAGGGACGACAAAACGGCTACTGGCGACACCTGCAGGGGCTGATCCAACAACGGCTGCGCGAGGAGCTGTCGCAGCGACGGCATGCCGTGCGGCGGATGCCGGTGATCCAATTCCGCCTGTATGCCAACGGAGAAGCCCAACTGATCGAGGTAGAGCGCAGCTCAGGCAATGCGGAATTGGACCAGGCGGCGCTGATGACCGTCGTCAACGCCCATCCGTTTCCTCCATTCCCAACCGGGAGACAAGACTCCCCGATCGACGTGCATGTCGACCTCCCGATCATCACGCGGTAAGGCACGAACAACCCTCAGTTGTTCTGTGTCCGGCGCAGCCAGGAAATGAAGCGGCCAAGCCGCTGCACTTCCTCCGCGTGCAAATGCACGAAGGACAGCCCAAACCCTGTGGCATTTGCCCACCGCACCTCCGCGACCTCGATCTTGAGTGGTTCGTGCGGGTCGGGCAACTGCAGACGAAGCGCCAAGTAGGCGTGAGACGGCATGGATTCCTCGCTCAGGACATGACAGCCTTCCTTCGAAAGGCTCGTCACCATCCCTCCCCCGGCGATTTCATTGCCGGAGAACGTCAGCGGGACCTCAACCTCATAACGCGGCGTATCTCGTCGTTCCACGGACACCTCCGTCCGACCGAGACCAAATCCGTAAATTTCGCGGGATGGGCAGATGGATACCCTTTTCCCCTGACGAAATCAACAGAGCCGGCCGGCGGTGGCTGTCCGGCGTAATCCTGGAGGGCATTATCGGAACGGATACAGTCGCGTATCCGTTCCCAATAGTTCCACAATCACCGGAGCCAGCCCGCTACCCACTTCCCAACAACGAATGATGGAATTTCAAGGATTTGGCCTGGCACCGGCTGCAGGGTTCGCGCATGGCATGTCGGTTGCTCATTTGGAGTTCCAGTAAGAGTCGACAGGGTCTAACCCCCAGGAGAATCTCGATGGACGCCAGTGGATTGCTGCTCACGGTCATTGTGTTTGGGCTTGTATGGGCACGTTGGATCGCCGATGTCATGCGTCTGGTCGGTACGGCACCCCGTCGCTCATCCCGGATCTGAGGCCCCAGAATATTTCACCTTCGCGGTAGGCTTTGCCATGTTTCGCCTGACTTTTCGACCTCCATTCCCTTCACTCGCTCCAAGGCAGTTGGCGCTATGGATCCTGATCCTCCTCCCCTTTCCCATCGCCCTCCCATTGGCCTTTTGGGTGACGCACAGCAAGGCTCGGCCGGAGTAGGTTCCCCTTTCCCCCAAACGGCTCCTTAGGCAACAGCCCTTCCGGTCGATTCTGCTACTCGCACTCAAGTTCCGCGCCACTCCCTCCGAAAGAGGCAGGAGCAAGGCAAGGAGGCCTTACCATGGAAAGGGAACTTCGTTCTGCAGTACGTGTCACCGTGAACTACCCAGTGCGCTTTTCCGGAGATTCGATGATCGGCCACGGCACGGTCATCAACCTGTCGGCTCCGGGATGCGCGATTCGGACCTCCCAGTCCGTCCAGCCGGGAGATTACCTAGAACTCCGGATGATGACGCCGGATCAAGCCCGACCCGTGAGCGTGGGGTTGGCCAAGGTGCGTTGGACCTTGGGCGAGATCGCCGGAATTGAGTTCATCCGCGTACGACGTGACGACCAAAGCCGGATTCACCGATTAATCGACCACCAGCTCCAGCCCGCTGCCGACGCCTACGTCGACGAACTGGCCATAGCCTGATCCCCCGCACCGGGCTTCCCAGGATGGGGAGCAGCGCGCACGGGGATCGGTGAAGCACAAAACGAACGTGGGTGTGTCAGGAAAAGCGAAAGACGGCCGGGACTAGTGCCCGGCCCCGGCCTTGGTCGGATCCGACATGCGTTTGATGATGATCCGTCGCCCGACGGTCATCAAGGTAAAAGACGTCGCGAAGGCGATCGGGACGAAGATTGCCGTCGCAATCGTGTAGTTCTTCAACCAGCCCATCTCATAACACGCCTTTAGGACGTAACTGCCCAAGCCCGTGAGGTAGTAGGTGATCACGATCACCGACAGGCTTTCGACCGTCCGCTGCAGAATGGCCTGCCCGCGAGTCGTCGTGTCCACGCTCGCCAACAGTTTCATATTCTGATCCTGCAGAGCCAGATTCTGTTCCTGCAGTCGAAGTTCGATGTGCGTCCGCAGGACCGCCACCGTGGCCTCGAAATCCTTTTCCATCGCGTCGATCCGCCGTACCAACTGTAGATACCCATCCGTCACGCCGGTAATCTTCCACGAGATGTACTCCGACAACTGACGCAACGGCGGATAGGGCCGCTCCTGAAGTGACACCAGGTTGCTCTGCACGATCCGGTCATAGGGCACTGACGCCGAGAGCCTATACCGCATCGATTCTGCCAGGCGGCTGACTTGGAGCAGGTCCTGCGTCAGCACCGTCAACCACTTCTGCATCGTTTCCGGCGTGGACGCCCCCAACTGTTCGATCAGCACCGCTCGCTGATACAAATGTCGTTGCTCGAAATCGTGGATCTGGTCGACGGCCCGGGAAAAGGCCTGAAACGGGAGCATGACGAGGTGGTAGTAGTTCTCGATCGAGACCAGCGTGTCCACGATCTTCGACACCTGCTGCTCCAGGGCCTCTTGCGAGTCCGAGCAAATCAGGTAACGTTCCCGCTCGAATTCATCGGGCGTGAAGCTGGTCACAGCCACGATGTCCTCGCTGAAGATGTGGCTTCCGTACACAATCGCGCCCGGCAACCGACCACGCAACGCATCCTGCAGCGGAGGCTCTTCCGGCAGGATGAGAATATCCAGCGCATTGACCTTGATCCCCAGCGGGCAAATCGGCATCGCGTAGCCGGGAAACGTAATCGGCCCGAAATCGAGCCGCGCCGAGGGGTCTTTCAGCACATGCCAGACTTGGTAGCTGTAATATTCAGTATGCGCTTCCCAGACCACAACCAGCCGATCCCCGTTCGGTGCGGTCTTGAATCCATAGCCGAACTTTTCCTCGAGCGCCCCCTCGGTAATCTCCAACGCCTGCAGCAAATGTTGGAATTCACGGCGGCTGTTGGGCCGCTCCATCGGAGGATTCGCCATCCGATGCGCCACGTGGTGAATGTGCGCGGGCACGCCCAGCCACTGGGGCAAATAATGTTTGCTGGACTGGTGGATGCGATTCAAAAATCCGGGCGGGCGAGTCGGTTGCCCGTCGGTGGTCGCTGGTTCGGTCATGCTCGAGGTCTCACGGGTGGCGCAGTAGACAGGTTGTGCGGTCGCGGCCGATCATGCCGGCAGTGCCGGCGTAATCAGTCCTCGTCTTCCTCTTCGATATCCTCGATACCTTCGTAACTGACGTCGCCTTCACTGACGGAGGACGCCATCTTTTCACAGGCCGACTCGATAATCTCTTCCGCTTCCTCGGGAGAATCGGCGGAAATCAGAAACTTAACGGTAATCCCGAAACGTTGGTTCACAATCCCACTCCTTGGTACGAAGTAATCGGCCTAGGGGCATCCCCGCGCCATGGCTCAGATACCATAAGCTCTTACTGATTGTCACCCAGGACACACAGGGGTCAACACCGGACCCGCGCAGGCAATCGCCTGTGACCGGTCTCAGAGTATTCAATGTGCCGGACGCTGGGAGGAAACACCGTCTGGAGGAGGAGAGGACCAGGGAGGTGGCCTCGGAAAGGAACCGAGGCGCTTTTCCCCGGCACCCCCTCACGGGAAGGCGCCGGGGCGGGTCGCCTATTTGCGCAACAACATATGGCCACGCCGATTCTGCTGATGGCAGGTCTCATCGTGCTCTGCACAGAACGGGCGTTCCTTCCCGTATGACACAATGGCTACCTGCTTAGGGCTCACCCCCATGTCGACGAGATAGGCCTTCGCCGTCTTCGCACGCTTCTCGCCCAACACCAGGTTGTAATCATGGGTCCCGCGTTCGTCGCAATGACCGGAGATCTTCAATAAGGCTTTGGGATTGTCTTTCAACCATTCCGCATTGTGGCTGAGCGCCGTCATCCCGTCATCCGAAAGGTTCCAGCGATCATACCCGTAGTACACATCGTTCAAGCCGGCCTCGATCGCCGCCGCTTCTTCCCGGCGAAGCTCTGCATATCGCTTGGCGTCGCGATCGACCGGCAACATCATCTGCCCATAGTCGCTCCGGCTAAGCCGTTCTTCACCGGCGATCTGGCCGTTCACCAACGGCGAGAATCCTCGCAGCGCACCGCCCTCGGGATCACTCATGGCATCCTGGCGACCGATGGAGGGATATCGACCGTCACGGCCAGCTTGCCTATCTGCCCCGTCGCCACTGCCCAATCGCGCCGAGCGCGAGTCCTTGGCCGATCCCATTTCCGATTCGGCCATATCGTCGGAACCTGAGTGAAACCATTTCATGCTGCTGCAACCGGGACTTCCCAATAGAGCCAGCGTCAGGCCGGTCAGGATAAGCTGTGAAGGTCCGAGATGTTTCATAACCATGCTCCTTGCTCCTTGCGTCGAGGTGTTACCGTAAACGTCGTAACAACTATAGCACCGCGGTTTCTGGCCTCGAGCCGACCGACGCGGCGGAAACTTTCCTTCAACGAATCAAGGAGTTACGGTGCGGGCTTGACAGATTGGGACTCTGGCCTCTGGGATGTGGAGGGCTAAACATCGCGCCCAGAGCGGGTTTGCTGACCGTCACTGAGTGGCATGGTTGAACGGCACCGATGAGGAGGCACCAGCCGGGAGCTTCCGGCACAGAGCTGACACCGCGGCATTGGGCGCGAGAACCCACTGACGCTTCGCGGCCAGAGTAAAAACCGAGTGGTGCGCCCGGAGGGACTTGAACCCCCAACCCTCGGATCCGAAGTCCGATGCTCTATCCAATTGAGCTACGGGCGCAGACGGGCTATAAGAACCACGTCGGGCCCAGGTTGTCAAGGAAGGTCGTCCGTTACCAACGGTCTGTGCGCCCGCCGCCGCCGGCACCGGGCCCACCCATCCCGCGATCGCCACCAAAACCACGCTTTTCCTGTGGTCGAGCCTCGTTGACGACCAGGTTCCGCCCGCCAAAAGGAGTACCATTCAGCGCCGTAATCGCTCGTTGTGCATCTTCCCCCGTCGCCATCTCGACAAATCCGAACCCGCGCGACTGCCCGGTAAATTTATCGGTGATGACCTTGGCGGATTGCACCGCGCCGTGCTGTTTGAAGAGGTCGGCGAGTTGATCGTCCGTGGTCGAATACGGCAGGCTACCGACGTAGAGCTTGCTCCCCATGACGCACCTCCATCAGAACGGTTGGAAAAGACCGGAGGCGCCACAAGGGAAGAGGGGTCAGATCAGCACGGAATCATCATGAGCCGGTATTCACAGGAGCAGCAACCGGCCCACCTTCGCAGCAGACGACCGCACCGTCGAAACCGATGCTTCTCTCCATGCGCGTTCCCGCCGGCACACAATGAGAGGTGGAGCGTAGCACGGGCTGGAGGACAGATCAACGGGGCGCTTGCGTTCCGAACTGTTGGAGGATGCGTTCGGCCACGTCCGACGTCGACAGACCTTCGGTCGAGACGACATGGTCCGCCGCCGCCTGATACTTCGGCGTGCGTTCGCGTAGAACTTCACGGATTTCGTCCGTGAAGGACTTGGTACCAGTGAGGGATGGTCGTTGAGTATCGCCGCCAATCCGCTTGGTGATGGTCTCCACCTCGGCGGTCAGCCAAAAGAGCGCGCCGTTCTGCCGCAGTACGCTGACGTTCTCCGGCCTGAGGATGGCTCCCCCGCCGGTGTCAATGATCAGATGGTCCCGGCCGGCAAGATCGCGGCAGACCGCCGACTCCAGATCACGAAAATGGTCCCAGCCGAATTGCTTCACGATGTCGGGAATCGATTGTCGCGCTTGCTTCACGACTTCCGCATCCGTTGAAACCAGTTCCCGGCCGAGTCGACGTGCGAGTATGCGTCCCACGCTGCTCTTACCCGTTCCCCGATACCCGATCAACACGAGATTCATCGGCGCCGGCACCCTGTCAGTTCCCCCCTATCCATTATTGGAAGCGCGACTCCAACACCTGCCGCATGACATCCACCGGCGCCTGGCTGCCGGTCCAGAGCTCGAACTGCATCACGGCTTGGTTGAGGAACATCTCCAGCCCTGAAATCGTCCGGCATCCCGCCGCCTTCGCATCCTGCAGCAACTTCGTCTCCCTCGGGTTGTAAACGATGTCCATCACGGTCAACTCCGGCCGCAAGAGGTTGGTCGGCACACAACTGTCATCGACCTTCGGCGACATTCCGACCGGAGTGCAATGGACCAGGGTCCGCACGTGGGGGATCCAATAACGCAACATATCCAAACTGAGCGGTCCGTCTTCGACTGGAATGGAGCACTTGGCCCGCAGATCCTTCACGAGCTTTTGCCGCTCCGCTTCCTCGATTCCAAGGATCGTCAAACCAGGGATATTGGAACCGGTCGCGAGCGCGAAAGCGATCGCTCGAGCTGCGCCGCCCGACCCCAGAATCAGCACGCGCTGCCCGTCGAGCAACGCGCCGCCTTCTCTCAGGGCCCGCAACGCGCCAGAAGCATCGGTGTTGTAGCCCTTGAGCTTGCCCTGCTCGACCACAATCGTATTGATGGCCCCGATCGACTTCGCCGTCGGCTCAACCTCATCGAGAAACGGGATGGCGGCCACTTTGTGGGGAATCGTCACGCTGAATCCGCGGGCGTTCCCCAACGTGCGCAGCCCCTTGATGGCATCCCCGATCGACTCGACGCGAAGAGCCAGGTACACCCCGTTGACGCCGGTCTTTTGAAAGGCGGCATTGTGAATAGCCGGCGACAACGAATGTTCGACCGGATTGCCGATGACTCCGAACCACTGTGTCTGGTTGTTGATTTCCATCGCTCGTCCTACGTCTCTTCCGGCAAGGCGACTCCGGCCCTCATCCCTTGGCGATCGTCATGCCGCCGTCGATCGGGAATGTCGCTCCCGTCACCCACATCGACTCGTCTGATGCCAAGTAGAGCGCCATCTTGGCCACTTCCTCCGGCTTTCCCGGACGCTTGATCGCATAGTGGGCCAGAATGGGCTCGAGGTCGGCCGGATTACTCATGAGGGGGGCCGCCATCGGCGTATCCACAAGGCCAGGGTTGATCACGTTGCATCGGATGTGGTCGCGAGCGTAGTCGACGGCCATCGCCCTGGTCAGGGCATCGAGCCCTCCCTTGGACGCTGCGTAGGCTGGCAGACCTGAAATCCCCACCAAGCTGGCCACAGAAGAAATATTGATGATCGACCCGCCACCGCTGCGCAGGATCTCCGGAATGGCGGCACGGCTGATGCGAAATACACCGGTCAGATTGATGTCGAGCACCTGCGCCCAGGTCGCATCATCGGTCTCGTGTACTCGCTTTCCGAAATCGCCGACGCCGGCATTGTTCACGAGAATGTGCAGTTTTCCAAACGTGCGCACCGTCTGCGCGACCACGTCTCGTACGTGCGCCTCGTCCGTGACCGATCCGGCCACCGCCAAAGCCCGTCCTCCGTTCACGCCGATCCCCTTCACGACCCGATCGAGCTCTTCCTTCCGCCGCCCCGTCACGACCACTGATGCGCCTTCTTCCGCAAACAGCTTGGCAATGGCCTCGCCGATGCCGGCATTTCCACCTGTGACGATCGCGACCTTCCCTTGCAGCCGATTCATGAACGCCCGTCCTCCATACCGTCCTGTTCGCCGATCCCCTGCTCGCTCGCCTCATCGACAGGCGCGGCAGTCGATGCCCCGGCCCACCAGCCGGCCTCCACCTTTCGCGCCACCGTAATGAACCCCGAATGCGCCACCATGCGATGGTCGGGACGGACGCTGCGGCCTTGAACGGCCCACGTCCGGAGCAGGGTTTCAAATGTATGAATCATGCCGAACACCGCCGCGCGCTCCAGCGCCTCCACCGTCTGCATGACCTGCGGGACCGTCGGCACGAAACTCAGGTAGATCCCACCGGACCGCAACACGTTCGCGGCATGCGGCACGACTTGCCACGGTTCGGGAAGGTCCAGCACTAGTCGATCGAACGGCTTGCCGTCCTCCAGCAGCTCGATGCCCTCATAGGCGTTCTTCCGGCAAGGCCTCAGGGTCGACACCGGACCGAGATACCGCTCGATGTTGGCCATCGCCGTGCGCGAAAAATCCTCGCGAGCCTCATAGGTGACCACGAGTCCGGTCGGTCCCACGGCCCGCAGCAGCGCCATTGTGAGCGCGCCAGACCCGGTACCAGCCTCGAATACCCGCGCACCCGGATACACGTCGGCCCACATGGGAATCAGCGCGAGGTCCTTAGGATAGAGCACCTGGGCCCCCCTCGGCATCTTGAGCACATATTCGCCGAATGTCGGACGCAGTGCGAGAAAGCGTTTGCCCCGGGAGAGGGTCACCACCGAGCCATCCGGCTTCCCAATCAGCTCGTCGTGGGCAATCGTTTGCCCACTGTATTGATAGGTCTCTCCGGCCTTCAATGTCAGGGCATATTGCCGGCCCTTCTTGTCGACCAGGTGAATGCGTTCGCTATTTTGCAATTGTGACATGGCTCGGCATTCTAGGAGACTGATGCCGTGTTTTCAACCGAAGGAGCGCTGGGCTTCCTTGACTGCCTTCCGAGCGGGCCGTATGATCCAAGAAGTTCGGACCGAGATGCCTTCACCGGCCATGGGCCGGGCTCGGCTGCTCATCGATCGCCACGTTGAGGACTCCTGATGCGTGGTTCGACTCACACAGTCTCTCCCGCACTCCTTCTCGCGTACAGCCTGCTTGTCTCGTCCTTCGTCTCGCTCGAATCACCCGCCGCGCTCGGCCAGGCCCGGGAGGTCTACGTCGCTACCTATGAGGGTGTCATCAACCCGGTCGCCGCCGAATACATTCATGAAGCGATCGACTCAGCCCAGGCGGCCCATGCCGAAGCACTGATATTGCGGCTCGACACGCCAGGCGGACTCGACACTTCGATGAGAGTCATCATCAAGGACATCACCAGCGCCAGCATCCCCGTCGTCGTCTATGTGGCGCCATCAGGAGGACGTGCCGCATCGGCCGGTGTATTCATTACATTGGCGGGCCATGTCGCAGCCATGGCCCCGGGCACGAACATCGGCGCCGCCCATCCAGTAGCCCTGGGAGGCGGCGACCTGGACAAAACGATGAAGGAAAAACTGGAGAATGACGCGGTCGCCTACATCAAATCGACCGCGGACCAACATGGGCGCAACGCGAGCTGGGCCGAGGACGCGGTCCTCAAAAGCCGGTCCGCCACGGAGAAGGAAGCACTCAAGCTGAAGGTCATCGAGCTAGTCGCGGAAGACGTCCCCACCTTGCTGGCACAACTCGACCATCGTTCCGTAAAACTGGGTAACGAGACTCGCGCCCTGAATACCGCCGGCGCCACCCAGCGGGAGTTCCCGATGGGGCTCAGGTTAGAGGCCCTGAAAGCCTTGAGCGACCCGAACATCGCCTACATTCTCATGACACTTGGGACGGTGGGGCTGATCGCCGAGCTCTACAGCCCCGGGGCAATTCTGCCCGGGATCGTTGGCGCGATCAGTCTCATCCTCGCCTTCTACTCGTTTCAATCCCTGCCGATCGATTATGCGGGTCTCCTCCTCTTGGTGCTCGGCGTGATCTTTTTCGTCCTCGAGGCCACGGTCACGAGCTACGGCCTGCTCGCCTTGGGCGGCGTGATCTCGATGCTGCTGGGCTCGCTGATGCTGATCAAAACCGACGCGCAGTTCCTGCAACTTTCCTGGAGTGTGATTTTCCCCGTGATCGGTCTGGCCGCCGTCGGGTCACTCCTCATGGTCGGCATGGGGCTGAGGGCTTTGCGTCGAATGCCCGCCACGGGACAAGAGGAATTGGTTGGGCTGGTCGGCATTGCCAAAACCGCGATCTCACCCCATGGACATCTGGCGATCCATGGCGAGCTCTGGGATGCCATCAGCGACAGCGCGCTGCAACCAGGCGACCATGCCCGCGTGACCCACGTGGAAGGACTCACCCTGCATGTCCAACCGGTTGCACGAAAGGATGGCGCCTCATGCTCTTGAGCCCTGTCGGACTGCTGCTTCTGTTGGTATTCGCTTTGATCCTCGGCAAACTCACATTCAACGTGTTGCCGGAATATGAGCGCGCAGTCATCTTTCGTCTCGGCCGCCTTTCACAGGGTCTCGTCGGCGGCAACGGTCCCGGCCTCGTGATCATACTCCCCTTCATCGACCGACTGATTCGAGTCAGCCTTCGCACAGTCGCGATGGACGTCCCTCCGCAGGACGTCATCACACGCGACAACGTCACGGTCAAGGTCAACGCGGTCATCTATTTTCGCGTGGTCGATGCGCAGCGAGCCGTGATCCAGGTGGAAGACTATCTGTACGCCACCTCCATGATGGCGCAGACCACCTTGCGAAGCGTCCTGGGGCAAATGCAGTTGGATGACCTGCTGTCGAAACGGGACGAAATCAATGCCGAACTCCAGCGGATCATCGATCAGCAGACAGAACCCTGGGGCGTGAAGGTATCGGCAGTAGAGGTGAAGAACGTGGACCTGCCGCAGGAAATGCAGCGGGCCATCGCCCGTCAGGCGGAGGCCGAGCGCGAGCGCCGCGCGAAGATCATTCATGCGCAGGGCGAGTTCGAGGCCTCGCAACGGCTGGCCGACGCCGCCGGCGTCATCAGTCAGAACCCGGCCGCCTTACAACTTCGGTACCTGCAGACCTTGGTCGAGATCGCCGCCGAAAAGAATTCGACGACGATCTTTCCCATTCCCATCGATACCATTGCCCCCTTCTTGAAGGCTCTTCAGGGTCCAAAGACCTAGTCACCGCGCATTCGGCCCGTGCCCCCCTTGGGCAATTGCCCAGGGGCCTCGCCCATTGACATGGCCAAGATCGGCCATATCTGGAACCACGCGAAATCCAAGGCTCTTCTATCCTCGTAGTACAGGGTAGCGGCACGCACATCCGGGGATTCCACTGGCGAATCCTTTTGGAGATGCCGGAGCTCTAAATAAGGGTAGGCAGAGGATAGCGGCCTCGCCGCCACCGATTAGGCATCGAACCGCCCCATCAAAGGGGAAAGGGGATACATATGAAAGAGTCCATGACAGCGGACGATGAAAAACCGACCGGGATCTCAACGGAAGTCGACCCGGATGCGGATGACGAAGAAGCCAGTGACCTGATTGAAACGATCGGTCAGGATGAGGAAGTCGAAGAGGAGCAGGAGGAGCAACCAGCCGAGGAACCGTCACGATCGTCCAATACTCCGTTCCTGCTGGAATCGCTGTACTTCCGTTCCTTCGGCGAACGCCCCTTGCTCGCTCGCGAGGAAGAAGTGTCGCTGGCCAAGCGGATCGACGTCGGCACCAGGCAAATCCGGTCGGCGCTCCAGGAGGCCGCCAAGGCCTGCACCCGGCTGAAGAAGACGGACCGCACGACGGAATTGATTCGCACCATCACGATGGTGCGGCGGTTGAGCGGACTTTCGGCCACGGCACTCGACCAAGCCCTGGCGGCACTCGAAGCCCTGTCGGCAGAAACCAAGCCGCAAGGCCGGATCGGTGCCTCGGTTCAGAAGCAGCTTGAAGCCAGTCTGGCACAGGTACGTACCAATCGGGTGATTCACGAAACCGCGAAGGACGAGTTGGTACGTTGCAACCTCCGTCTGGTCGTCGATGTCGCCAAGCACTACACCGGTCGAGGGCTGACACTGTTGGATCTGGTACAGGAAGGCAACATCGGTCTCATGAAGGCCGCAGAGCGCTACCAATACCGGAAAGGCTTCAAGTTCAGCACATACGCAACCTGGTGGATTCGTCAGGGTATTACTCGCTCGCTGGCGGACCAGTCCCGGACGATCCGAATCCCGGTGCACCAGACAGAGGCATCCAATCGCATTCTTCGGGTTTCGCGTCGATTAGTGCAGCAGCTCGGCCGTACGCCCAGGCTGGAGGAGATCGCACAAACCATGCGGATCCGGCCGGAGCGCTTGAACGAAACGATTCAGGCCTTTCAGGAACCGGTTGCCTTGGAGAATCGTGTTGGAGACGGCGAAACAGAGTTGGGCGAATTGCTGCCGGATCAGCAAGCTGTCCCGCCGGATGCCCATGTGAATCGAACCGAGTTGACTCGCGAGCTCGATCGGATCTTGGGCACGCTGACTCCGCGCGAGCAGACCGTCATCCGGCTTCGCTTCGGGATCGGTGAAGATCAAGCTCGGACACTGGAGCAGGTCGGACAACACCTCTCCGTGACGCGCGAGCGAATCCGGCAGATCGAGGCTAAAGCGCTCAAGAAGCTCAAAACCCCGCTGGTGAAAGAAATGTTCGCCGCCATTAAGTAACCGGTGGCATCTACCAGCGGCGTTGACACGGGCGAGGGTTAACCTCGCCCGTGCTATTTTGGGCGGCTTTCTCCCTGCACTTGTGAGAGAATGGCGGCGGAGGGATTTACGCATGCCATTGCGATCTCGCCCGGCGGGAAGAAACCTACGGATCGGTGCCATCCTCCTCGTGCTCTCAGCCTGTGCCGGAACACTATCGGCACAGGGAGCCCCCCAACCGGATCGGCCGCCAAGCAAGGAACTCTCAGTTCCGGCGGTGGTCGCCAAGGTCCGCCCCTCAGTCGTCACCATCCTGCAGCGCGGAGTTCCCCCGGGGCAGGCGCAACATGGCGCTCCGGCTGGGTCCGGGTCCGGGGTGATCATCGATGAGGGCGGCTACATCCTCACCAACAACCATCTGGTCCAAGGCGTCAAAAGCGTGGTCGTCGGCCTTGCGACCGGGCGCATGACGCCGGGACGCGTCGTGGCTCGCGATTTCTTTCTGGACTTAGCCTTGGTCAAGATCGTGGCACCGGACCTAGTGCCGGCACAGTTGAGCCGGCGAACCGCCTTCGAGATCGGTGAAGCCGTCATCGCCATCGGCAATCCCTTGGCGCTCAAGGGGGGCTCTACCGTCACAGTCGGGGTGCTCAGCGCACTGGACCGCTCCATCCTCACACCTGACGGCGAAACTCTCTACAATCTCCTGCAAACCGACGCGGCGATCAATCCCGGCAACAGCGGCGGTCCGCTGGTGGATCGTTTTGGAGAGGTCGTCGGGATCAATGTCGCGATCGCCCCGTCCGCTCAGGCCATCAGTTACGCTATCTCTATGGAAGCCATCTATCCCCATATCGAATCCATGATCGTACGCGGGTCGGTGTTGCGACCAGACCTGGGGTTCATTCCCATTACCATCACCCCCAGCATCATGGCCAGCTTCGATCTCGAAGAGGATCGCGGGATTCTGGCCTTGCAAGTGGATGGCGACAAGGCGGCGGGCCGGGCCGGCCTCCTGACCGGCGACGTCATCACCGGAGTCGACAACCACCCGATCTATAATGTCGGAGACTTCTGGCATGCAGTGGCGCGCGCAGGGGATGAGATCCAGTTGCAAACCACCATTCAGGGCAAAACAACACCGGCCACCAGAACCTTCTCACGACCTGGGCCACCGCGACCGTAACCCATGACTAGCTCCCATACGCATGACGGCTCACCACCGACGCAACCCGGCATGCTGTGCCTCCTGGGTTCGATGCCGTACCTCGACGCCTGGACGCTACAGAACTGGTATCGAACCGAGCGCGCCGCGCGGCGGTGTCCTGACCTTCTGCTTCTGCTGGAACATCCTCCGGTGTTCACGGCCGGACGCAGCACAAAAGATACCGATCTGCCGGCCGTTCCACCATCGCACGGTGGAATTCCACTGGTCCGAACCGAACGCGGCGGCTCCATCACCTATCACGGACCGGGACAACTCATCGGGTACCCGATCCTGAAACTCACCGACCACTGCGCCGGGCCTAAGGCGTATGTGCGGGGACTCGAAGCGATTCTCATTCGAAGCCTCGCAGGCTGGGGCATCACGGCTCACCGACGAGATGGGCTTCCAGGCGTCTGGGTCGGCGACAGCGAGCCCCGCAAAATCGCCTCGATCGGAGTTCGAATCGCACAGGGTATTACGACCCACGGGTTTGCCCTCAACATATCCGTCGACCTCGAGCCCTTTTCCTTGATTGTCCCCTGCGGGATCGCCGATTGCCGGGCCACCAGCATGGCCGAGTTGTTGGGAGCCGCCCCCTCATTCGACGTGGTGGCCGATCGGGTGGCGGCTGAATTCGCCGCCTACTTCTCGCTTCAGTGGACTGCTCGACTCGGCCCCGACCGGTTGCCTTCGGCTGCCGAACTATCCCGCATACGTTCAGCCGTTCCTTCACTCAGTCCCGAGGAGATTCTCCATGCTTGAGCTGGATACGCACACGTTTCGCCTGGCCGTCGCACAATTCAATGAAGCCGCGGAAGCCATGCACCTCGACCCTAACCTGCGCGAACGCCTGAAACTGCCGCAGCGAACCCTTACCGTCAGCATTCCTGTGATGATGGACGACGGCCACGTGGAAGTGTTCACCGGGTACCGCGTACAACATGACTCAGCGCGTGGCCCGTGCAAAGGCGGGATCCGCTACCATCCCGACGTGAACATGGGCGAGGTCGCGGCCCTTGCCATGTGGATGACCTGGAAGTGTGCGGTCGCGGACCTGCCCTACGGTGGTGCCAAGGGCGGTATTCGTATCGATCCGAAGAAACTCTCGCGAGGGGAACTGCAGCGCTTGACCCGCCGATACGCTGCGGAAATCTTCCCTTTGATCGGCCCCGATAAGGATGTACCGGCCCCAGACGTCGGCACCGACCAGCAAGTCATGGCCTGGATTATGGACACCTACAGCCAACAGGTGGGATACGCCGTTCAGGGCGTCGTGACCGGCAAGCCCCTCTCGATCGGGGGCTCGCTTGGCCGGGAGGAAGCGACCGGACGAGGGGTCTCCTATGTAACCCTGGAAGCCCTCAAACACCTCAAGCTTGATGTCTCCAACGCCACGGTTGCGGTGCAGGGGTTCGGCAATGTCGGATCCCATACGGCCCTGATCCTTCAGCAGGCTGGCGCGCGTGTCGTGGCGGTGAGCGACGTAGCCGGCGGGCTGCACAATTCCAAGGGCTTGGATATTGCCGAGGTGCTCCACCGCTACAAAGACAAGAAGGAACCCCTGCGAGACATCAAACTCGGCGATGCCATTACCAACGACCAACTTTTGGAAATGGACTGCACTGTGCTCGTACCCGCTGCTCTCTCCGAGCAAATTACGGAACGCAACGCAGCTCGGCTACGCTGCCGGATTTTGGCCGAAGGGGCCAATGGTCCCACAACCCTCGAGGCGGACCGTATTCTCACGGACAAGGGTGTCTTCATTATTCCGGACATCCTGGCCAATTCCGGCGGCGTGATCGTGTCCTATTTTGAATGGGTACAGGACGTACAACGGTTTTTCTGGAAGGCTAAGGATATCCAAGACCGCCTGCAGGATATCATTACGAATGCGTTTCATCGGACCCTTCACTTCTCCGTTGAGAAACGCACCACCATGCGGATGGCGGCATTGATTTCAGGCATTGATAAAGTGGCGCAAGCACATCTCCAACGAGGCCTCTACCCTTAGAGGAACGCCGGTCGTCCCCATGGTTCACGCAGCGCCATGATGCGATACTTGCTCGCAGCAATTGCAGGAATATGGCTCATCGATGGGCTGACGTTGATCCTATTTCCACTGGTGGTGATCCGGAAACTCCAGGAGACATTGGTCCAGACTCCCCGGTTACTGCGGTGGGAAGCCATTGGAATTTGGTTTGGCTTGATACTGATCCTGTTCACCTCCCATCTGCCGTACCAGCCCCTGTGGTGGACTGTCGGTTGCGTCATGGTTGCCAAGAGCTGGTTTCTGGCTTGGGGCCCCTCGAATTGGCGAGGACTGCTGCTCACCTGGTGCTTTCACCGCGAGGCGGTTGATTACCGCTTCCTTGGGCTCTGGCTCTGTACCCTTGCCGTCCTACTTCTGCATGGGTTAGGGTGGTTGGGAGGAGCGCCTCCGCCATGAACCGTGAAACCGTCGCATCGATGTGGGAAGCCCATTGCCAATCTGGGTGGCCGCAATTCAGCAGTCCGCACGAAGGTCAACTCATGACATTGGACACGGTCATCGGCGGATGTGCGGTGTTTTACCTGGATGGAATGGAGGGTCTGGACAGTCAGCGGGTTGCAATTCTCAAAGACTGCGTTTCCGATCTCGACGGAGTGATTGATGAGCTAAGCGATTCGACTCAAGACTACTTCCAGCATCTCCGCCGACTGGCTGAAACCCTCATTCAGACCGGACAGGCAGAATAATTGCTCTCATTGAGCCGACTGGTTCGGGCCTGCTCCCCGCCTCCGCCATTGCAAGCCTCACGCTATGCCCGGCAATTTTTCGAAGATTCAGCGATTGGATGGTGGAACGGAGCCTTTCAGCTCCGTTCCAGAATGTTCCGTTACGGAATCTCCACGATGTCCTTTTTCATCGGTCCGAGCAGCGCCAGCAGTTCGTTCTTCTCCGCCGCCGGCACGCTGAACTTATCGAGCGCCGCCACCAGGTTCTGAACCAAGGCATTGAAGTCCGCTCCGGTGATTTTCATCCCGTCATGGGTGGCCTTCATATCTCGTCCGGTATAGTTGCAGGGCCCACCCGTTGCACCGCACACCTGATTCACCAGATGGCCCTTCAGCTTTGGAATATCGGTCGTCGCAAACCTCCCATTGATCCGCTGATCCGCTGCCACATTCGCCACAAACTGGTCGACCACTGCCGTAATGGCAGGCTTCCCCCCCAACCGGTCATACAGTGACGCCGCTGGACGAGCCGTTCCCGCGGTCGGTCCTGTCTCCGCGCAACCGATGCCCACCAGTAACACCAACCCCGCCATGAGCCCCCCTACCTGTTTTGTTCTCTTCATGACCATCCCCCTTGTGAAAGTGATTGGCTGTTGCCTGCCCGCCTCGCTCGCCGATGCCACGCGAAGCCATCCCCGGTTGACGAGTAACTATAGCCACGCTATTATCCATAGGTCTAATATATAGTTGTGATACTGTTAATAGCTTTAGATTATAGATTGAGGCGTTCATGGAAATGCGTCAAATCCGTTACTTCCTGGCGGTAGCCCGGCATCAGAACTTTACCCGGGCTGCGGAGCACGTCCACGTCTCTCAGCCCTCCCTTTCCGTGCAGATCAGCGGGCTGGAGGAGGAGTTGGGGACCAAACTCTTCGACCGTCTCGGACGTAAGGTCGTATTGACTCAGGCAGGAGAATTGTTTCATGAGCATGCGGAGCGTGCGGTCCGGGAATTGGAACAGGCGGCTCACATTGTTCAGGAATTGCACGGCGCCAAGCGCGGACAATTGGTCGTGGGCGTTCTCTCCACCGTGAACTCCTACCTGATTGCCCCGCTGGTGACCCGATTCAAACAACGTTTTCCAGGTATTCATCTGCAGGTTCATGCGCAGCCCTCATCCGACATCGTGACAGGGTTACTTTCGCATCGCTTCGATCTCGGTATCTGTCTGCTGCCGCTCTCCCATCCGCAATTGACCACGGTGCCCTTGTTTGAAGAGCGTCTGGCCTTGGTGGCGCCGCGGCAGGCCAAACTGCAAAAGACTCGCATGCGCATGCAGGACTTGGGTGGACTCCCATTGGTCTTGATGCCGGTCGACTACTGCCTGAGGAAAATGGTCGAGGCCGAATGCGCCAAGGCCGGCGTGCATCCCCAAGTCGTGCTCGAAATGAGTTCGCCTGAAGGTATTCTTCAAGCCGTGGCTGATGGCGCAGGCGCCACGATCCTCCCCGAACTGTTCGTCCGGTCCCGCCGGACCGACGCACCGCTTCAAGTCATCCATCTCTACGACCCGACACCTCGACATTCGGTCGGATTGGCCTACCTCACCAAGCGCCACCATGGGGTGGCCGCGAAGGAATTCGGGCAACTCTGCCAAGCGACGATGAAGACACTTCTCTCATCCGCTAAACCCAGAATCGACGGAGCCGTCCTCGCCGGTGGGTAGCGGTTGGGTTCCAGCTGACCTTGAGGAATACCTTCCTCCGTTCTGTGGCCTTGCAAGTGAGCCGAGGGCTTGGCTAAAATGACCAATCGTCCGAATGAACCCGCCGATGATTGAACCCCCTCTCAGCTCGGTCGTCACATCTCGGCAGCCCTAAGGAGGCAGGAATGATGCGGAATAAGTGGGCGTGCTTAGCCTGGGTCGCAGTTGTAGTGCTGGCTTCACAATCGGGCCTGCTGCACGCGGAACCCTATGAACTGAGTAAGAACGACCTCATGGACCCGAAGACCATCGCCAGCCCGGATGTGTCGCTCTTCGGCGTGAAACTCGGCGATACCGAAGCGAAAGCCCTTGACGTGCTGGTGAACGAAAAACTTCCCGGCATTAAGGCCGAACAGGAGGCCACCTTCATTTTCTTGCTGGATCAACGGAAGCCGACCGGCCCCATGGCCGGCGTGCGGGTTCAGGACGGGAAAGTCGACCTCATCTTCATCAACAACCGATTTGCCTTCAAGGCACGCGGAATCTTCCGAAACGTACTGAACAGCGAAAGCCCGGAGGAAGTACGGAAGTTGTTAGGACAGGAAGACTACGGCGACGAGAACGTGATGGGAGCCGTCTTGGCCTATGACAAGCAGGGATTTCAGGTGAATTATCTGGGGAAAGACGTGAACGTCGAGTTTTCCACCCCACACTGACTCTTCCTCACAAGTCCTTCACGTCACGCTTCACCAGGTCTTACTACAACCCCACCATTCCCCTGACGGAGGCACACCTCCCCCCGTCGGGGTTGTCTTTGCTCTCAGTCGCGCTGGATTAGCGAAGGAATTCGGTGCGGCCCTGGCTCAGCCGGAGACCGTAGTTGATGAGGCTGGTGGCCGTGTTCCAACGGCGCTTGGAGTTCAGGATCACGATCAGCAAATCGCTGCCGTCCTGTGAGACTTTGGCAATCAGACATCGGCCGGCCCGTGAAGTGAACCCGGTCTTGACGCCTTCCACACCGGGGATGCGGCCGAGCAACCGATTTGTCGTCCGCAGCACATAGGCCCGATGCTCGTTGATCGGCATGATAATTTCGCGCTCTTCCCGTACCAGATCACGGAAAACGGGATCTCGCAAAGCGATCTCGCTGAGCTTGGCGAGATCTTCCGCCGTTGAATAGTGGTCGGGGGCATCAAAGCCGCATCCGTTATGGAAATGCGTGTTTGCCAACCCGAGCGCTGCCGCCTTTGCATTCATCAGATCCACGAAGCGGGGCTCATCCCCGCCCACGTGCTCGACAGCCGCCAAACAGGCATCATTCGCCGACACGATCAACATCGCCTTGAGCAGATCCTCCAGGCGGAAGATCTGTCCCGTGCGCAGCCGCAGATGGGTCTTGGGCGCGCGGGCCGCTTTTGGACTGACCGTCACTTCATCGTCCAGGTGGCCGTATTCGAGAATCACCAACGCGGACATGATCTTGGTCAGGCTGGCGGGCGCCACCTTCTTTTCACTTTCAAACTGATACAGCGTTTGCCCCGTGCGCAATTCTTTCAGCAGAATGCTGTGCGCGGGGACCTGGCGCCAGCGCAAGGCATGGTGCGCCTGACGCGCCGTCGGCGGCTCATAGGGAACCGTGATTACCTCGTCATCGACCTCTGACTCGATCGCCAATATCGGACTGGTCATGGCTGGCGAGAGGAGGAACCAACTTGTCAGGCAGGCGACGGACAACAGGGAGCGGAGCGACATCAGAGAGCGCATCTGCTGGATCTCCCGACTCGTTCGGCTGGACCGAGCGTCATAATGTGTAGGTTTCGCGAATTTTGGTGCCGCGCACGGAGCTGTCCAGCACCTTGTGGAAGAACCGCAGCAGATCGGCCAGGTCGATCCAAAACCCGCAGTTGAGGCAGCGGGCATAGAGACGACGATTCATGAGGGTATAGTGGCGCTCCACCATCATGAATCCTTTGCACTTGAGACAATGCATGGCGCGCTCGGCATTCCTTCCGACCGGCAGGATCCGTCCTTATCCGCATACGGCACAGGCCGAGCCGGCGACCATGGCATCCCTCGGATCAGCGGAGACGATTGAGGATGAGGGCAAGGCATCCGGCCAACAGCCCACCCCCGAAGATCGTGGTCCCAAATGAGAGGTACGCCCCGCTTCCCCCGCCCGTCGGGTTGGTCCCCGAGAGCAGGTCGCGCACCCCGCCTTGAACCATCAAGACTGCCAGCGTCATCAGGCAGCCCATCCAAAACCACCACAAGAACGATCGCACGAGACCCCACGGAGCGGCAGTCGAAATCGGCAGAATGCCTACTCCGGCAGCCTGTTCGAACTCTAGCCGAGCCCCGACGAGGTGTCAAGCAAAGGCGCCGTCTATGCGTGTCGGGCAACGCTTTTCTGAACACGTCTGACGCTCAATGGGCCGAGGAAGCATCTGCCGGACGAGCCTTGCGTCCACGATGCAAAAACACCGACACACTACCCGCGCCGTTATCGGCCGTCACCAGACCCGGCTCGTCATCGCTCTGCTCCGTCACCCGATAGCTGGCAACGGCAAAGGGACCGGGAAGCGTACGATAGTTTCGCGGCGGATAGTAGAAGGTTCCGTCCCCACGTCCGAACAATATGGAAATGTCATTGGACTGCAAGTTGACGATGGCCACATCGGCCCGATGGTCGCCATCGAAATCGTGCGCGAGTCCGAAGTTAGGACTCGCATCGGCGCCGGAATCCTGTCCCGACTGAAACGTTCCGTCCCCGTTCCCGAGAAAAGTGGTGAACGTGTCCCGGTCCCCGTTGATTACCAACAGGTCGAGCACCCGGTCGTTGTTGAAATCCGCGAAGCTGACCCCGAGCGGGCGCTTTCCCGTCTTATAGTCTTTCGGTTCGCGAAATGTTCCATCCCCGTTACCGATCCACACCGACACCGCGCTCGACATGGGCCCCCCGTTGGTGACGATCAGGTCGACTTTCCCGTCGCCATTTAGGTCCTTCAGGGCCACAGACGTGGGCGTATCACCGTACTCATATTGCACGCCAGGCCGAAACTCCCCGGTGCCAGTACCCAGGAACATCTTGATCTTGTCATTTCTCAACGCCACGGCCAGATCAGGATGACCGTCCCCGTTCAGGTCCTCGCTTGCCACGGAGATCGGTGCCCGGTGGACCGGATATTGCGCGCCCTCCTCAAATTTCCCGTTGGGACGGCCGAGCAGGATCGACACCTGGTCGCTCCCGGAACAGGCCAACACGAGATCGAGCTGTTGATCTCCGTTGAAGTCATTCACGGCCAGGGACCGAGGTTCCTGACAGACCCGAATCTGGACCTGTTCCTGAAAGGTCCCGTCCCCGTTGCCGAACAGAATTGAGAGGCTACTGCTGGAAATGTTGGTCGTGATGAGATCGATAATCTGGTCGCGGTTGAAATCGGCCGGCGTCACCGTCGTCGGATTCTTCCCGACGTTGTAGGACGCGAAATAATAAAACGGGTCAGGCGGAGTGAAGGGATCGGACTTTGAGCATGAGCCTAGGAAGATGGCGCAGGAAACCACCAACGCCGGACCTGCCCATCCGGGCAGTCGAAACCTGGTACCGCCCAGGCTGCGGATCATAGCCATCTCGAGGAGCAATATAGGACATCCCGGCCAAGTCCATGCTTCGCCGAATCGGATCCCTCGCAAGTGGCGGAGTATACAGACACCCATCAGGGTTCGCAACGAAGGTCCGGATCTTTCGAGACCTACGCGAGGGACCAGATCGCTCGAACGGGCCGCCTTCGCCTAGGCCTTTCGGCCCTTTGAAAAGTCGCGTAACCCTGAGCTACAATGCGCGCACGTTTGAGGAGGTACCCATGAGCAAGAAAGTCCACATCCCGTTGACCATGTACGGGATCGCTGAGGTCCTGAAGTGGTGCCATGATCGCAATAAGGGACGGGTTCCCGGTGTCGACACCGAGGGATTCAAAAAGATGCAAGCCTTGCTGGCCGAACGGCCGCAAACAAATGATTACCTGGCGTTGGACCAATTCTGGAAAAAAGAGATCGATCTGGAATTGACCGAAGAGGAAGTGGCCACCATCGACCGCTGCCTCTACGACGTCCCCAACTTCGATAACGAGCCGCTTCCGCAGATCCGGCACAAATTCTGGCCGGATGCCATCGGCACCGCGCACTAACACCGACCGTTCTGCTTTTCCGTTGCGATACACCAGCGTAACCACCCGCAGGCGACCGGCCATGCGGGTGGACGCGTCGCTTGCATCCTGCTTCTGGCTGATCTTTGAAATCAGCCGCGTCACCATAGGCTCCAATTCCTGCAACATCGTCGGCCTATAGACGATCTCTTTGACGTTCGAAGCCAGTGCGGCTTCATGGGCCATCGGAGTCAGGTACCCGGGCACGAGCACCACCGGAAGATCCGGATCCGATGATGGCGGTTCTCGATTGGCTGCGTGGCCGTTCATCCTCGTGAAGGTGACGAGGAGCAGCACACACATGAGGAGGCAGACGCAGCAAGGCCGCCCCGGGGCATGGAATACTCGGCCCGTATGGCATCCGGTACGGGAGGTTGATTCACAACCTCATGGAAAAGGACTTGCCGCCTGCCCACGCCGCAAGAGGTCACGTTGTCTGGAGCCATGGCAGCTTGCAATCACCTCAGCGCATCCACTCATCACACGCACACCCAGCCTCCTCGCTCACGTGAGACCGGATGGGAGTTTGTTACAGTAGAGACAGCGTGACGAATTCACCGGAGGGCGCAAGTATCTTCAGCCCGCACGGCCATGATTCCTTCATGGGCGCAGTCTGGTTGGTGGGTGCGCCCGATACTCAAAATGCGTGGTTCTGCCTACCTGAGTCGAATCAAGCGGACAAGAGAGGGAAACGGCTCTAGTTCCAGGTGAAACAGGGCAGCTCGGAGGGAGCGATCTGACTAAGCAGCCTTGGTACTGGCAGCAAAGATTGGAGGAGGTTGAGTGCGGTGCGGTGCCGGTTCGTTGCGAGCCGGCACCTGTCCGGCCTAGCAGTTGAGCATGGCGGCTACAATGAGCCTTCGCCTTTAAGAAACTTCCTGAATCGTCCCATCAATTCCGCGCCGAGCGTGCCGCCTTCCGGTTTCTTGGTATCCGGATCGGCGAAATGCGCGCGAATTTCTTTTAGGCGCATTTCAGCCTGGTCATTTCCTTGAAGGCGCTTGGTCTTTTGCAGGGCCGTGTCGAACGCATCGAAGGTCAACTCGTTGTAGCCGAAGGAGCGGATGCGTTTCACGGCCTTCATCATGGCCTGATTTCTAAAGGTAGTCAGGGAATCGGAGTCGATTTCCTTGAGACCCAGCTTGCGTGCGCGCCGCTCGGCCGCCTTGCGAATTCCGCTCCGGACAAAATCCGGCGAGGTTTGCAGCCGTTTCCAAGCCTCATCGCTCCATGCCACGCGTTCCTGGGGTGCATCCCACAACTCGCGGACGTTCGTTTCATCGATCCGAGTCAAACCCTTCTCGCGAGCAGCCTCTTCGGTATCGTGTTTGATCATGTCCGTCACGAATTCCAGCGCGATAGGCGGAGAGTCCTTGATTTTCTGCCGGAGCAGAGCCAGCGCACCGTCGGTCCATTCGAGTGGTTGGGCCGCCTGCTCCTGAAGTTCCCCCATGGATTCGACCCGCTCAAAGAGGTCGATGTTCACTTCCATATGGCCGCCCTTGCGCGCAATCTCCTCCGCGATCTGCCTGATCATGCCCCGCATGAACTCGGGCACACCGTTCAATCGCTCGCGCGCCGCCGCCGTCCAGGGCAGGTGCCCGGAAGCCATCTCCTCTGCGGCCGCCGCCATGCCGGCCTCGCCGCCCATTCCGCCCATCATCTGACTCTTGAAGCGGTCGAGAATCTCTTCGGTAATCTCACCGTAGCCCAACTCGCGTGCCTTCTTCTCGGCGAGGCGCCGGACCATGCCCCGCAAGAATATGGGCGCACGCTCCATGCGTTTGAGCGCGCCGTCGCTCCACCGAATATCTTGAGCTGTGGTGTCTGTTGATTCCGCCACGGTGGTACTCCTGTTACTTGTTCAGCAGTTCTTTGAGTTCCTTGCCCGCCTTAAAAAACGGCACACGCTTCGCCGGCACCGCCACGGTGGCGCCGGTCTTGGGGTTGCGGCCTTCCTTCATGCGTCTCGCCCTGAGGCGAAAGCTGCCGAATCCGCGAATCTCTGTCTTGTCCCCGTTGCGGAGCGAATCCCGGATGCAATCGAAGATGGTGTTGACCACGATTTCGGCCTGCCGCTTGGTCAACGTCGTCACTTGCTCGGATACCCGCTCGATAATCTGCGCTTTCGTCATAGTCCCTCTCTTGGTGGGTGGGGCCGGTGAACTGCCGCTGGTTTCCTGGTGATTCATGAGTTCGTCCTGATCAATCAGAACGCCATCAAGTATTTGAGATTCACACCGGTCGGGAGATCGAGTTTCGGAAAAAGGTTCGACCAGCGTGATTCCAACATGTCACGAACGGAAAAGCGTTTGCGGGGTTCCACCACCTTGGGCTCTCCTTCGATGCCGGCGACTTCCGCCGCAATGCGGATGGCATCTTCCAGATCGCCCAGCTCATCCACCAACCGGGCTTCCTTCGCCTGCCGCCCGGTGAAGATCCGCCCATCGGCCAAGGGCTCGACCTCGGAAAGTTCCAACGAACGTCCGTCGGCGACCGCCTGGATGAACTGATGATGCACGTCGTCCATGACCGACTGGAGCAGCTTCCGCTCCTCGTCGCTCATTTTGCGCAACGGCGAGCCGACATCCTTGAAGCGGCCGCTCTTGATCACGACCCCCTCGACGCCGACTTTCTTGAGCAAACCTTCGACGTTGGCGGTTTCCATGATCACCCCAATACTGCCGGTGAGGGTACCGGGGTTCGCGATGATACGGTCGGTCGCCGCGGCGATATAGTAGCCCCCGGAAGCGGCGACGGTGCCCATCGATGCGATGATTACCTTGTTGCTCTTGTTCTTGATGCGCTTCACCGCATCGTGAATCTCCTGGGATGGAACGACCCCCCCGCCGGGACTGTCAATCCTCAGCACAATCGCTTTGACCAAGGGATTTTCGCTGAAGTGTTTGAGATCCCCGACCGTGGATTGTGCATCCAAGATCACACCCTCGACCCGAATCACCGCCACCTTGTCCTGACCGGACAGGTCCAGTTCGGGAAAGAGCGCGTTGAACAGAATCAGGGCGCCGAACCCAAGTCCCAGCCACCACAGCACACGACGCAGTCGACTCCGCGTCGGTTTCGCTGTGGTGTCCGGGCTTGCGTCCATACGTCAAAAGACTCTAGTTATCTGAGTCGTTCTGATTCCGCTTCCGGCTTTGCTTCGCAGCCCGGCCAAGACTCTGGTCCAAACCGCCCTGCGAGGCATGGTACTCATCTACCTGCCGGCGTTCCGTATCGAGTTGGTGATCGCGGAGGCTCAAGGCGATCTTGCGTTCGTCCCGATCGACCTTGATGATCTTCGCAGTCACTTCGTCGCCGACTTTGTACTTCTCTTCCATACGGACGTTGGCTTCCAATCCCACCTCGCTGATGTGGATCAGGCCCTCGACGTCGCCGTCCAACTCCACGAAGAGTCCGAAATCGGCAATCTTGCTGACCTTGCCGGTAACGGTGTCGCCCACGCGGTAGCGGGCCGGGATCTGGTCTTCCCACGGATCACGGCTCAGCTGCTTATAGCCGAGAGACAACCGCTCCTTTTCCTTATCGATCCGAATGACGACCGCATCGACCTTTTGGCCCTTCTTGAACAGCTCAGACGGATGCTTGATGTGCTTCGTCCAAGACATGTCCGAGATGTGGATCAAGCCGTCGATACCTTCTTCCAGCCCGATAAAGGCGCCGAAATCGGTCAAGCTCTTCACCTTGCCTTCGATGCGAGTGCCGGCCGGATACTTCGCCTCAATCATGTCCCACGGATTCGGTGCGGTCTGCTTCATGCCGAGGGAGATCTTGCGATTGCCCGGATCGACATTGAGCACAGCGGCCTCGACTTGATCGCCCACGGAGACGACGCGCGACGGATGCCGCACTTCATGCGTCCATGACATTTCGGAGACGTGCACCAAACCTTCGACCCCAGGCTCCAATTCCACGAAGGCGCCGTAGTCCGTCAGGCTCACAACACGGCCGCGCACTCTGGTGCCGACCGGATACTTGCCCGCCACGCCGGTCCAAGGGTCCGCGCTCTTCTGCTTCAGGCCCAGCGAGATACGGCCCGTCTCCCGATCGTACTTGAGAACCGTGACTTCGACCTTGTCGCCGACCTGGAAGAGCTCGGACGGATGACCGACCCGACCCCACGACATGTCGGTGATATGCAACAGACCGTCGATGCCGCCCAAATCGATGAAGGCGCCGTAATCGGTGATGTTCTTGACCATGCCCTGGATGAGTTGGCCTTCCTTGAGCGTCGCCAACGTCGTCTGGCGGCGCCGATCCCTCGTCTCCTCGAGCAACACGCGGCGGGAAACCACCACGTTGCCGCGTCGATGGTTGATCTTGATGATCTTGAGGGGGAATGTTTTGCCCACGAGCGAATCGAGATCCCGAACCGGGTGCAGATCGATTTGCGAACCGGGGAGGAACGCCTTCACACCGATGTCGACCATCATACCGCCCTTGATGCGGGAGACGATCTTGCCCTCAATGCTCTTTTCTTCCTTGTGCAGCTTTTCGAGTTCTTCCCAAATCTTCATCTTGTCGGCTTTTTCTTTGGAAAGAACCAGATTGCCGTCGGCGTCCTCGCACTCTTCCAAATAGACCTGCAGGCGATCCCCGACCTTCAGCTTCTGCAATTCATCGGCGGAGAATTGGTCGGCGGGAATCATGCCTTCCGATTTGTAGCCGATGTCGACGACGACCTTGTCCTTGCCGACGGCGACAACCGCGCCTTCGGTGATGGTGCCTTCCTCGAAATTCCGGAAGGTCTCCTCGTACATGGCCGCCAATGCGTTACGATCGAGTTTGGGTTCGCTCTGCTGTGACACGGTACTCATGGGAACATCCTAGTCCTCCGGCTTGCGCCGGGTGCTGATTGTGAAATGCGCCAAGTCTTACTCAGCATTGCATGACTTGGCGGTCAAACCGGACCCAAGATCGCTGCTGCCCTCGGCTTGCGCCCCCCGGTGGTCTCCGGGCACCGGCACCTGGCCGAGTTCAGCGATCTTCGTCATCACGGTTCGACTGACATGGTGATAAAACGTCTTTCCTTCCATTCGGGCCGCATCTGCCGAAAAATCGAGCGGGGCGCCGAACGACACGGTTACCCGGCGAAACCTAGGCCACTTTGAACCGGGCGGCAGCACGTCGAACGTCCCCTTGATATGGGCCGGCACGACCTGGCACCCGGTTTGCGCGACGATGACTCCGATCCCGGGTTTGCCCGGCTTGAGGTGCCCTGTCATAGTCCGCCCCCCTTCAGGGAAAATCGCGACCGGCTTTCCTTCCTTGATTAGCGACACTGCCTTGCCGAAAGCGTCCCGATCGAGTCGACCGATTCGAAGAGGAATCCAGCCCAACCCCTGCAAGACCCCGTTGACCAACGGAATCGGAAAGAGATCGTGCCTCCCCATATACCAAACCCGTCGAGGTATACCGCATCCCAAGAGTGGAATGTCGAGATAGCTCGCATGGTTTGAGGCAATCAGGAACCCGCCCTGCCGAGGCACTTGCCCAATGGCCCGGTAGCGGAAGCAAACAGCCCCAACCCCTCGCGCCAATACCCAGAGCAATCCATAGAGCGCCGAGGTCACAGTCGCGCCGCAATCACGGCCATCATATGCTCGACCACTTCGTCGGCGGAGAGCAGCGACGTGTCGACGCGTTCGGCATCGGTAGCCGGCTTGAGCGGGGCCACTGCGCGGGATCGGTCGCGGTCATCGCGCCCCGTCAGATCGCGTTTCGTCTGGTCGAGGTGGACCGAATGGCCGGCAGCCACCAATTCTCGATGGCGACGCATGGCGCGCACCTCCGGGTCCGCCTCCAGGAAAAATTTCACGTCGGCGCCCGGAAACACTTTCGTACCAATGTCACGGCCCTCCGCCACCACGGAGCCTGCAGCTCCGATTTCTCTCTGCACCGGAAGAAGCCACTCACGGACGGCAGGAATGGCCGACACAACGGACGCCAGTGCTGAGACCTCCGGCACCCGAAGCTCACCGGTGACATCATGCCCGTCGACCAGGACCCGAGGCCGCTCAGGACCACATTCCATTTCCAATTTGGTTGCCGGAAGCATTCGGGCGATCGCCCCGCGATCATCGCAATCGATTCCTGACTTCAAGACCTTCCAGGCCACGGCTCGGTACAACGCGCCGGTATCCAAATAGAGATACCGGAGACGCGAGGCCAGCAGGCGCGCCACGGTGCTTTTTCCTGCCCCGGCCGGACCATCGATCGCAACAATGAGCCCGCGTTTCCGACCCATCTTCTCTGCGTCAAACGTCACGCCAACCCCGCATTATAGACTCTTGCCAGATTCAGTCAACAATTCCAACAGCTTAGCCTCGAACCTGGGGAAGGAGGTATCGATGCATGCCGTGTCTTGAATCACGGTCGACGTCGCCGCCGTTAATCCGCCAATCGCCACCGACATGGCCACACGATGATCACCATGACTCGAACTGGTCGTGCCCGTCAGCCGTCCATTCCGGCCGGCTTGCCCCAACCCATGGATCACCATGCCGTCAGGCCGCTCCTCGATGCGCGCGCCCATGGCACGTAACTCCGCCGCCATCGTGGCGATGCGATCACTTTCCTTCACGCGCAGTTCTTCCGCCCCTGTAATGGTGGTCGTTCCCTCTGCCACTGCCGCCGCCACGCAGAGAATCGGAAACTCGTCGATGGTTTGCGGAATTAATTCAGGCCCGATCGCGACGCCGTGCAGGGGCGTGGAACGAACCCGGAGATCCGCGACCGGTTCGCCGGCCTCTTCCCGAGGATTCAGGACCTCGATGTGGGCACCCATGCTACGCAACACGTCGAGGATTCCTGTCCGGGTCGGATTCATTCCCACGGTACGGACGGTGACATCGGAGCCCGGAACGATTGCCGCACCGACGATGAAGAAGGCCGCCGCCGACAAATCTCCCGGCACCAGCACCGGCTTGCCAGCCCAGCGCACAGCGGGACGGCCTTCGATCGACACCGAGCAGCCTTCGCGCCGAAAAGGAATCCCAAAATAAGAAAACATTCGTTCCGTGTGATCGCGCGAGAGCCGCGGCTCCGTAATTGTCGTCAGCCCGTCCGAAAAGAGCCCGGCCAGCAACAATGACGACTTCACTTGCGCGCTCGACACCGGCGACTGGTAGGCGATGCCCTTCAAGCGAGTACCGGTGATGGCCAGGGGAGCCAGTTCGCCGCCTTTGCGTCCCGCGATCGTGGCACCCATGGTCCTGAGTGGCTTCACCACCCGCCCCATCGGACGTCGACGGATGGAGTCATCACCGGTCAGCACCGAGAAGAAATCCTGTCCGGCCAGAACCCCGGTAATCAATCGAATGCCGGTGCCGGAATTCCCGCAATCGATCGGAGCAGTCGGTTCGGTCAGACCCCACATCCCCTTACCATAGACCTGCAGCACATCGGGTGATTCCTCGATGCGGACGCCCAGGGCCTGAAACGCGCGCATCGTATTGAGGCAGTCTTCCCCGCGGCAGTAGCTGCTGACCGTACTTACCCCTTCGGCCAATGCCGTGAGAATAATGGCGCGGTGGGTAACAGACTTGTCCCCGGGAACCGAGATCGTTCCCTTGAGCGGTCGTCCCGGCTGAATGGTCATCGATGCCGCCATCGTCATGCCTTGGCCGCTACCTTCGAATTGAGTTGTTCCCGTTCGTGCTTGGCTTTTTCCAACTGTTTCTCGATCCCGGCCGCGTCCTTCGCCTGGATGAGCCGTTTCATTTCCGACAGGTGCCGCTCGTAAGTCTCGATCAATGCCACAATATTGTCGGCGTTCCACAGGAAAATATCCCGCCACATCTCGGGAGAGCTCGCAGCGATACGCGTCGTATCGCGCAGCCCGCCTCCTGAATGGCCTGCAAGGTCGAGTTCGGGAAGCCCGCGGTCGCGTACGTCAGCCAGGGCGGTCATCAGTGCAAAGGCCGCCACATGGGGCAGGTGGCTGACGGCGCCCAGAATCTTGTCGTGAAGGAACGGATCCATGTCCAGCACGATCGACCCGGCCAACTCCCAGACGGCTCGCACGGTGCGGAGGGCTTCGGCGTCGGTCCCGGCCGTCGGCGTAAGAATGCAGCGAGCCCCATTAAACAAGGCCTCCGAGCCTGCCGCCACGCCGGTCTTTTCCTTCCCGGCGATCGGATGCGCGCCGACGAAACGTACTCCCCTCGGCATAAGCTGTTCCGCTCGCGTGACCAATTCACCTTTTACGCTGCCGACGTCGCTCACAATGGTGCCTGGACGCAGACAGCCGGCCCATTCCTTGAGATGCTGCTCGTAGGTGTCGACCGGCGTCGCCAGCAGGACGAAATCCGCGTTCTCCACCCCGGCACGTGGGTCCGACACATACCGATCGATGGCCCCGAGTTCGACGGCGGTCTTGAGATTTTCTACCCGCCGCCCGATGCCGACGATCGTATCCGCCATCTTGTGCCGGCGCATGACCAAGCCGAGGGAGCCGCCGATGAGACCGACGCCGATGATGGCAACTTGTTTGAAATGAGGAGTCATACCGGTCCGAGCTCCTCACTCAAAGTGTTCGACCAACAGCTTCGGCGATCTTCCTCATATCCGACATCAGTTCTTTGAACTTGGTCGGCTTGATGGACTCTTCGCCGTCGCACAGGGCGCACTCAGGATTGGAATGCACTTCGATCAGGAGGCCGTCTGCGCCGGCCGCAAGGGCCGCCTTGGACATCGGCGCAACGAGATTCCATTTGCCCGTGGCATGGCTCGGATCGACGATCACCGGCAAGTGGGACAGCTCCTTGAGCGTGGGAATAGCCGCCAGATCGAGGGTATTGCGGTATTGGGTTTCGAACGTGCGAATCCCGCGTTCGCACAACATGACGTTGCGATTGCCGCGAGACATGATGTATTCGGCGGACAGCAAAAATTCCTTGATCGTCGCGGAGAGCCCGCGCTTGAGCAACACCGGCTTATCGTAAGCGCCGACCTCTTTCAGCAATTCGAAGTTTTGCATATTGCGGGCGCCGATCTGAATGATGTCGGCCTTTTCAAGAAACAACTCAATGTCGCGGGTATCGAGGATCTCGCTGACGACGGGCAAGCCGGTCTGCTTTCTCGCCTCCGCCAGGTAATCCAGCCCTTCGCGCCCCAATCCCTGGAACGAATACGGAGAGGTCCGCGGCTTATAGGCACCGCCTCTCAGTACCGTCGCCCCGGCCGCCTTCACCTCGTGCGCGATACCGACCGTCAACTCGAGCCGCTCGACGGCGCAGGGTCCCGCCATGATGGCGACCTTCTTGTCACCGATCTTTACGCCGTTGACTTCGATGACGGTGTTGTCCTTCTTGAATTCACGACTCACCAGTTTCCAGGGAGCGAGGATCGGCAAGACGCTTTCCACACCTGGCAATGCAGTCAGCGGCTGATTCTGCAGAATCCGGTCGTCGCCGATCACTCCGATGATCGTTCGCTCCTGGCCGGTCGAAATATGGGATTTCAGTCCGAGCTCGCGGAGGCGATCGATGATATGGTCGACTTCCCGCTCGGATGCGTCAGGTCTCAACACGATAATCATGGTCTCGTCTCACTTTCCTCTTCAAAGCGCGCGCAAGACATGCCGGAGCGCGCTCAGGAACAGTTGATTCTCGTCCGGGAGGCCGATGGTGACACGGAGCATGCTCCCGTCGATGTGGCGGACGATGATGCCTTCTTTCAACAGCGCGTTGAAGACTTGGCGACCGTCTCGACCGACATCGAAGTACAAGAAATTCGTTTCGCTGGGCAGCGGGGCAAACCCCATGGCCTGCAACCCCGCCCGCACGATATCCATTTCACTATGGTTCAATGAGCGGCTCTTCGCCAGGTGTTCCTCGTCGTCCAGTGCCGCCAGCGCCGCGCGCTGCGCCATGCTGTTGGCATTGAACGGCGGCCGGAGACGGTTCAGGAAATTCGTAATTTCGGGAGTCGTGATTCCATACCCGATGCGCAACCCCGCCAGCCCGTAGATCTTGGAAAAGGTCCGCAGCACGATGGCATTGCGGCCCGCCTTCACGTACCCGAGTGAGTCCGGATAAGACGGGTGTCGGACATATTCATAATAGGCTTCGTCGAAGACCACCACCACGTGATCCGGTACCCGCGCCATGAGCGCAGCCACTTCATCCCTCGTCGACATCGTCCCGGTCGGATTGTTCGGATTGCAGACGAAGAGCAGCCGGGTCTTGGCGGTAATCGCATCCGCCATCGCCGGGAGATCGTGGTGCCAGCGCTTCTGCGGCACTTCTAACGCCACTCCGTGTGCCGCCGTCACTTCCATTCTATAGATGACGAACGTGTGCTGTGCCATCACCGCTTCGTCCCCGGGAGACAGGAAGGTACGGGCGAGGAGCCCGAGGATTTCATCCGACCCATTACCGAGGATGATGTGGTCCGGCGTCACCTTCCACCGTTCGGCCAGGGCCCCCCGCAGCCGGAATGCGCCACCATCGGGATAGCGATGCAGGGTCGGCGCAACCTCAGCCAAGGCAGCGACCGCCTTGGGCGAAGGGCCGATCGGATTTTCATTCGACGCCAATTTGACTGCCCGCGGCAATCCTAACTCCCGCTGCAACTCTTCGATCGGCTTGCCGGGAACGTACGGAACCAGGGAGGCAATGTCGGGATGGACTTTCAGCGACATAGGTTCACACAACCACGAGCGGGGACCGGGCTGAAACGGCCGGCCTCACACAGGCGGTCGAATTGATGACGATCGGCGACTTCTCTTGTTCCACGTCCTTCGCCTTTTCCTAGGAGTGGGCGGGATAGGACCCGAGTATCTTCATGAAGAGACAGCGACTCTTCACCTCTTCGGCCGCCTTTCGCACCTTTTCTTCGTCGATATGTCCTTCGACATCCACGAAAAAGATGTACTCCCAGGCTTTTCGCCGCGACGGTCGGGATTCGATCTTGGTCATATTGATGCCGCACGAAGCAAAGGGCCGCAGCAGATCATACAGCGCCCCCACCTTATCTTTGATCGACAACATCAAGGAGGTCTTGTCACGGCCCGTCCGCTCCGGAGACTTTTGAGACAGAATGAGGAACCGGGTAACGTTGTTGATGTTGTCTTCGATTCGCGCGGTAATTACTTTGAGTCCGTAGAGCTGAGACGCGAGTTCTGATGCGATGGCCGCGGCAGACGGGTCATCCACACAGAGTTCGGCGGCGCGCGCCGTGCTGGCCACCTCTGACACCGGCACGTGTGGCATGTTGGTTTCCAGCCAGTTCCGACATTGCGCGATTGCGTGCGGATGCGAGTAAATGCGCTTGACCTCCCCCGCGTTGCCCGACTTGGACATCAGATGATGTGCTACTTCCTGCAGAATCTCCCCATAGATGAAGAGATTGGAATCAATGAACATGTCCAGCGTGTGGTTGACCACGCCCTCCGTGGTGTTCTCAATCGGTACGACACCGAAATGGGCGCGTCCTCGCTCTACCTCGCTGAAGACATCCTTGATGCTGTTGACAGGAATATACTGGGCCGATGCCCCGAACTTCTGCGTGCATGCCATATGCGTGAAGGTCGCACGAGGACCGAGATAGGCCACCTTCTGGGGGCCCTCCAGGGACAACGAGGCCGACATGATTTCACGGTAGACCGCCCGAATGGCTTCGGTGGGAAAGGGGCCGGTATTTTGCCGTCCCAGACGCTCAATGATGGCGGCTTCCCGAGCCGGCGTGTGAAGGTGAGCCTCCGCGTCTTTCTGTTTTTTCAGTTTTCCGATTTCGATGACGGACTTGGAGCGCTCGTTCAGCAATCGAAGGATCTGGTCATCGATCCGGTCGATTTCTGCCCGATGCCCTTGCAAATCGTTTGACATAACGGGGGGATTCCCTCCTCGCGGAGCCTGCCTTTGGAAAGGGGGTCCGTGATACCGGTCCAGGCTTTTTAAAGGAGCCAGGCCAAGAGGGTATCCTACAGGAACCTACAAGACCATTGCAAGGATAGACGAGGCGATTCAAGGAGTTGCGCGTGCGAAGCGTCAATCGGAGAGCGAGAGGAGGTCCTTTTGCTTTTTGAAATGCTCGAACGTCAAACGGGTCGCCTGACGGCCCCTTCCCGTCCGCTCAATGAAGCCGGCTTGGATCAAGTACGGTTCGTAGACATCTTCCAAGGTCCCTTTATCTTCCTGAACGGCCGCGGCCAGCGATTCCACCCCGACCGGCCCGCCGTTGAACTTCTCCACGATCGTGAGGAGGATCTTGCGATCCATGTCGTCCAGACCGGCAGCATCGACAGACAGCCACAGCAACGCCGCTTCAGCGACGTCCTTGGTAATCCGTCCCTGCGCCTTGATCTCTGCGTAGTCTCTGATCCGCTTGATCAGGCGATTGACGATGCGCGGCGTTCCCCTGGCTCGGCGCGCGATTTCGGCTGCTCCCTCCGGATCGGTCGGCACCTGCAGCAGCGTCGCGGAGCGCATCACAATCGCAGCCAAATCCTCCGGGGAATAAAACTCCAAACGATGCACTAACCCGAATCGATCGCGGAGCGGCGAGGTCAAGGCACCGGCTCTGGTCGTGGCCCCAATCAACGTGAAGCGTGGCAAATCCAGCTTCACGGTTCTGGTGGAGGGGCCTTGGCCTACAACCAGATCCAACTGATAGTCCTCCATCGCCGGATACAGCGCTTCCTCGACCGAGGCCGGTAGCCGGTGAATTTCATCGATGAAAAGCACATCATGTTCCTGCAAGTTCGTCAGAATCGCAGCCAGGTCTCCGGCGTGGTTCAATACCAGCCCTGACGTGGACCGGATCGACGATCCCATTTCCCGCGCGATGATGTGAGCAATCGTTGTCTTGCCCAATCCCGGTGGGCCATAAAAAATCGCATGGTCGAGCGCTTCTCCACGCCGCTTGGCCGCTTCGATGCAAATCCGTAGGGCCTCTTTCATGCGCCGCTGCCCGACATAGTCTTCCAGGCTCTGCGGGCGCAGGGCAGCCTCGATGCCACGCTCGTCGTCGGTCAGTTGGTTGGACACCATACGGTCCGGCATATTGACGTGTTCGTCTTCCCAATTACCCGCTACGGAGCGGGCCTGAACTTTGGGGGCGGTGCGACGGCCCCCTGGCCTGGAGCAGCAGTATTCCCGCAATCGGGCGGGCACTTGACCCCACCCTGTGTCGGATCTGGAAGACTTGAGTCCATGTGCTGGGACTGGCATTGGGACATGAGGCCGCCGTCCTTCGACCCGCACCGGGCCGGCACATTCGAATGCCCCACCTCGCTGTAGCCGTCGGGACAGGCGCCGCAGACCGACAACATGTTTCCGCCGAGCGGAACGCACTGCACCAGCGTCGGCTCCCCATCCTTGCAGAACTCCGGAGCGTTCGTAATGGCCGTGGTCGCGTAGCCCTCAGGGCAGGCCCCGCACATTTTCCGAATGGACTTCTGGTCTTCCTGGCCTTCAGAGGCGTGGAGCACGGCCGTGGGCGTAAGGGCGAGCCACATTCCAATCGCCACTACTCCCCGTAGCTTCCACCATCCCTGTTTCGGTCCGCTCATCCCGCTTGTCATAGTCACCCCCCGGCTAGATGCTTCAAGGCTTCGCGTATGACTTCTTGAAGATTCTGGCCTGGGGCCCCCATTTTCGACAAGCGTTTCAGCACTTCCTTCACATCCGGCGCCCTATATCCAAGGTTTACCAGAGCGGACAATGCATCGTCCAAAAGCGGATCGCTTGGCCCCTCGCCTGCAGGCAGCGGTTGCCCCATCGTCGGATGCAACTTCTGCACTTTGTCCTTGAGCTCCAACGCCAGGCGCGCAGCCGACTTTTTCCCGATACCAGGAACCGTGGCAAGTTTTTCCACATCGCCTGCCTGGATCGCCGAGAAGAGATCGGTAACGGAGAGGGCCGACAAGATACTAAGACCGAGTTTGGGACCGATCCCCGAAACTCCCGTCAGAAGCAGGAATGCATCCTTTTCCAACGGACTCAGAAAACCGTACAGCTGGATGGCATCCTCACGCAAATGCGTGTGGATGTGGAGCGTCGCGACGTCATTGGGATTGGGGAGGCTATAAAAGGTGCTGAGTGGGATGAAAACTTCGTACCCGACGCCGTGCACGTCGAGTGTCACCTGGGCAGGCGCCTTGAAGGCCACGCGGCCTGTCAGTAAGGCGATCATCGCTTCGCAAGACGGAAATCCTCCGGCGACTGGGAGCGGCCGAAGTCCGGTCCTTTGTCCACTGTCCTTTCGCTAGGCGGTGGCGGCGGCGATTTTCTCCATCACCGCATCGGAGATATCGAAATTGGCGTGGACCTTCTGGACATCGTCATGTTCATCCAGGATTTCCACCAACTTCAGCATCTGCTCGGCGGCCTTCTCATCCAACGTCACGGTATTTTGGGCAATGAACGTCAGTTCGGCTAACGTGGTTTCGATCTTGGCATCGCTGATGGCCTTCTTGACCGCTTCGAAATCATGGGGGCTCGTAATGACCTCAAAGGCCTTATCGGTCACCTTCACGTCCTCGGCCCCAGCATCCAATGCGATGGTGAGCAGTTGGTCTTCCTCGACCTTGCCCTTCTCAATGACCAACATCCCCTTCTTCTGGAACTGCCACGCAACAGCTCCGGCCTCCGCCATGTTTCCTGCATTCTTGGTCAGGAGACTCCGAATTTCGGCAACGGTGCGGTTACGGTTGTCGGAGGTGATTTCCAGGAGCAAGGCGGTGCCGCCTGGTCCATAACCTTCCAGAGAGAACTCTTCATACGTGACGCCAGGCAATTCCCCGGTACCGCGCTGGACGGCCTTCTTCATCGTGTCGCCGGGCATGTTGGCTTCTTTGGCCTTGGCAATCGCCAGGCGCAACCGCGGATTCCCATCGGGGTCCCCGCCCTGTCGCGCTGCGATGGTCAATTCCCGAATGATGCGGGTGAAAATCTTGCCCCGCTTGGCATCCTGCGCCGATTTGTGCCGCTTGATTGTTGCCCAATGACTATGGCCACCCATGACGATACCTCTTCTTCCGGCCCGTCCCAGTTGCTGGCCGAGCCTCGTGGCGATCTTGAATCTGATTCAACCGGTTAGAGCTAACACAGTCCCGACAGGCGAGTCAACGCGCGCCGGGAAGAGAACGGGCAGGTCTGTGAGCTCCGAGGTTGCAACAGACTCGACGGGAAAAGAATGGGAGTTGCGGGGCTATTCGGAATAAATCAACAGCTGCAGTCCGATCACGAGAATCAGCGCTGCCCAAATCAACTCCCAATAGGAGCGATCGTCCGTAAGTTCGGCTGCCCGCCATCCCGACAGCAACCGGGAAGAGCCGGCCGTAATGGCTAAGGTTCCCATTACAGCGTGGTGGAGGGCAATCTTGTGCGCCGACGGATGGTCGCCGTGGGAATGCCCGAACAACATCAGACCGCCGACAATGGCAAAGAGCGGTAAGGGCACGGTCCAGGCTGCGTGCTGAAATCGTCCCACCCGCTTGAGGCATTCAACCGTGCCCACAAACAGGCACAGCCATCCATACGTCTTGTGCTGGATGATTTCGGGATCTGCTCCGGAAAAGGTCTGGGCGAAAGTCATCGAGCCGATGGGCCAGGCTTCATGATCGCTCCAGATCAGAAGGAAGATACCGCCCGTGAGCATGGCACCGGGGAGGAGGAAGCGGCTCCAGGCGAATGCCTGCAACCGCAAGGCTTGCCGCAGTTCAGACAGGCCGATCAGAAGAACGAGGAATCCAGCCAGGTGGTGATTGAATTCCGAATAGGCGATCCCTTGCGCGGAGCCTTCCCAGCCTGACTCACCGCCCCCCGCTCCATGATGATCATGGTGGGCATCCGCATGGCCATGAGTGGCTGCACCGTCAGGCGACGCATGGCCGGAATCGGCCCACAGCCCTTCCGCTGGCAGCAGACAGAGCAGGAGCGCCAGCGTAACGCCGTAGAGCCGATTGAGAGACAACCATCGGAGGAAACACAGATCTGAAAGCGAAAAGGCCCATCCGGCAGTCCGGACAGGCCTTACACTCATTTCACTCATGCATGGCGCGCGCCGATTACATGAACTTCATGAATTTGTCTTTGGCCTCGTCCATCACCTGCGCGGTGATCTGTGCCAAGCCGCGTTCCTTTGCGATCCGCTCGATCTCCCGTCGAGCCATCGGCCGGATGAAATCGGGAATATTGTCCAGCCGCTGTTCGGCATCCTTGGTCCACGCAATGCCGTTCGGCGAATCATTCTTCGAATCGTCCATCACTTGGAGCGTGATGCTCTTGAAGCCGTGCTTACGGGCGTAGGCTTCCACGCTGCTCTGCACCATCGGCTTCACGAACGAAGGGAGTCGCTCCAATTTTTCCTTCGCGTCGGGAGTCCAGGTGAATTCGCCGGTCCCGTTGCCATTCTGCGGCTTCCCACTCGAGGTCAACCCCATCTCCGCCACCATGGCTGAGAAGGGACACCCGCCGGAAGTTTTCTCACCGCTAGCCGCAGGTGCGGCCGGCTTCGGCGAGGCCGGCTGTCCGCCCTGGATCTTCTCGTTGAGATAAGCCGCCATCTGTCCTGCGCCGGCCTGGGCTTCTTCCTTGAGCGTCCCGCGCGTCATCTCGAACGGCTCCGCCGCCTCCGAACGACCGCCGAGCTTGACGCCCAGCGACGCCACCATCTGCGTCTCTCCGGGATTCGTGACCATTGAAAATTTGGCCCCGCAAGATGGGCAGCCGAAAAAGACCCCGAGCGAACCCTCGCCCGGCTTTTCGACCTTCTGGAAATTCATGTAGGTTTCACAGTTCAAACACACAAATTTCATAGCAACCCCCTCTAGGGCCGATGGCGGTTAAAGCTTCTCGGCTAACACTCTTTTATAGTCCAGCAACGCTTGGATCCGGCCCACAATCTCCTGGTACTTCTGGATCGTCGGATATTCCGGATCGAGCAGTGGCTCGCCTTTGTCGAAGGTCTTAGCAAACTTTCGATCGAACGGGATCCGGCCCAACAACGGAAGATCCAGCGCTTCGCACATAGCTTCCGTGTTGCCCTCGAACAATTCATGCTCGGCACCACAGGAGGGACACCGGTACTCGCTCATATTTTCCACAATGCCCAGCACACGGATTCCCATATCGCGTGCATAGGTGACAGATTTCTGAACAACGTCGGAGGCCACTTCCGATGGAGTCGTGACGACGATGGCGCCTGCAAGATCAGGGATAAACCCGGCAATCACCGGAGGTTTGTCAGCAGCGGCACCGGGCGGCAGGTCCGCCAGCAGATAATCCAGCTCACCCCAGATCACGTCCGAGAGAAACTCTCGAATGACGTTCATTTCCATCAGACCCAGCCACACAGGGCTCAGGTCCATCGGGCCTTTCCAACGCACCGGGGAAGCATCGCCGAGGAAAAAATCCATGGATGCCACCTTGATCCCCAGTGGCCCGACCGGCGGCAGCGCACCTTCCGGCGTGATCGTTAACGCCTGACCGTGCACTCCCAACATACGCGGCACACAGGGTCCGTTTAGATCGACATCGAGCAGACCGACCTTTGCGCCTTGACGTGCAAACGCCAAAGCCAGGTTCACCGTCGTCATACTCTTTCCGACCCCGCCCTTGCCGCTCATGACGACCAGCTTCCGCTTGATGCCCGCCATGCGAGCCTGCACCTGCTTCATCTGCGCAGTAATTTGCTGGACGACTTTCGCGTCGTCGGAATACTGCAGCTTGGTGAGGATCGACTTCAGATCCTTGTCGGCAGCCATGGTCATGCGGCCCTCCGAAAAATCAGAAAAGTAACGGTATCACAGCGATTTCCGTCCAGTCAAACGAGGCGGCGCCCCTCCCAGGGGATACCATTTCGAGCTCGAACTAGATCGAAAATTGAATGTTGCCCCGGTCTCTCGCCTGCCCCAACACTCCACGCCGTTTCAGTTCCTCGATGATCTGACGCGCAGCTTCATCGAAATCCCGTGGTCCGGCGAAGTGAAGATCGGTGTTGGGTGGGGCGTCTTCTCCGGCCTTACTCATGTGGACGGCAATCACCGGCGCCGGCTGAACCAACGTGCGGATCATATCGGCCATGCGTTGATAATTGATCCCGAATGTCTTGCTCGTGGAGACCACGATCATCCCGGCATCGATCAACAACCGAGCCACCTCGCCATATCGACGCACCCGCTCTGCGCCAAAAGTCGGATCCGCAGCCGACAGGTCCGCGTCCAAGCCCTGCAACAGGTTCGCCCCCTCGAGCAAATACGCCAGCCGTCCGTCCGCAACGAGTAACGATTCCACCCGCCGTGCGAGGAAAGTCTTGCCGTTCTGCGCCGCACCGGTGAAAAGGACGATCGCCGCCCGGTGTCCAAACTGCTTGGCCCGCTCTTCCGACCCGACGTCACCCCGCAACCAGGCGAACTCCCGCTGCCGCGCCTCTTCCCGCAAGCCTTCCTGCTCGTCATGGACAAGCTCGGTGATGATTCCGCCACCCGCAATGTCGTAGTCGTCGACCAGCACGAATCGTCCCGTAGACTCGAAGGACGAGGACAGGTCGAAAGCAATGGGAGCTTTCACACGCAAGGTTAGTTCCGCCACCTGATTCTTATTCACGGCCTGGCTGGCCTGGGGCTGCGCAAGGTCGGTGGTGTCGATGATGCGGTGGATCGCCCCGACTTCACAGGCAACCTCTCTGGTCGCCAGCCGAAGCAGATACCGTCGTCCCTTCTCCAGGGGACGCTTGCCCAACCAAAACAAGTTCGCACGAAACGCCGTCGACACCATGGGAATGGCATCGCGATGGGAGGCGATTTCTCCTCGCTCGACAAAAATCTGTTCATCCAGCGTGATCCCGACCGACTGGCCGGCTTCCGCCTCGGTGGGCAATGGCTCGACATTGAAGCCTTCGATCGACTGAACGGTCGCCGTTTTGTTGGAGGGAGAGAAGACGAGTTGATCCCCCACCTTCAGCCGCCCTGCGGTAATCCGTCCGGTGAGGATGCGCCTCGCGTCGAACTTGTAGACATCCTGCAGCGGCAGCCGCAAGGGTTGTTCACCGCGCGCCCGCTCCTTCTTGAACAGCGCCAACGTATTGAGCACCGTCGGTCCCTTGTACCAAGGCATGTGCTGGCTGGGAGTGACGATATTGTCCCCCATTTTCGCGCTGACGGGAATCATTTGCTGCGGCACGGCCTTGAACTGTCCAAGAAACTCCCGGTATTCTTTTTCAATCCCTTCGAAAACGTCCTGCCGATACCCGACCAAATCCATCTTGTTGACGACCACCGCAAACTGCCTGACACCGAGCAACGACAGCAGGTAGCCGTGCTTCTTCGACTGCTCCTTCACCCCTTCCAGCGCGTCGATCAACAGCAGCGCAGCTTCGGCCCGCGCGGCGCCGGAAATCATATTCTTGAGAAACTCTTTGTGCCCCGGCGCATCGATGATGATGTATTGCCGCTCGTTCCAATTGAAAAACGTGCGCGCCGTATCGATCGTGATGCCCTGCTCCTGTTCTTCCAAAAAGGCGTCGAACAGGAACGCGTATTCGAACTCCTTCCCCTGCTGACGACAGATGGCCTGCACCTTTTCGAGTTTTCCCTCGGGTAAGGAGCCGCTGTCGGCGTAGAGACGACCGACCAGCGTGGACTTTCCATGGTCCACATGGCCGACGATGACGATGTTCAGGTTTTCCTTCGGTTGCGTAACGGCCTTAACCGGGGCCGTCGTGATTGTCGTACTCATCACATGTAACCCTTTTTCCGGAGCATCTCCATGCCGCGGCCTGCGTCCTGAGCCCGTCCGGCCCGCTCGGCCACGTTGGTGCCGCGCAATTCTTCGATGATTTCATCCACGTTTTTTGCCGTCGATTTGATCGGCGTCGTGCAAGGAGCACAGCCGAGACTTCGGTAGCGGGTCCCGTCCCCCTTGTCGAGATACAGATCCATGAAAGGAATATTCTCGTACTTGATGTACTCCCAGATATTGATTTCCGTCCAATCCAGCAACGGATGGATTCGGATGTGGGTACCGGGAGGAAAACTCGTCTTGAACTGGTCCCAGAGCTCGGGAGGCTGATCGCGAAAGTCCCAGTCTCCGTGCTTGTCGCGGGGAGAGAAATACCGCTCTTTGGCCCTCGTGCTGTCTTCGTCGGCTCGTACGCCCAGGATGATGCCGGTATAGCCCTTCTCTTCCACCAAGTTCTTCATAGCCGTGGTCTTTAAGGCGGTACAGCAGACATCGCGCCCCAGCGTATGGTTCATACCCTGCGCCAACGCTTCCTTGTTCTGCCCCACCACCAAATTCAAACGCCACTCTCGTGCCAGGCGATCACGGTACTCGATCATGGCCGGAATCTTGTAACTGGTATCGACGTGCAGGAGCGGAAACGGGACATGGCCGAAAAAAGCCTTTCGGGCCAACCACAGCAGAACCGTGGAATCCTTGCCCATCGACCAGAGCATCGCCAGGTGGTCGAAGTGTTTGTAGGCTTCCCGCAGAATGTATACGCTTTGATCTTCCAACTGACGCAGATGGTTCATGATCAGATACTCGTCCGTGGTTAAGCAGGAATTTTGTCTGTTTGTGCGAGACCGCCGCCGGATGCGCCGGCAGCAGTGAGTTCAGCGAATTTTGCCGCTGCCTGCCCGGATTCGATGATTCGGCGGGCCGTTGCGACACCGCCGGCGATTGAGGTCCCCTTACCGGCGGCATACAGCAACATGGCGGCGTTCAGTAGCACCCAATCCCGCGGCCCGCCCTGGATCTGGTTCGACAGGAGCCGCTTGATCAAATCGACCTCCTTGGCACGGTGCTCCGCCGGGAAGCCCGCCATCTCCTTGAAGGTCGTCATCGTGAGCCCGGCATCCTTGGGATGGAAGGATCCCGGCGTGATCCGCTCACCTTGAAGTTCGAGGTACCGGGTCACACTGCCGATCGACAGTTCAGGATCGCCCTCCACGCCGCGAATCACCAGCGCCCGCGGACAGCTCAACATTCGCAACGCCTCCACCGTCTTTTCAAAGTACGGCGGATGTGACAGACCGATGACCTGGGAGGTTGCCCGAGCCGGGTTCAACATTCGAGCGATCGGGTGAAAGACGTTTCTCACCCCCAGCTCTTGCCGCATTTCGAGAAAGCGGTTGACCGGCGGATGGTAGAGCGCGAGGTCGAGGTACGCAAACCCCCTTTGTTCCAAATCCGCGCCCACTTGTTTGGCCGCCCGATCGGTCGGAATTCCAAGGGGTGTGAGGACCGACGACACGCCGCGACGATCCACCGGTCCATCGACCCCGTGCATCAGGATCACGGCACCGGCCGCCGCGGCCACGATGGCCGCGGGCACGATCGCATGAAAGGTCTCGCGCTTTCCCCCGTAGACCGGCAGATCCACGACGCCAAGCCCCGCCCGAACGGGGACAGGGGCAACATACTGTCGAGCGGTGGCCGTGAAGGCCGCCAACTCCGTCACCGATTCCGACTTGTACCGCATGGCTACCAGAAACGCGCCGACCTGGACAGGCGTGGCCGTGCCTTCGATCATGAGTCGCATCGCCTGCTTGGCCTCCTCCCACGTCAGGTCCTTGGAGGTCTTTTGGCCCTTGGCAATCTTGGAAAGCAGACGTTGCATGAACAGTGGTTCCTTCTTGGTTTCAGGGAAATAGGATTACTTGTGCAGTCCGCACTCAGTCTTGGTGAAATTCTTCCACCGACCCGAGCGTGGGTCTTCGCCCGGCGCCACCGGCGCTGTGCAATGGGTACAACCGATACTGGGATAGTTGCGGTCGTGGAGCACGTTGTAGGGCACTTCGTGAAGCTGAATGTAGGTCCAGACTTGCTCACTGGTCCAGCGCGCCAGGGGATTCACCTTGACCAGGTTGAACTTCTTGTCCCACTCGATGATACCGGCATTGGCGCGTGTCGGAGCCTGGTCGCGCCGGATACCCGTGATCCACGCCGCATAGTTCGAGAGAACACGCCCCAGCGGCTCAATCTTCCTCAACTGACAACATTGATCGGGGTTTCGCTGCCACAGCCCGGCCCCATACTGAGCAGTCTGTTGATCCGGCGTGAGCAACGACATCATCCGGATTACCTGGTGCGGGGTGAGCCCATACCGTTCTACGATTCGATCCCGAACCTCGATCGTTTCGGGAAACAAAAAACCGGTATCCAAATAGAACAGCGGCGCCTGGGGGTCGATGCGGTGCATCATATCCACCAGCGCCACGTCCTCCGCACCGAAACTGCAGGCCAATACGATGCTTCCTTTGAACATCGTAAGCGCCTGCTCCATCACTTCCCAGGGCTGACGCGACTCGAACGAGTCGCTGAGTGCTTTCAATTCCTGGTCCGACGGCCTGTTCTGAGCATTGGCTGTGGTCATCGACAAACTCATGTGCGAGGACTCGGTTCAGCCCTCGACCTTTTCGACGAGAATTTTGAAATGCTTCGACTCCGCATCCAATGGGCTCTCGGTCAAAATCTTATGCCCGTCGTTTCGCAAACTCATCGGCACGTTGCGGATCGGTTCCCCCGCATCCAGCCACACCTCGAGTTGTTCACCGTGGTCCATCATCTCGAGTTTCAGCTTCGTCTTGACGTAGTTCATCGGGCAGGCCACGCCACGGAGGTCGTAGACCGGCGCCTGTACCGCAGGGGCAGCCGGCGTAACTGGGGCTTGAGGCGCGGTCGGCAACGATTCTTCCTCCACTTTCGCCAGTTTCAAATCCTTCCCGAGTTGATCCGTCGCTGCACGGCAGACGGCGATGAAGCTCTTGGCAAATGCCATCTTCGCGGTCGCCACGTCTACCGTCGTGTCCTTCGGCCCTAAATCACCGATCTGACTGCCCAGATCGCGATAGGACGCAGGCACGATGCCCTTGGCCGCCAAACGGGCATCGAACTCCTGAAACGTTTCCGAATCGGTTGCTGGGTCCACGCCTTCGGTCACCAGCAGAGCTTTTGCCGCGGCCAGCACCGCCCGATAGGACTTGTTCACCGACACGGCGAATTGATGTTTGTCGACGAGCAGCTTCGCCTGGTACAGCTCCTGGTCGGCCTCCAACATGCGATCGTCGATCATCTCCAGCGCGCCGCCGGCACATTCGCCAGGCCCGAGATCCTCCAACACGAATTCGGCCTCGCCTTCCCAGTCATAGTAGTAGGTCGAATCCTGATCAAACGCCGGAACGATCGTATAGGGAATCAGTTCATCCTTAAGTACGCCTTTTCCGACACGGCCCAGGAAGTTCTGCAGGGATTCACCAGTCTTCCTGTCCCGCCGATAGACATCCACCAGGTGACGGACCGCCGCGGGCACGCTCTTCGCCGGCAACTTCACGGTCAACTGGCCGATCTTCGGCGTCCCATCCACGTGGCCACCCAAATGCAATTCGTAGTGAGGCGCCGTATGTTCTCCGATACGCTTGCCCACCCCGTGCAGACCGATGGTCGCAATATGGTGCTGCGCGCATGAATTATGGCACCCGCTGATCTTCACGCTGACGTCGCGCAAATCCTCCGGAACTTGCCCTGCGGGAAACACCTCAGCCAGCGCGCGAGCCATGCCTTTCGAAGAGGTAATGCCCAATCCGCAGGTATCGGTTCCAGGGCAAGCGATGATGTCCTCGACGAGCTCCGCGCCGGGATCGGCCAAACTGTGCTGGGCCAGTTCCAGATAGAACGATTCCAGGCGATCTTCCGGAATCCAGCGAATGACCATGTTCTGGTTGATCGTCGTGCGGATATTTCCGTTGGAATAGCGTTCGGCCAAATCGGCAACGCCCCACATTTGCTCAGCGGTGAGATCGCCCATGGGTAATTTGATGGCAGCCGTCACGAATCCCGACTGCCGCTGCGCCACCACATTGGTCCGCTTCCACGCTTGGAACGCGGAAACAGCGCCGTTTAACGAGTGGGAACCGTTTCCGTTTCCATTTCCCTGCGCCATATGGCCATTGCCACTCCCGTTCGTGGTCGCCCCAACTTTGGTCGGCATCACGAGCGGAGGGGTGTCTGCGTAGGTCAACAATTTAATCGGCTCATGCGTCGGGACCGCATAGCCCATGGCTGCGTAGGTCGCCTCCCAGCGTCGCTTGAATTCTTCAAAGCCGAGTTTTTCGATTACGAACTTCATTCGAGCCTTATTCCGGTTCTTACGGTTTCCGAGGGTGTCAAAAACTTTGATGACCGCTTCGATACTCGGAATCAGCTCCTCCATCGGAGTGAATTCGCGTAACACCTGCGCCATGCGGGGCAACGACCCGAGTCCTCCCCCGGCGACCATGCGGAATCCAATCGTCCCGTCGGCACGCTTCGCCGCCAACAGGCCGATGTCGTGGATAGGGGTCAACGCGCAGTCCTGACGGCAACCGGAAAAGGCGATCTTGAACTTCCGCGGCATGCTCTGGTTCAGCGGATTGCGCAAGAGGTGATACGCGACCGTCTTGGCGTAAGGGGTGACGTCGAACACTTCCCCCTGGCACACCCCGGCCAAGTGACAGGCCGTCACGTTACGGACGGTATTGGCGCAGGCCTCGCGTGTCGTCAGACCGACTTCCGCCAGTAGGCGCATCATGGTCGGCACACTTTTTAACTCCACGAAGTGCAACTGAATATCCTGTCGGGTCGTGACGTGCCCAACTCCCGTGGCATACTGATCGGCCAGTTCGGCCACGCGACGCACCTGGTTCGCGGTCAAACCACCGAACGGGATCTTAATCCGGAACATCTGCACGCCCTGCTGGCGTTGGCCGTAAATGCCATACTGAAGCCGGAAGGGCTTGAAAATATCCGTGGAGAGATCCCCGGCTAGTACCCGCCGGGCCTCCACCTCAAATGTTTCGATCTCTTCCTGGATATGGGCCGGAATCGGCTCCGTCTTGATCGCGGGACGAAGGCCGACTGTGTTGGGCGTCATGATAAAAACCTCGTTGGTTGAGGGTCGTTCTGTTGGTACATGAGGGTGATCGTGGTTCAGATGTGATACATCAACGACTGGCGCTCTTCGAGTGACCGTTGCCGTTCGGCCAACTCCTCGACGGTCACGTCGGAGAGGACACTGAGCTCGGCCTGCTTGACCCGGTCCCAGAGATGCGACAGCAGAGCGTCTCGCTTTGCCCCGCGAGAGCGCTTCACCTGGCTTCCGTTGGCCGCCATGAGCGGCCCATCGAGGGCACTGAGAATATCCGCTACCGAGAGCTCAGATGCTTTTCGACTCAAGACATAGCCGCCCTGTGCGCCTCGCTGACTCGTGACCACCCCTGCTTTTTTCATGGCATGCAGCACCTGCTCGAGAAACCTTGCGGGAATCCCCTGCCGGTGGGCGATAGACTTTGCGCAGACCGGTTGATTCGCGTCGTGCAAGGCCAAATCCACCGCCGCAATGATGCCGTAAGTCGCTCGAAGACTGACTTTCATTTCTGATTATTCCGATAGGAATTAGAAGTGATATATACCGGCCACTCTGGTCGCCTGTCAAGCGAAGCTCCGACATCCTGAAGTCGTCGCTCACTACGTAGTTTCTTGTGTCTCACGCCGGCCCGTTCGATCACTGCACCGGTCAGATTGAAGTAAGGAGCGCTGCCGGATATGCGTGTCAGACCCTCCACGGACCTGCCCGGGGCGCCGCCCAGGCCGGATCTTGCGACGGTTTTCCCGATTGACATCATCTCAATGCTGCGCAATAATCCCGCCCTCTTCTTCGTCGGTGCCTTCATGTCGCTTCATTCATCTTCATTCAGCGTACTGTTGTTCAGCGGGGATAGCAGCATCCAGACCCACTACCGGAACATCTTCGGAGAACAGGGCCTGACCATCGTTCGCGAAGGATTCTCGGTTCCCAAGCAAGCCGGCAAACGGACCTTCGACGCAATCATCGTCGAATCCAAAGGACCTGGCGCCGCCTTGGAAATTGGGAGAATACTCGCGAACATCGACCCGACCAGAACCTTGGTGCTCTGTGGATCTCGAACCGTCCTCAAACGGACTGCGACCCTGCTCGCAGGGCGAAAGATGGAGCAAGCTCCATCTGACAACGGTGCCGGTGAACCACCCGGTCTGGAATCCTTTCTGGAACATAAGGTCGGGGATTTCGTGAAGGGTATGCGCAATGGATCGGGCCGCAATCTTCATCCGATGCTGATCGCGGCAGTCGAACGCCCGTTGATCGCCATGACCCTGCGCGAAACCAAAGGGAATCAGATTCAGGCCGCGGAGCTCCTCGGTTTGAATCGCAATACCCTGCGGAAGAAGATTCTCGACCTCCACATTCCGGTCAAACGGGCCCGAATTAGTTGATTCGTGCCTCTCGATATCCGTCCCTGTGCCGCTTCACCCCTCGAGGATTCTCCCGAGGGATTCGTCCACGCATCCGCTGGTCGTTTAACTACCAAAGGAGGGAGCAATGACCAAGGAAGAGTTGATTGCGAAGATGGCCAACAGCGCTGGAATCACAAAGGTCGCCGCTACCACGGCCTTGGAAGCGTTTACCGGAGCCGTGACCACCTCGCTCAAGAAGGGTCAGCGCGTCACGCTGGTTAATTTCGGGACCTTTACGATTTCAAAACGGAAGGCGCGGATGGGCCGCAATCCCCGCACAGGCGAATCCTTGAAGATTCCGGCTGCCCGCATTCCGAAGTTCTCAGCAGGGAAGGAACTGAAGGCCGCGGTCAAGTAGTTCGCCTCCGGCCCACCCTGTTCGAATACTCCAGGGGGCTCCCCCCTGCCTGACCGGCACCGGGGAGTCCCTACGATCTCGTTTTCTTGACACTTTCAGTGAGGCTGTATTAGCATCGCCAGGCGATGGGCGCGTAGCTCAGGGGGAGAGCGCTACCTTGACACGGTAGAGGTCGACGGTTCAAGACCGTCCGCGCCTACCATTTTTTCGCTGAACAGGCCTGATCCGGTCGACGGCAATCCGCGACGGTCGGACAGGCAATGTATTTTCTGGTAGGACAGACCTGCGTGGCTTCACAGGCAATTCAGATTACCCTTCCTGACGGAACTCGAAAACAAGTACCAGCAGGATCCACGATCCATGACGCGCTGACCCAAGCAGGAGTTCGCCTCGGGCCAGATGTCCTGGCAGCAACGGTTGACGGAAGGGCCGCAGATTTGTCGCGCCCCTTGCTGCAGGATGCGACGATTGCTCCGCTGACATTTTCCTCCAGCGAAGGTCGAGAGGTCTACCGCCACAGCAGCACCCACATCATGGCGCAGGCGGTGAAGGAAGTTTTTCCTACCGCGCAGATGACCATCGGCCCGGCTCTGGAAGACAGTTTCTTCTATGACTTCGCATTTGAGCGACCGTTCACTCCTGAGGACCTGGAGAAAATAGAGGCCCGTGCTCGCGACATCATCAAACGTAATCTGCCTGTCACCCGCCGCGAATTGTCGAAGCAGGAAGCGATTGAATTTTTCCAATCCCGCGGCGAGCAGTACAAAGTCGAATTGATCCAGGGTCTTCCCGATAACGAACCCATTACGGCCTACAGTCAGGGCGATTTCGTCGACCTGTGCCGGGGACCACACCTGCCGGCAACCGGCTTTATCGGAGCGTTCAAGCTGCTCACGACCGCCGGAGCCTATTGGCGCGGCGACGAACGAAATCCCATGCTCCAGCGGATCTACGGCACCTCCTTTCCTACCCAAACCGAGTTGGATGCCCACCTCGCCAGGCTGGAGGAAATCAAGCGCCGCGACCACCGAAAGGTCGGCAAGGAACTGGACCTGATCACCATTCAAGACGAGATCGGCCCCGGGCTGGTCCTCTGGCACCCAAAGGGCGCGCTCGTGCGATTGCTGATCGAGAACTTCTGGCGCGAGCAGCATCTGAAGGATGGCTACGATTTGGTGTACTCGCCTCACGTGGCTAGGCTCGACCTCTGGAAGACCAGCGGGCACGTGGACTATTACCGCGAGAACATGTTCACGTCGATGAAGGTCGAGGGCAGTGAATACCAGCTCAAACCGATGAATTGCCCATACCACATCATGATCTACAAGTCGCACCTGCGCAGTTACCGAGACCTCCCGATTCGCTACGGCGAACTCGGCACGGTCTACCGCTATGAGCGCACCGGCGTGCTACATGGGCTCCTGCGCGTGCGCGGCTTCACGCAGGACGATGCACATTTGTTTTGCCGACCCGACCAAATTCAGGCGGAAGTCAGCCGGGTCCTTGATTTCACATTTTTCGTCCTCAAGGCCTTCGGTTTTGCCGAGTTCGAGATTTTCCTTTCGACCCGGCCCGAGAAGTCGGTGGGGTCCGATGAAAAGTGGACGCTCGCGACCAGCTCGCTCGAGGCAGCCCTCAAGGGGCAGAATATTGCCTACAACCTCGACGAGGGCGGCGGCGCGTTTTACGGCCCGAAGATCGACATCAAGATCAAGGATGCGCTCGGCCGCTCCTGGCAGTGTTCCACTATTCAAGTCGATTTCAACAATCCCGAGCGGTTTGAATTGAGCTACATCGGGGAAGACGGCAAGTCCCACCAACCGATCATGATCCATCGCGCCTTAATGGGCTCGATCGAACGGTTCTTCGGAATTTTGGTTGAACACTACGGCGGAGCGTTCCCGACCTGGTTGGCACCCGTGCAGGCCGTCGTCCTGACAATCACAGACAAGCAGCACGAGTTCGCAGCCAAGATCGTGGCCGATCTCAAGGCTCAGGGCTTCCGCGTTGAACCCGATCTTCGCAACGAAAAGATCGGCTTCAAGATTCGCGAAGCAGAGAAGAGCAAAGTCCCTTACATGCTCGTCGTCGGGGACAAAGAAGTACAGAGCGGTACCGTGTCGGTCCGCGGTCGAAGCGGTGCCAACCACGGCAGCATGCCGGTGGAGCGTGTCGCCGAGTTGCTGCGCGCCGATCACACGACCATGCGACGGGCATCGTAACCTACTCACGAAAGAGGTGACCTATCGTCCCTAAATTACGCGTCAACCGGGAAATCAGAATCCGTGAAGTTCGCGTGATCGGTCCCGAAGGCGAACAACTGGGAATTTTGCCCACCGCCGAGGCCTTGAGCAAAGCGCAAGAGCAAGGCTACGACCTCGTCGAGGTGGCGCCCACTTCCCAGCCCCCGGTGTGCCGTATCATGGACTATGGGAAGTACAAATACGAGCTCAGCAAAAAGGATCACCAGAGCCGCCGGCATCAAAAATCGACGCAAGTCAAGGAGATCAAGCTGAGGCCCCGGACCGACAAACACGATCTAGAGATCAAGATTCGACAGATCAAGGGTTTCCTGGCCGACGGCAACAAGACCAAAGTTACCTTGACCTATCGTGGTCGCGAGATGGCCAATCAGGAAATGGGCCGTACCGTCATGACCTCGGTGATTGAACAGTGCGGAGAAGCGGGCACCGTGGAATTCGCCCCTCGCATGGAAGGTCGGAGCCTCATCATGATTCTGGCTCCGAAGTAGCGCACGACACCAGCATATAGGAAGGACTGAAGAGACTACTATGAAACTGAAGACGCACAGCGGAGCCAAGAAGCGATTCAAACGGACCGGAACGGGCAAACTGGTCAGGAAAAAAGCCGGTCGCCGGCATTTGCTCACGGGAAAGGGACGCGATCGGAAGCGGCGGTTGAAGGGTTCCGCGCCGGTGTCGCCGACGTTTACCCTCGCAGTCAACCGCATTCTCCCCTAGTCAAATGGGGGTTCGATCGACCGCGTCGATCGGAGAACGGGCTCGAAAGGAGTAGTGACGTATGCCTCGCGCAAAAGGTGGATCAAAGACTCGGCAGCGGCGGAAGAAGCGGCTTAAACTGGCGAAAGGCCAGTACGGCGCAAAAAGCCGGCTATTCAGAACCGCAACCGAATCCGTCGACAAGGGACAGGCCTATGCCTACGTCGGACGGAAGAGCAGAAAACGGGATTTTCGCCAGCTCTGGATCGCGCGAATCAGCGCAGCGACGCGTTTGCACGGCATGGCCTACAACCGTTTCATGAATGCGTTGAAGAAGGCGAATATCTTGCTGGACCGGAAGGTGCTGTCGGATATGGCCATCAAGGATATGGCCGGATTCGAGAAACTGGTCGGTCTCGCCAAGCAGCAGCTCGCGACCGCGAAGTAAGCCCATCGCGCCGAGGCAGGATAACCACCTCGCCATCACTCATCGGAACGGGGACCGTTCTCCAGCGCGAGGACGTCCCCGTCACGACTCTTCCAGCAACCGATCGACAACGAGTTCGAGGGCCACGGCAGGAACTCCGATCTGCCAGTGCTCCAGCACTTCTGGGTGCAGCTCGCCAAGAAAACCGATCTGCCGTCCGTCAGAAATGATTTGCCCCGCGCGCCCGTCCAGAAATGACGGATGGGCCAATGGCTCGAGCTTGAACGGTCGATTCAAGTAGTAACACAGCAGATCCAGGCAAGAATGAATTTCCGAGAAGTGCGCCCCCGCATGGGCGATCACCGCACCCAACACGGTCAGCGTACGAGATCCGACATCACTCTGCTCGTCAGGCACCGCCACTTCCCCCACCTCGAACATACGATGCGGATAGAAGGCCCGGCTCGAGTTGGCTTCCACCTGTAAGAGCGACGGGACGACCCATTGCCGTAGACAGGAGTAGCTCAGCGACATGACGTTGGCGACCTCGACCACTTTGGCCCAGGGAGTGCCGTCGATACGCATTTTCGTGCAAAAATCCTGATGCGATCCCATGATGTTGGAGATGACTTCCTGGAACTCCATTCCGACCATGAGGTCTCGAACGCGATCAGCCAGTTGCTCGTGACGCGATAGCCCCCCGACGGTGAATTCCGAAGGCATCACCGGCGCGAATCGGTGGTAGCCCTGGCTAATGGCCACATCCTCGACCACATCCACGGTGTGCATCAGATCATTGCGGTACGGGGGCAGCTGCACCGAGAGGGATTTTCCTGACGGTTTCACTTGGTAGCCATAGGATCGGAGGGCCGCAGCCACCTCTTTGCTCCCTAAGGACTCGCCCAAGGCTGACTCGATCGCGGGCAACGGAATCGTCCGAGGAGAACCGAAATCGATCGGCGTCGTCACCTTGGTACCGAGCGCAGTTTTGTGGGGATAGCGAATGTCGATCGGAGCGATGGCGGCGCCGCGGTCCGCCAAATTGGCGGCGAAGATGTTCAACGTCAGCGCGACCATGTAGGGATCGGTCCCGGTCACTTCAACGAAGAGATCGGTATCTCCCACCTGCACTTCGCCGATCTCACGGCTGTTGATGATCGGGGGAAAGGACAGCACCTGGCCTTTCGCATCCCGGAGCACCGGAAGTCGGTCTTGCCCAGCCAGGATGGGTCCATACTCGACCCCCTTTGGATGGACCATGAGAATTTCCCGAAGGGTCATGACCGTATCCATGCCGAGCGGGGTGAACCGGACATCGTCGGGTTTCACAAGATCGTAGCTGACGGGAAAGACGATTTTGGGCAGACGATAGAGCCCGATTGAAACCGACCGCCGTTTGCGGCCAAAAATGTCTGCCAACTTTTCCTGTGTCTGGATCAGCTGTGTGAGACCTTCTTGGGTCACCTGATAGCCGACCGCCGTGCAGGCAGCCACAAACGGGCGAACCTTTTCCAGACCGGGAGCCACAGTCAGCCGACCGGCTGCGGATTTACCCTTCTTGAAGAATGGATAGGCAATCGGTTTGCCCTCTTGTTTGATCCGGATCTGCCGCGCGATCCCCTCGCAACACCAGAGATCAGGCCGATTGCTGTCCTGAAGCTCGATCCGTAACTCACCGGTCTCCGGGTTCTGCCCCTTGAGCTCGCCCTTCACCAGCATCAACGATTGTTCGAGCTCTTCCAAGGCGAGGCGTGTAGCCTTCCCGCCGGGACCGGCGATCAAGGCTTCGAGGTCTTCACGCTGTACGGAGATAGTGGGCATCGATCACTCGGTCCTATGGTCGTTCGTGAAGCGTGGTTCGTCGTTCGCAATCTATACTGCACGTCACTGGCGCGCAATGGAGGTGTGTCTGCGCGAGATACACTTCACGCATCACGAAGGGCGATCCCGCTAGAAATTCCCTCTCATGCTGCGAATGAAATCCAAGTCCGCCGAGAACAGGTCGCGAATATCGTGGATGCCGAGGGCCACCATCGCCATTCGATCGAGTCCCAGCCCCCACGCAATCACCGGAACCGAAACGCCGAGAGGAAGAGTCACCTCCGGGCGGAACAGCCCGGCCCCGCCCAGCTCCATCCATCCGAGACGAGGATGCCGAACATGCATCTCCACCGACGGTTCCGTAAACGGGAAATAGGCCGGAAGAAATTTGACTTCCTTGGCGTGGGCGACTTCCCGGGCGAACAAGTTGAGCAGTCCCAGGAGCGTGCGGAAGTTGATGCCGTTCCCCAGCACGATCCCTTCGACTTGGAAGAAGTCGGTGGCATGGGTGGCGTCCACCTGGTCGTACCGAAAACACCGCGCTATCGAGAAATACTTTCCAGGCACGGAGGGCTTTCCGGCCAACGTGTGTGCGGACACGGCGGTGCCCTGACTCCTCAAGACTAATCGTTTGGCGCGCGCGATATTGAACTCGTACCCCCAGCCGGTGGAACCTGTGCCGGTTCCCCGTTCGTGGGCTTCGGTTACGCGAGTCGCAAACGGCTCGGCAATCGACCGGGCATGCGTCGGCGACTTCACGAAATACACATCGTGAATGTCACGGGCCGGGTGGAACTGCGGCATGAACAGGGCGTCCATGTTCCAGAATTCCGTCTCCACCAACAATCCACGCATTTCCTGAAAACCCATACTGACCAGCTTGCCCTTGACCAGGTCCAAGAACTCACGATACGCATGCCGCTTCCCCGATGCGATCCGAGGAGCCCGGAGGCTGATGGTATACTTCCGGAACCGCTTACTCCGCCAGGCCCCCTCCTTCAATAGCTCCGGCGTCAGCCGAGAGACCTCTTCCGCCACACCCTCACGCGCCAACCGCTGTGCGGCCTCCTGACCCATCGCCGTCAACGCGAACATGCGCGTGACACGTTCGTCGATTCGGAAGGGCTCATGCGCATTGCCGCGCTTCACCGAATACTGCTGCAGCACCTGCCGCATCGGTTCCGCAAAACTCTGCAACTCGCGCGCGCCGCCGCGCAATTCCTGCAAAAGGCTCCGCATGGTTTCGGCGGTCGGACTCGGCCGTCCGGTGCCTTCGATACAGCCTCCCTGGACAATAAGGATGGCGCCTTCCTTCTTCAGGGTGCCGACGGCCTTGCTGACTTCGGAAGGTTCGAGACCGGCTTGGCCCTGAATGTCCTGAATCGTGAGGCGCCTGCCCGTTTGACCTGCTTCGCGGGCGGCGGACAATACCCGTTCGATCGGCGAGTGCTGGTCGAAGTATACCTCCCCGACCTTCGTCAACGAGGCGATCGGCGTCACCGTCTCCTTCTGGACGACGATCAGAGACTTAGCCAGCAACCATTCGATGGCCATGCTGAGCTGAGACGGCTCCAGTCCGGTCGATTCGGCAAGCTGATCCAGCGTCGGAGCGGATCCGGCGGATGAGACCAGAGAGAGAAGGACTTTGCTTTCGAGAGGATGAAAATTATCCATGCACCACAGGGCTGTCGTCAGGCTCGTCTATCGGCGGGCACCTATCGTGGAAGAAGTTGGCGCTGCCGTCTCCCTCCCGGAACGAAGGGCGGCGATCGCGGCGGCATAATCGGGGCTGCAAAATACTGCCGAGCCGGAGACTATGACATCCGCCCCGGCGGAAATGACTTCAGCGGCATTCTCCGGTTTGACGCCGCCGTCGACTTCAAGCAAGGTCCGGCTCTGGGTCCGATCGATGAGTTCACGCACTCGTCGGATCTTGTCCAATACCGAGGGAATGAATTTCTGCCCGCCGAACCCGGGATTCACCGACATCACAAGCACCAGATCCGCATCCCTGATGATTTCCGATAGCGACGCGACCGGAGTGGCCGGATTGAGGCTCACGCCGGCCTTCACGTTCCGTTCTTTGATCGATTGGAGCGTGCGATGAAGGTGCGTGCACGCTTCGACATGCACGGTCAGATAGTTGGCTCCTGCCTGCGCGAATGCTTCGATGTACTCATCAGGATTCGTCATCATCAGGTGCACGTCCAACGGCAGCGTCGTCACCCTGCGCAATGCTTCCACGATTGGAGGACCGACAGTCAGGTTCGGGACAAAGTGTCCATCCATGACATCGATGTGCAACCAATCGGCACCACCTCGTTCAACACGCCCGACTTCCTCGGCCAGGCGGACGAAGTCGGCGGACAGAATAGACGGCGCGATCAGAGTCTGACGGCCCGACATTAACTACTCCTCCGTAAACGAGCAGCGTAGAAGGCATCCATGTGAAACGGGTTGACCATGGTGGAGAGGCCCCCCCGAGAGGTCACGAGGGATACACCGACCTCCGGTAGATACGGCACCAGCGGCTCCGGCTGAACATCGCGATGTAATTGACAAAAATTCTCGACGACCGATTCCGTTTCTTCCGGCTCAGCCGAGCAGGTACTATAGACTAACGCCCCACCAGGCCGCAATAGACGGTAGGCCACGCTCAGGAGTTCACTCTGAAGCACGGCATGTTGAGCGATGGTCGCTTCGCTCTTGAACCACTTGCCCTCCGGATGCCGACGTAACACTCCCAACCCACTGCAGGGTGCATCCAAAAGAATGCGATCGAAGGGTGCCTTGAACTCGCCTGTCTTGTGACGGTCGCCTCCGAGTTGGCGGAGGTCGGCGACCACGGGCCTTACGACTGACACGCCCAACCGCCGACAATTTTCCATGACCTTGTCCAGACGCGGCGCTGCGCGGTCGACCGCGACTATCGTACCTTGATTTTCCATCAGCGCAGCCAGATGGGTTGCCTTCCCTCCCGGCGCGGCGCAGGCATCGAGCACTCGTTCTCCGGGTCTCACGTCAAGTAAGGGAGGAACAAGTTGAGCCGCTTCATCCTCGACATAGAACCAGCCCTCAGCATAGCCCGGCAGCTCCGTGACCGCGCAGGGACTCGCCAGTCGAACACCCACAGGACTCACGGCCGTGGCAACCGCGTCGATCTGATGTTCTGCCAGCCGATCGAGCAGCGCCTGCCTCGTGCAGCGCAATGTATTGGCTCGGAGCGTCAGCGGCGGACTCTCCACACTCGCACGACAGAGTGCCTCCGCCCGCTCTCGCCCCCCGTGCGATATCCACCGCTCGACCACCCAAGCAGGACAGGAATAGCGTACGGACCAGGCAGCAACAGGGTCCTGATCGGCTGACGGCCATGATACAGCCGGCGTCCTGATCAACGCCCGTAACACGGCATTCACAAATCCACTCCAGTCCCTCCCGACTCGCTTGGCTTGCATCTTCACAAGACGGACCGATTCGTTCACGGCCGCCGATTCGGGGATCTTGTCGAGATGGAGAATCTGATAGGCGCCGAGACGCAACGCCGTTTGCACAACGAGCGGCAGTTTCCTAATCGGCCGGTCTGCGACCAGTCCCAACCGCCAATCCAATGTCCCGCGGTGGCGAAAGACCCCTCGAACCAGTTCCACCATGAGGCTTCGCTCCCGGGCATCAAGCTGATCTCGCGCTGCCGTGCGGTCGAACGCGTCGTCGACGAGCTCCCCCCCCTTCTCCGCGGAAAGGAGCAGCCGAAATGCGGATGACCGTCCTGAAGGATTCTGTCGGGATGGGCGCCCAGGAGCTTGGTCGGCAGTCATAGGAGGGAATTGAACGTCTGATATCTGATCGATAGGACTGGAATGGGCACCATTGCTCGAGCCGGTCGACTAGCCTTTCGGTTTGAGCGCATTGCCGAGGATCGTGCCGAGCACAAGACGATGGCCTGCCAGGTATTGGGCCATCGTCATGCGGCGACTATTCGCCGGCTGAATCTCCACCAAGCGAATGGTTCCCCCACCGGTCGCGACATCGACCGCCTCTTTGGTCACACCCGTGACTGTGCCGGGCGGCCCACCGGCCGCCTCCGACCGAACGGCCACGCGCCACAGGCTCCATCGCTCGCCGTTGCAATCCGTATAGGCCCCAGGCCATGGAGAAAGTCCTCGAATGCGATTGCCGATGTCAACGGCGCTTAAGGTCCAATCCACCGCGCCGTCTTCTTTTTTCAAGATCGGCGCCATTGTAGCCTGGGCATGGTCCTGCTGCCGCGGTATCAACGTGCCGGCTTCCAATTGCCGCAAGGTTTCAACCAATAGCCGTCCGCCGATCTTCGCCAGCCTGGGGGCTAATGTCCCGGCTGTGTCATCCGGTTCGATAGGGATGGCCTCCTGCAACAACATCGCACCGGTATCCATGCCTTCGTCCATAAGCATGGTTGTGATCCCGGTTTCCTGCTCGCCGCGAATGATGGCCCATTGAACCGGACCGGCTCCCCGGTATTTCGGGAGCAACGATCCATGAACGTTCACACAGCCATTGGGCGGAAGGTTCAACACCGCCGGAGGCAAAATGCGACCGAACGCGGTCACCGTAATGATGTCCGGCTGCCACGCGCGCAACGCCTCCAGAAATGCGGGGTCTTTCATTTTCGTCGGCTGGAGAAACGGGATGTGCTCTCTGAGACAGATCTGCTTGATGGGTGAATCGACAACGTCCTGCCCGCGCCCCTTGGGACGGTCGGGCTGTGTGACGACGCCGACCACCTGATGTGGTGAGGCAAGCAGCGCCTCAAGGGACGGAACGGCGAACTCAGGTGTGCCCATGAAAACGATTCGCATGCGGAGGCTTTAGCATTCCGCTCCGCCGAATTCAATGGGCCATCGGCTTCCTTGACTCTCGTTTCATGTGCCTGCTAGTATCCGACCGCGGGGTGGAGCAGCCTGGTAGCTCGTTGGGCTCATAACCCAAAGGTCGTCGGTTCAAATCCGGCCCCCGCAACCAACCTTCTCCCCTTCTTCCTCAACCACTTAGAACCGATTCACTCCCAGGCCGCGGAGTCGCATGAGTAGGCGACTGTGCTAAAACTGTGCTCACTTCCACGAGAATACGATCCAAGATCTCCACGCGAGCACGCAAACTCTCCGAATGATGGTGGGCGTACCGCACATCACCGTCAAAATGGTCTTGCTCCGTCCAAGCTCCTACACGGTCTAAATATCGACTGCTGCTGGCACATCAGGAATGGGAAGGCGGCGTTCCGGAAATTGGAACTCAGAAGGGGTGAAAAACGGGGAGCCTAACTGCGGGTGCCGCAGGCGCCACGTCGAGCTTTCGGGACGCTGGCCTGAAAATCCTAAGCTAGCCGGCGGGGACGTAGCGAGGATTTTCTTGAGAGGGGCGCTCATGACAAATATCTACTGTGCGTCATCAGGCCGTGCTGACACCTCGCGCCTCAACGTATCCGCATGATACTGGCACAGCGCACGAAGTGCGGGCTGCTCCTGCAAGACCTCTTCAAGCCGTCGTTGATTTTCAAGAAGTCTTGAAAAGTCCTGCTGCGGACCATACTCCCGGCTCGAGTCCACCGTCGCCCACAGGCCGGCATAGCCGTCGGCCAATGCCTGCTTCACGGCATCTCGCGGAAGTTTCAACATGCGATCGATATCAAAGTCGCCGTTGGTGAGATGCGCCTGCTCGGAGGAAAGAACGAGGCTCCCCCCTCGCTTCTCTCTGCACGTTTACGCCCGCGGCGTAGAGATAAGAGGGTATGCCGATCACCATGCGAGGATATTTAGATACAGATAGTTGTTGTCGAGTTGTCGGCGAATCATGGCGGTCAGCGCCGGAAGATGCACGGCACAGGAGCCTTCGTACACCAAACACTGAGGTCTCAGATTCTGTGCATGGCTTAATAGGATTCCATCCTAAAATACGCACGCATGCCAAGCCCCCGCCGTGACGAATGGCGGCATGAGTCGCTCGTAGACCTTATCTTTCCATTTGAGCCGAGGATCGCAACAACTAAAAAGATTTTCCTTAGCATTGGCAGCGCCCCGCGCCGTGATGCCGTGCCCTGCGCACAGACCCGATGCACGAGATTGTCGTAGCGTCGCTTCAAACGCTTTTGCAGAATCCTCCCGTTCCCATTCTCCCCGGAGATTGGGTGAATTCTCCTTACTTTCCTACGGCCCCTCGGTTGGGACGGGATACATCGGCCATGACGAGCGATTGCAGCTGAAGCGGTTGGTGCTGAATCGCCAGCACGACAGCACGGCCGGGATTAGCTTGATAATGCCCCCGGAAACTCTTGTAGTAGATCATGACTTTCCTAACATAGTCGCGGGTCTCCCGGTAGGGAGGAATCGCATGATAGCGTTCCACCCGCCGCTCCCCCGCATTGTAGGCCGCGACAGCCAACCGCACGTTCCCGTTGAATCGGTCGAGTAAGTAGCGCAGGTGCCGTGCCCCGCCACGAATGTTGTCGTCGGTGTCGTAAAGATTCCGCACGCCGTGCCGGATCGCGGTCTCCGGAATCAACTGCATCAACCCAATGGCTCCCGACGGTGAAATTACGGTCGGATTGAAATCGGATTCGGCCTTAATTACCGCCAAGAGTAGTGCGGGATGCAGCTTGAATTGCCACGCATGGCGTTCTACCGCCAATTCCACCTCCTCGGCAGAGGCTCGGGCGCGCAATCGGCGGACCTTTGGCATAGCCGGTTCAAAACGATCGTCTACCGGGACATTCGTCATTTCCAATGTCCCGCCGGGCCCAAGGGATTCGTAGATCTCGTTCCCGGCCTGAGCCGGGTCGGCAAGAGCCATCATCCCCAACATTGCCAACGGCGCGGCCCACACAACTGGTTGGCGGTCAGTCCGACCTTGATCCGCGTGGCCCTCCACTTCTCGCATAGGGTCGATTTCATGAGATCCTTGTCCCGCTCGAACAGTCATCATAAGGCCTCCACACAACTGGTTGGCTTGGTCTTATGCTGCGCTTTCGGGTTGCATTCGGCATGGGCTCTTAGCGCAGAATCCATGCCATGCCCATTGGTGAACAAGATTGCGCAATGCCTGAGAGGTCGAGCACTTGCAATTCCGAATCCTCCCCCACCTTCGTGGGGGCTCTCTGAGCTCAGCCGCTTTTCGACAATCAACAGCCGCAGATTGTCGCCCTGCCGGTTTGTGGCCGTTGTTCCATGAGGTGGTTGGCAGGGCAACTCCCAAACAGAGCGACGGCAGTGGCACGCAGAAGACAGGGAGAAGAACGTGACTATTCCTTTACCTCTGAGGGCGAGCTGCTAGAATCATACCGAGACACCTGCAGGCCGGATTCTTCTCAAGGAGGCGCCCCGTGCATTACGTGAGGGTTGGGAATCGTGCATTGAACCTGGACGCGGTGACCCATTGCGAGTGCCAGGTGTGGGGCGACAGCACGACCGTGAAGGTCTATTTCAGCGGAGCCGCCAACAATACCCCCGTCGTCCTCAGCGAAGAGGAGGCCAAACAACTCTGGAAGTATATGGAGTACATTGCGGAAAAGCCTGTGAATTAGCCTCCGACCCGGGCTGCATCCCCTCCCCCATTCGACGACTCCCCTCGTGCCTTTCAGGATTTAGGTCAATTTCTTTGTGAGCGTCCCCAATTCCGCTATACTCCTGGCCAAGGCCCTGCTGTGCCTTCGATGCAATGAATTGAACCGAGGTACGATGACGCAGCCTTCGCGCCCCACGATCAAAGTCCTGCTCGTGGAAGACAATCCCGTCGATGCGCAATTGACCCAAGATTTGTTGGAGGAGTGGGCGGCCGACCACTTTGCGGTCACCCACGCACCGGTCCTCGCCGAAGGTTTGGCGCTGCTGGGACGTGACCGCTTCGACGTCGTCCTCCTCGACCTGTCGTTGCCCGACACGCATGGTCTCGGCACCGTGACGCAGGTGTTGGCGACGGGACCAGGCGTTCCGGTCGTCGTGCTGAGCGGCCACGACGATCATCCGCTCGCCTTGCAGGCCGTTCAGCGTGGGGCGCAGGACTACTTAGTGAAGGGCCAGGGCGGTGGCGATGTGCTCGCCCGATCGATTCTTTACGCCATTGAACGCAAACGCGCGCAAGAGCGATTGACCTATCTGGCTCAATACGACCAACTGACCGGCTTGGTCAACCGCACCCTGTTCCGAGACCGTCTGATCCATGCTATGGCCCGCAGCAAACGCAAGGATCAGCCACTGGCCATCCTCCTGCTGGACCTCGATCGGTTCAAAGCTGTCAATGACACGCTGGGGCACGACGTCGGAGATCAGCTGCTCACGATGGTATCGGAACGCCTGAAGACTTGTGTGCGCGAGGTCGACACGGTCGCTCGCATGGGCGGCGATGAGTTCACGGCAATCCTGGAAGGTGTGTCGGGAGAATCGGATGTGACGGTGGTCGCAAAGCGGATCGTCGATTCCTTGTCGACCCCCTTCGAACTCGGGCCCCATCGCGTGTCGATCGGAGTCAGCATCGGCATTACGCTCTACCCGCTGGACGACCAGAACATCGATGGATTGCTCAAGCACGCGGATGCCGCCATGTATGGGGCCAAGCAGCGGGGAGGAAGCGGCTTCCAGTTCCACAGCATCGCGGGTGCGCAACACTAGCTTATCCCCTCCTTTCCCTGATTGGGTCGTACACTCTCAGCCTACCGACCTCCGCTTTGGCCTGCCTAGGGTTTCATGCTGCATCATGAGCCTTAGCAGGTTGTTGAAAAACAATTTCGACAGCTCGAAACTCAACCCTGCTTGAGATCGCAGAGACAATCAGAAACGCTCGCAGGGTGGTCAAAAAGGCCGTCGCAAGGCCGCGGCGAGCGAAGAAATCGTATTCTGCCCGTACGTTGAGCCTCTGAGCGATGCGAGAACGCTGCTGGCGGACTTCTGCAACACCCTGCTAGCGCCCGATGTCGACCAGAGGCTGCTCGGTCACAATGATCGGGCCACGAGGATTCGGGGTCAATTCGTTCGCACCGGCGAGATCTTCTCTTGGCGGGGTGGGACGGCACTCCGGGGTCATCACTATGCCCCAATGTTGATTGTTCCGGCAGACGTTGTTCAGTAGCAGCGCTTCCGCATGATGGAACAGCAACATGCCACTCAGCATATTGTCGAGACAGTGGTTGCGAACGAACTCGGGGTGACTCCCCGGATCGCGGACCGCCATGCCGAAGTGGTGGTTGCCGAAACACGCATTCTGCGCAACGCGCGGCTGTGCGCCGGCAAAGACAAAGATCCCGGATTCCCGGTTGTAGCACACCTCATTATCGATGAAGGTCCCGCGTGCCTCGGGTCCATAGATCACCACTCCTGAGAGCAGCCCCTCCATCGCCCGGCATTCCGTCACGATGCATTGCGAATCCAGAAGATTCATTGCCGAATGTTGGTCGCTGCCCACATACCGAAACGTGATGCCGCTGATGAGTCCCGAAGGCACCCGCTGGAGATACAACGGTCCGCTCCGGCGGCAGAAGACCTGCACATGGTCACGCCCGGCTCCGATCAACCGTACCGGCTGATCAGCCACGAACACCTTGTCCTCATAGACACCGGGACGCACGAACACCTGGTCAGCCTCCGTTGCGTCCTTCAGCGCCTCGCTCGGCAGGAGATAGGCGTGCGGATCCTTCGCGTCGACCACCAGAGTGCGCCCGCCTTTTGGATTGGACGGTGGCTCGAGAAGCGGCTCTCTCATGGCACGGAATGAAGGGTGGTCCGGCGAACGTTCCATGCGGCTTGTCCCCTGGGAAAGTCAGCAGTCAGGGTTTCGCGCCGAAGAGCGACAACAACCATCAATTGAACAACGCGATTTTGTCAAGCTAACCTCAGGCTCACCACGGCAGGAACACTTTTCGTACAAACCTGTCTGATTTGCGCCTCTGTCCACTCGACGCTGCTCGCCCGGCCTAGATCCCGTACGAATCGCTAACTGCAGAATAGGTCGCCAATTTGAATGCTATCTCCCACTCTGGTGCGATTCTTCCATATGCCGCCTGGTATTGCCCTTGCGAGAGTACCTGCACGAACAACGTCAAAGGGGTGGCTCCATGAACTGGCTAAGATCAACGTCCCGCAATCGCCTTCTAACCCAGGCATTCCTATCGCTCCTGATCCTCGGGAGTCTCGCTCCGGTTTCCATGGGATTCGCCGCCCAAACCCAGGTCGCGGACTCATCTCGCCGCCTGTACGATCGCGTCATGGAAGAATTTCGCCATAAGGACTATGACGCGGCCTTGGAGGGATTCAAGCTGTTCCTTGAAATCCACGGGCAATCGGCGCTGGCCGCCAACGCGCAATATTGGATCGGCGAATGCCAGTACCGCACCGGGCGATACAAAGACGCCTTGGGATCCTTCTACAACGTCATTTCCTACTATCCGCTGAGCCAGAAGCACGCAGCCTCGACACTGAAGATCGGACAGATTTACGCCAGACAGGGTAACCGCGAGAAGGCCAGCCTTATGTTCGAGCGCGTGGCGGATCAGTATCCGGACAGCGCGGAAGCTGAGGTCGCTCGCAAAGCCCTCGACGCAGCGTCAGCCAAGGGTGACGCGGGTGCGCCGGAGTAAAAAGCCCCGCAACTACTCCGGGTCGGCAAGGTCGAGCGCAGTGACTAGTCCGGGTACCGTATAGGCATCGCCCTCGCGAAGTCGCACGAGTTGCACTCCCGCGGCCTGCAAGGCTGATCGGAAGATCGCATCTCGTGCCCCTTCCGGCTGCTCCTCATGGCTCTCCCGCTCCACCTGAACCACCTTCTCAACCAAGCGATTGCCGGGATGCACCAACACGAAGGTCGCGCGTGTCAGCGCCAGCTCGCGCAGCAGATCATTCCTCGGAGTGCCGGGCGGCAACTTCAGGTCCAAGAGGCACCAAAGCGGAATCTGCGTAAACAGCAGGTACCGGTCCTCGACTGCAAGCCGCAGCATATTGTAGAGCTGTACTTCACGGTCGGTGAGAATCGGTTTCGCTGCGAACGTCACTCCAGCGGGGAGCGGGGACACCGCCGTGGTCGCAGCCGGCCGTCGACCGAAACTCTCCCACGCCAACGCCGCCAAAAACACCGCCGTTCCGGCACCGATCAGGGGAATGATGGAATCCATGCTCAGTCCGTCTCCTAGCCGTGAATCCAGGGACGACGCCGCCTGGTTGCGCCGGGAGCCAACATCCCGAGCAAGACCGGCGAACGCGCGCCGGTGACCTGCATTACACTGGTGCAACGCCCATGAGCCGTTTGATGGGCCAGGAGCGCGAAGGCCGTGGCCTCAAATGCCTTGCTGTCCCAGCCGAGGTCGTCGAAACTCTTCACGGGAATCCCCTCAAAGACTCGCGCCAGATCGCTCATTACCGCACGATTGTGGACCCCCCCGCCCCCGACGATGACTTCATCGATCGGCCCCTTGATCCATCGGCGTGCCGTTCCGATCGCCTCCGCCGTCCATGCGGCGCATGTGGCCAACTGATCATCCATCGAGAGCCCGATCTTCCACGCGCGCCTCTCAAATCCTCGGACAAAACTGGCGCCGAAGTCTTCTCGTCCCGTCGACTTAGGCGGACGCCGCCCTAGGTACGGATGAGTCATGAGTTCCGCAAGCAGCCGCCGATCGACTGTGCCCCGCCGAGCACGACGGCCCCCGGCGTCGTAGGACTGCGTGCCTCGGCTCGCTTCCTGAACCAACGCGTCCATCACCATATTTCCAGGTCCCGTGTCGAACGCAGAGATTCCGTCCACATCGGCACCTGGCGGAATGTACGTCACATTGCTGATCCCCCCGATATTGACCACAAGGCGCCCCTTGTTCCGATGACCGAAGAGCACCGCGTGGGCATAGGGCACCAGAGGAGCGCCTTCCCCACCGACCGCCAGGTCCCGCGCGCGGAAATTCGCCATCGTGGGGATTCCCGTCCGCTCCGCGATCACCGTGGCCTCCGCGATTTGCAGGGTCGATCGCACCAGACCGACGCCGGGCTCGCGAATGCCTTTCGGCAAATGGTGAATGGTCTGACCGTGCGAGCCGATCAGATCGATCTCGGACGGTTTGTAGCCGGATTTCGCGATGACTCGAAGCGCCGCTTTTGCAAAAAGCTCCCCCAGCAAGGCGTTCATATGGCAGATCTCCGCCACCTGGCCCTTGGCCGAGAGGGAGAGGATTCTCTGTTGCAGTCCACGAGCATAGGGGATGGACACAAACCCGAGCGGGCGGACGCGGGGCCGATCCGGTCCACCCGTTATTCGTACCAGCGCGGCATCGATCCCGTCAGCCGACGTACCGGACATGAGCCCAACGATCTTCATGACAGGTCTCCACACAGAAGCATCGTCCAGACACCTCGCGTGCGCTACGCTAATCGAATCGTGACAGAGGGTCAAGCGCAGATGCCTTCGTCTCACACCGACGTTGCGCATCCGTGTCCTCGTTGACATTGTCAAAAGTTGAATGGTACGGTCCCGCGATGTTTCGTACCGGGCTCTTTTCCTACATATTGTGGGCCGCCTGCACCATGGTTTTGATTCAGGCATTCCCACCGCAACCGGCTTCAGCTTCGACTCCTCTCAACGTCGTCGTCACACTCCCCGTCTTGAAGGACTGGGTCCAACAGGTCGGGGGCCCGAACGTGCAGGTCTTGTCGTTGATGACGGGCTATGAGAACGAACACACCTACGCACCCAAACCAAGCGACCTCGTCGCAGTCCGAAAGGCCAGGCTCTTATTTGAGGTGGGCGCAGGGCTTGAGGTATGGGTCGCGTCGCTCGTCAAGAACGCCGGAAACGCCGGGCTGAAAGTCGTCACCACGTCTCGAGGCATCGAGCTGATTCCCGATCACCAGGACGCCCATGAGGACGGGCACCACGGCCACGGGGGCTCCGGGAATCCTCACATGTGGCTGGACCCTGAATCCGCCACCGCCATGGTGCGGTCCATCGCCGAAGCGTTGATCGCGGCTGATCCCGACCATTCATCGGAGTATCGCACCCGCACCGACAGTTATCTTCGGGACTTGAAGCAGGTGCAGCAGGAAACGATGGAGCGCATGCGCCGCGTCCCGCACCGCCGGATCATCGTCCACCACCCAGCCTGGCCGTATTTCGCCAAGCGATACGACATCCAGGTGGCCGGCACGATCCTGATCCAACCGGGGGGAGAACCATCCCCGCGCCACCTTTCCTCATTGATCGCGACGATGAAGCGCGACCATGTGACGGTGGTGGTGTCGGAATCCCAGCTGAACCAGAAGGTTCCCCAACTCCTGGCGCGGGAAACAGGCGCCCGCGTCGTGATTCTCACCACCCTTCCTGGAGGGCTACCAGGGACCGAGACGTATCTCGACATGCTTCGCTATAATGTGGTCCAATTAGCCGAAGCTCTTGAACGGACATGAGTGTGATTCGAAAGTCCAGACACCAACCTACTCCGGCGAACCGCAACGGACGCCGGCGCCTATGACCCATCCCATTATCCGGTTCGACCATGCCACCTTCGGCTTTCCGGGGGTGGTCGCTCTCGAGGACCTCACGCTGACGATCCCCGAGTCGGAATTCGTCGGCGTCATCGGCCCCAACGGGTCGGGCAAGACGACCCTGTGCCGCGCAGTGTTGGGTCTGATGGCGCCGTTAAGCGGCTCCCTTCGCGTTCTGGACTGCGCCTGTGAGGAGTTGCGTTGCCACCACCGCGCGCTTATCGGGTATCTCCCGCAAAAAGGCATGCTCGACCGCAACTTTCCTGTCACGGTACTGGAAGCGGTCATGATGGGCCGTTACGGTGCGCTGGGACTCTTCCGCCGTCCGTCTTCGCAGGATCGTGCCATCGCATTGGAAGCACTGGCTCACGTCGGCATGGACCACCATCGCGATTCGGCGCTGGGGGCCTTGTCCGGAGGTCAACAGCAACGAGTCTTTATCGCCCGGGCGCTGGCGCAGCAACCGCGCATCCTGCTCCTCGACGAGCCGACGACCGGCCTCGATCTCACCGCGCAGCATGGCGTCGTTGATTTGATTCAAACGCTCCATAGGACCCTGAAGCTCACGATTCTGATGATCACCCACGACATCAACATGATCCGCTCACGCGTGGATCGGCTGGTGCTGCTGAAAACCAGACTGTTCGCCGCCGGCCCTCCGCAAGACGTGCTGAAGCCGGAGATTTTGAGCCAGGTATACGGCAAAGAACTGGTCATCACGGATAAAGATTTTATCCTCGTCGAGGACTATCACCACCATCATTGAAGCAAGCCGCATCGCATGAACCGTCACCACATGATCTTTCCTGCACGCTAACACATGATCGAGCTGTTGAGTTACGATTTCATGCAACGGTCGCTGCTCGCTGCGGCATTGGTAGGTTCCGCCTGCTCGCTGATCGGGGTGTTTGTCGTGCTGCGCGGACTGGCCTTCGTCGGAGCCGGAACTGCCCATGCCGCATTTGCCGGCGTGACGCTCGCGTATTTGCTGGAGGTGCCGCCCATCAGCCTCGCCATCGTGTTCGGTCTCGCCACCGTCTGGATTTCCGGGTGGGTCGAAGAAAAAGGCCGCATGAAACTCGACGTTTCCGTCGGCATCCTCTACACCGCAACCATGGCCCTTGGAATTCTATTTCTCGGATTGATGAAGACTTACAACCCCGAGGTGTACGGCTACCTGTTCGGAAGCGTGCTGTCGGTGACGCCGGAAGAACTGCTCGTGATCGGCGGGTTGAGCGTCGTAGTCTTGGGCGTGATCGTGCTGTTTTCGAAGGAACTCTACTTCATCGCCTTCGACCAGGAAATGGCCGCAGCCTCGGGTATCCCGGCCAGACAGATTTTCTACCTGCTGCTCTCGCTTGTTGCGCTGACGGTGGTGATCTCGCTCAAGACAGTAGGCGCCATCCTGGTGTTCGCCATGATATTGATCCCGGCCTCCACGGCCTACCAGCTCACCCACAGCCTCACGCAGATGACCATCTACTCCGTCTTGATCGGAATCGCCTGCGCCGTCGGCGGCGTGTTGTGTTCCTACGCGTTCGATCTGCCCTCCGGCCCTTCGATCGTGTTGCTGGCGACGACGCTTTTCTTCCTGTCGATTCTCTTTTCCTCCAAACGCCTCCACCGGATCCAACAGGGCTAGATTCCTTCCTCTTCCGCACTCGACAGCACGGAATGCGGACGCGGTGATGTGAAGAAGTTGAGAACGCTCGGGGGAGTGGGCAGGACGGGCGAATTATTCGGTGCGGCCCGATTGTTTCCGTGACCAGACCATGCCGGTCTGTTCCTTGGCACTGAAACCCAAGCGCTGATAGAAGCCCGGCATCCTCGTGCAGAGCCAGAACAATTCGACCTTCTCGAGTTGCGGATGGTTGAGGATACGTTGAACGATCTCCGTCCCGATCTTGCGTCCCTGGTAATTCTTGTCGACGATCACGTCCCAGATTGAGGCCCGGTAGACGTAGTCGGTCAGGACGCGCCCAAATCCCACGAGCCGGTCCCCGTCCCAGGCAGAAATGACCACATCAGTCTTCTCGAGCATCTCCCGTGCCTGCTCGGCCGCGCGGTCCTTGGCCCAGGGAGCCTGGCGATAGAGTTGGATCAGTTGGGCGATGTCAAAATCGGTCCGATCGGAAAAGGCAATGGGGCGATGAGCGGTCTTGAGAGCAGGAGCCATCTTATACTAAATTAACCCCTCCGTGAGGGTCCGTGGCCAACCGTAGTGTAAGGGGAAGGTAATGGGAACGCAAGTCCGAAGCTGTCCAAAATGCTTTCAATTGATGTGGCTTAAGGAAGAGCATTACGATTTCATCGATGAAGAGACCGTCCGAGCCAAGTGTCCTCACTGCGGCTCGACCGTTCGATTCCGTCTGGTTTCTCGCGGCGCCAATGCCGCGGGACCGAAGATGGGACATTGACGCGGATCGGTACTGTGGCTGACTGATGAGCCGCCGTCATTCGGCAGTCACGGCTCTGGCCTACATGCCCCGCCCTGCGCCCTCTAGCTCGGGCTGGCTACCGGGCAGGATCTTGTGCAAAGCGGTGCGGTATTCTCCAATTCGCATTTCATCGACCGCAGTGACCTTGATTTCCTTATCCCGCTGCATTCGATCGACCTGGTCGAGCACGGCAAGCAAGGGCTGAACCGACCCCAGGAGATTGCCGACTTCGAACGCTTCCAGCGATTCGATCAACAGGTCTTGCAGCTTCTTGAAGACCGTCCGCCCGCTCAGTTCCCGGAATCTCGACAACGTCTGCTCGAAGACTTCCACAGCCTCGGGCTTGGGCTTAATGCCGGTGGGGACGGCCGCCAGGTGGACGACGGGCGGCAACTTGGCCGCATACTGCTTGAGTGCCGAAATCAGCCCGCCCAATGCATCCAGAACCGCGCTTGTCTCCATGATCTATCCTTTTCCGCCTTCAGTGAACCGTTCCGCTCCAGAGGCCTTGCCGCTCACAGACCGTTTCGTCTGGCCCAATTCGGTGAGGCGCTCCAACTCTCGCTGCACCCGTTGCATATCCTCCGGACACGGCACGTCAAATCGGTGGGGTTCGCCCGTCGTCGGATGCACGAAACCCAGGGTCCTCGCGTGGAGCATGACTCGCGGCACCGTCCCGTCTCCAATGGCCATAACCTTTTGTCCACCGTAGGTCCGGTCTCCGAGGATCGGATGCCCCAAGGACGTCAGGTGGACCCGCAACTGGTGCGTACGCCCCGTTCTTGGTAACAGACGAACATGAGCCGCCGCCTTTCCATAGCGCCGCTCGATATGATACTCCGTCACCGAGGCCTTCGGCTTGGCCGTCCGTGCCGAAAACTTCTTTCGTTCTTTTGAATCCCGTCCGATGGCGAGGTCGATAAGGCCCTGTCCTTGCTTCGGTACTCCCCACACCAACGCTTCATACACGCGGGCAATCGTGTGCTGCTTGAATTGAACGGCCAGTGCACGATGAGCCTGGTCCGTCTTGGCAATCACCATGATGCCGGACGTTTCCTTATCCAATCGATGCACGAGGCCCGGTCGTTCCTTTCCTCCCACGCTCGAGGCCGTTTCACCTGATTGCGAAAAGTGGTGGAGCAGCGCGTTGACTAGGGTCCCGGTCCAGTTGCCCGGCGCCGGATGCACCACCAAACCGGCCGGTTTGTTCAGGACCAACAGGTCCGCGTCCTCGTAGAGCGGCTCAAAGTCGATAGCCTCCGGTCGCAGGTCCAACGGTTGTGGTCTCGGCACATCGAGGGTAATGCGGTCCCCCGGTCGGATTTTGTAACTGGGCTTCACCTGCAGCCCATTGATGAGAACGTGCCCGTCCTCAATCAAGCGTTGGAGGGCGGTCCGAGAAAACGTCGCATCTCGGTTCGCCAAGAACACGTCCAGCCGCTTCGAGTTCTCTCCTCCCGTTACAATGAGTTCTTCCGGCGTAGTTCCCGTCATATTCGAAATATTACGGACCAGATATTGTGGTACTACCGACACTCGGCTGCCACATGGTGCGGCCCAAAACACTCTGTCGTGCTCCGCACGACAGACATACACATCACACACACAGTTCGTCCACAAGTCATCAACATGTGCACAATTTCTGACTTCCCTCCATCACTGAAATCATGCAGCGAACCCCGTTGTCCATTTATGTGATATGTGCTGCCTATTTCACACAACAGCTCTGCACAACTGCGCGAGTCGATGCGAATCGATAAAATCTCCCACACTAAAAATCAAACTCTTAGAGAGAGACCGCTCCGAAATCCTACAGGCATCCGAATTGCTTTTTCTTAGTGCCTCTCGCATGACACAAATCGATCTCCATGGAGCGAAATCATGTCCGCCGATTTTATCCACAGAATCCTCAGTCAGCTCAAGGGGCACATCATGGCACACTCCTTCCCTGAAGCTCCCTCCTTTGGCCATGCCTCGGACGATCGGTCCATGCCTTCGGAAACCGATGAGCGTCGGATCGATGAGCGATTTGCCGTGCGGGGGCCTTGTGCCTACGAATTGATCGACCGCCAGGGGGCAGACACTGCGGTGTCCCACGGTCAGGCGTTCTCGCTCAATGTCAGCGCAGAAGGGATCTTGCTACTGTTAGACCAGAAGCCGCAGATTCGCCAGCTGCTGGAGCTTCACAATCCCGCATTGACCCGCCGGCATGCGGTCACCCTATTTGAAATTCGTTGGGCGAAAAAGCTGCCGCTCTGGACGACTCATGATCGCTACCTGGTCGGCTGTCATCTGACCTTCGGCCGATTCCCGTATTTCCTGTTTCAGCGAGGTCATCTCGACCAACATATCTCAGGATTCTCGTTGTAGCGCACAGATAGGCGCCCCCGCCGGGAAGACGCCTTACCCGTCCCCCGTCAGGGCTTTATCCCAGATGGACTGCTGGGCACCAGCCCCTTTAGTCGCTGAATCTCTCTGTCCTGCTCAACCACGCGTTGCCTCAATTGCTGAAGTTCCTGCCTGAGTTCGGCAATGCCTGCCTCTTGGCCCGAAGCGCTTGCGGCGGTATCCCGCGCCGAACCCTCGCCTCCGGTCTCGGTCTTTTCTCCTGATGATACGTGGCTTAGCGGATCCCTTGGGAGCATTCCCGGCTGACGAAGCAGCGCGAGAAACCCCCGATGGTCGAGGATCAATTCGCTCGCAGAGGCTCGATGACCTGCCGACCAGTTCGACTCTCGGCCAAGGATGAAGCGTGTCGATTCAAATCCCAGCGCTCCCCCTGGTCCCCGCAGGGCGTAGAAGGGATGGGCTTCGACCTTCGCCAGAGATTCAGAGGCTACAGAAGTGGCCGCTCGATGGTTGGCAAGGACGATGTGCAGGCGGCCGCCGGTGAGGAACAGGCCCCCCGACGTGAGCATGATTTGTCCGCCGGCCGGCTCCTCCTTGATAACAAAGGAAACCCATTCCGACGGCGTAGCCTGTGAGAGGGCCGCACTGAAGAGGGGCGACAGACGCCGGATATCTTCGGGGGAAAAGACTGGCCGTGGCGGCTTCGGGCTATCCATGAACCCCACACGATCCTCAAGCAGAAGTCGCGCGAGGATGGCACTCATATCCTCGGGGGTCCAGAGACTCGGATGGTCGAAGCGAGCGCCGGACTGGGAGTCAGATTGCTCCCGATCCAGACGAATAATGTCATGAGGGCCCTGCTCGATGATCCTGCCCTGAATGACGGGGCCTGCGCAGCCGAGGAGCGACAGAATAACCCAAGAGAGAGCCAAGACGGTTCGCACCGCCAGGGTTGATATAGAGGCACGGGGAGGCTGTCTTAAATCGGAAAAGGGAAGCCTGAGCGGCTTGGAGGTGGGCATGGCAGACGGAGCCACCGATTGAGGTCAAGGAACAGGCTGAGGATCCGGCTAGGCGTGGCCGGCTTTGCGCGCACGTTCGGCAATCTTCTTACGGAGCCGTGCCTTCTCCAAACTGATCTGTGCTTCCTTGACCTCTGAAGGCAGACCACCGGCCTGAAGACGCTGTTCAGCTTTCTCGACTGCCTGCTGCGCCCGGTCGACGTCGATGTCCTCAGCCTTTTCGGCAATTTCGGCCATGACGGTGACCTTCGACGGCGTCACTTCCGCGTATCCCCAGAGCACCGACATATAGTGCCAGGTCTCTTGTGTCTTATAGCGCAGCTCACCGATACGTAAAGTCGAAAGGAAGTGACAGTGTCCGGGTAGCACACCGAATTCGCCTTCGCTGCCAGGCGCGATCACTTCCTCAACCTCTTGGCTGAGGAGCAGTCGCTCCGGTGTCACCACCTCTAATAGAATCTTTCCCGCCATTTCCTTTTCCTATCCTCGCATCGAAAGGTCCGGAATGCCCTGATGGGCAGGCATCGACCGGGCACCTACCGCGCGCGGTCCACTCGCACAAGAGCAGTTGCCTTCTAGACCTTGACTCCCATCTTTTCGGCCTTCGCCACCGCTTCTTCGATCGGGCCGACCATGTAGAACGCCTGCTCCGGCAGATGGTCGTACTTGCCCTCGAGGATGTCCTTGAAGCTGCGGACGGTATCCTTGAGCTTCACGTACTTACCCGGCGCACCGGTGAATGCTTCAGCGACGTGGAAAGGCTGAGAAAGGAACCGTTGAATCTTGCGCGCGCGGGCCACCACCATCTTGTCGTCTTCGGACAATTCGTCCATACCGAGAATGGCGATGATATCCTGCAAATCCTTATAGCGCTGCAGCACGGATTGGACGCCGCGCGCGACCTTGTAGTGTTCCTCACCGATGACCTGGGGATCGAGAATTCGAGAGGTCGAGTCCAAGGGATCGACCGCCGGATAAATACCCAATTCGGCCAATTGCCGTGACAAGACCGTGGTCGCATCCAAGTGCGCAAACGCGGTTGCCGGAGCAGGGTCGGTCAAGTCGTCGGCCGGCACATAAATGGCCTGTACCGACGTGATGGACCCCTTCTTCGTCGAGGTAATACGCTCCTGAAGCGCTCCCATCTCCGTAGACAGGTTCGGCTGATAACCTACAGCCGAAGGCATACGGCCAAGCAACGCGGACACTTCGGAACCGGCCTGCGTAAACCGGAAAATGTTGTCGACGAACAGCAGCACGTCCTGGTTTTCTTCATCGCGGAAATACTCGGCGACGGACAGACCGGTCAATGCGACGCGGAGACGGGCGCCCGGCGGCTCGTTCATCTGGCCATACACGAGCGCGGCCTTGGACTTGCTGAAATCATCGGGGTCGATGACTTTCGACTCCTGCATTTCGTGCCAGAGGTCGTTGCCCTCACGCGTCCGTTCGCCGACCCCGGCGAACACCGAAAATCCGCCGTGGTGCAGGGCGATGTTGTTGATCAATTCCATGATGATGACGGTCTTGCCGACGCCGGCACCTCCGAAGAGACCGACTTTTCCACCTTTGCTGTAGGGCTCCAGGAGGTCGACGACCTTGATGCCCGTTTCCAACACCTCGGTCTTGGTCTCCTGATCTTCCAATCGAGGAGCCGGTCGGTGGATGGGGTACTTTTTCTTCGACTGGATGGGGCCCTTCTCGTCGACGGGTTCGCCAAGCACGTTGATCAGTCGTCCGAGGGTCTCGCGGCCGACCGGCACGGAGATCGCGGCGCCGGTGTCTTCGACATCCATTCCGCGCGTCAAGCCGTCCGTCGAAGACATGGCGATGCTGCGGACGCGGTTTTCACCCAAGTGCTGGGCGACCTCGAGCGTAATGCGGACAGCGGGACGGCCTGCGGCCTTGTCCTCTGCCTGCGTCACGGTCAGCGCATTGTAGATGTTCGGCAGTTGGCCGGGAGCAAACTCCACGTCCACGACCGGTCCGATAACCTGGATGACTTTGCCTGTGCTCATAAGGCTCCTTCTGTCCTGTCGCCAGTTGTGAGTCTTGAGGTGGGGCGCCCGTGGTTCCGCGCGCTCAACACTCAGAATTCATAACTCGTAACTATTTCAATGCTTCCGCGCCGCCCACGATGTCCATCAGTTCCTTGGTGATGGCGGCCTGACGCGTCTTGTTGTAATAGAGCGTCACTTTCTTGATCAGCTGGCCTGCGTTCCGCGTGGCTCCGTCCATGGCGGCCATCCGCGCTCCATGCTCGGCCGCTGCGGATTCCAACAGAATCCGGAAGGCCTGTACTTGGAAATGCTTCGGCACCAATACGTTGAGCAACTCGGCCTCGTCTGGCTCGTAGAGGTAGCTGCCGCCAAGAGAGGATTCTCCCACAGTCGGCTCGGCCCCGAACTCGGCGGCTGCATCGATCGGGAACAGCTTCTCCACGATCACCCGCTGTTGGATCGCCGACTTGAACTCGTTGTAGACCACGTACAGCTCGTCAAACGTACCTTTGACGAAATTGTCGGTCAGATCCCCACCGATATCGATGGCATGTTCGAAGCTGAGCTTGTCAAAGACTCCGGTCCATTCTTGTCGGATTGGCCAGGTCCGGCGGCGGAAGTAGTCCCGACCTTTACGCCCGACGATGCTCAGCGTGACCTGCAAGCCGCGCGATTCACATTGGCGCACAAATTCGGCGCTCTTGCGGATGATATTGCCGTTGAAGCCGCCGCAGAGCCCGCGGTCGCTGGTCACCACGAGGACTTCGACTTTTTTGCCTTCCCGCTTTTGCAACAACGGGTGCGCCGACCGATTGACGCGCTGACTCAGATTACTCAGGACGCCGCGCATCTTGTGGGCATAGGGTCGCGCCGCAAGAATACGATCTTGCGATCGCTTCAGCTTGGCAGCCGCAACCATTTTCATGGCCTTGGTGATCTTCTGAGTGTTCTTGAACGCCGAAATCTTGCGGCGAAGACTTTGTAGGCTTGGCATGTGTCTGAGCTTTCAGCAGTCGGTAGTCAGCGCTCAGCTTGGAGCCGATCGCTGCACGCAGATGGCTACTTGGCGCCGTACCCCATTTTTTGCTTGAAGGTCTTCAGAATGTCCTTGAGCTTGCCGCCCACCTTATCGTCGATCTTGCCGATCGTCGTGATCTCCTTGCGGACATCCTGATGGTTCTGCGCGATGTAATGCAGGAAGTCGGACTCGAACTGCTGCACCTTATCGACCGGCACATCGTCCAGAAATCCGTTGACCCCGGCGTAAATCGATAACACCTGGTCGGCTACCGGCATCGGCTTATACTGCCCCTGTTTCAGGAGCTCCACCATGCGAACGCCGCGGGCGAGCTGCATTTGGGTCGCCTTGTCGAGTTCGCTGCCGAACTGCGCGAATGCCGCCATTTCACGATACTGAGCCAAATCGAGCCGAAGAGTACCGGCCACCTGTTTCATGGTCTTGATCTGGGCTGAACCACCGACGCGCGACACCGACAACCCGACGTTGATCGCCGGACGGATGCCGGAATAGAAGAGGTCGCTGCCGAGATAGATCTGTCCGTCGGTGATGGAAATGACGTTGGTCGGAATGTACGCCGACACGTCGCCGGCTTGCGTTTCGATAATGGGAAGCGCCGTGAGACTCCCTCCGCCGAGCTTGTCGCTGAGTTTTGCGGCACGCTCCAACAAGCGAGAGTGCAGATAGAACACGTCACCGGGATATGCTTCGCGTCCGGGAGGACGGCGCAACAGCAGCGACAACTGGCGATAGGCCACCGCGTGCTTGGACAAGTCGTCGTACACGATCAGAGCATGCTTGCCGTTGTCGCGGAAGTATTCGCCGATCGCGGCACCGGCGAACGGAGCTAAGAACTGCATCGGAGCCGCGTCGCTGGCGGTCGCGGACACGACCATGCTGTATTCCATCGCATGGTTCTCTTCCAAGGTCTTGACCACCCGCGCCACCGTCGACCGTTTCTGGCCGATGGCGACATAAATACAAAACACGCCGAGGCCCTTTTGATTGATGATGGTATCGATGGCAATGGCGGTCTTACCGGTTTGACGGTCGCCGATGATCAACTCGCGCTGACCGCGGCCGATTGGAATCATTGCGTCGATCGCTTTGATTCCCGTCTGCAAAGGTTCACGAACCGATTGACGAGTGTTGACGCCGGGGGCGACGACTTCGATACGCGAAGAATGTGGCGAGGTGATCGGCCCTTTGCCGTCGATCGGCTGACCGATCGCGTTCACCACCCGTCCCACCAGGGCTTCACCCACTGGAATTTCTGCAATGCGGCCGGTCCGCTTGACGGGGTCACCTTCCTTGATGCCGACATCGTCGCCCATCAACACGGCGCCGACGTTGTCTTCCTCGAGGTTGAGAGCGATACCGTAGAGGCCGCCCGGGAACTCCAACATTTCTCCGGCCATAGCACCGTCGAGGCCATAGATCTTGGCAATACCGTCTCCGACCTGGATGACCGAGCCGGTCTGGCTGACGTCGACTTGCTTGTCGAAGCCCTTGATCTTCTCTTTAATGATAGAGCTGATTTCTTCTGCCTTGATCTGCATGGCTACTCCTTCGTCAACAACTGCTGCATAGCGGTCAATCGTCCCCGGACCGTGCTGTCCACAACGGTGCTACCCAACCGAATGTGCAGGCCGGCCACATGGGAAGACTCAGACTGAAAGGTGACGTCCACTTCTCGCTTCAACATGTCCCGCAGCCGGGCCTTGATCCGTTCCTGTTCGGATGCCGGCAGGGCGCTGGCCGAGGACACGACCACTTGTTCCGTGCCTTTGGATTCGTCTACCAGCTTCGAGAAGGCATCCGCGATCTCGGGAAGGAATCCGACACGGTTTTTCTTCACCAACTGGTCGAGGAAGGTCTTGCCCACTGGCGGGCAACCCAAACGCTCGGCCATGGCCGTGAGGATGCTCAGCTTGCTTTCTTCGGGGAACGCGGGTGATGCGATGGCGTGGCGCAATTCAGCCGAACCACTATAAGCATCCCCAAGTCCGTGTAAGGCAAGGCGAGCTGGTTCAATGTTTTGCCGATCCAAAAGATCGAACAGGGCTTTGGCGTATCGACGTGCGACGGCTATCTTAATCACAATGACTGTCCGTTACCGTGTTTTGAGTAAACGGGAAGCTTGCGTGCGGTGGGCACGACAAAAAGCGCGCCAAGTTAGCATCCGGACGCGGGTACTGTCAAGGTGGGAGAAAGTAATTGAGTGATGGAGGCGTCTTCGTTGTTCGTGCAGCGCGCGACTTCCGAAGGCTCTCGCTGGACGCTCTCCCCTGCTCGGCTCTTTTCAGGTGTTATGTGAAACAGGATGGAGGCCCGGAATGCTCAAACACGTTGAATAATGCCGCCACCGAGCACACGCTCTCCGTCATAGAGGACCGCCGATTGGCCGGGACTCAATGCCCGTTGCGGTTTCACGAAGTTCACTCGAAGCCGCCCATCGCCCATCGGAACGATCGTCGCCTGGGTAGCCGGCGTCGCATAGCGAATTTTCACATTGGCATGACTCGAAGCTTGGGCCAGAGTCGGCTCGAGGAGATTGAGCTCGCGCAGCTCGCATGCGCTCTGCGTCAGGTCATCCTCTGAACCGAGAACCACCTGCCCAGACTCCGGCAGGACTTTCTGGACATACAGTCGCTGCCCTGTCGCAACGCCCAGCCCTCGCCGCTGACCTGGAGTATAGAAAGCAATTCCCTCGTGCTGGCCGAGGACTTCCCCTCGAACATTGACGAAGGCCCCAGGCCGCTTGGTTTCCGGCATTTCCTGTTCGATGAACGTCCGGTAGTCTCCCTGACTCACGAAACAGATTTCCTGGCTCTCCTTAAGTTCATCAACCGGAAGGCCCAGAGACTCCGCTTCCTTCCACACGTCGCTTTTATTCATGCCCCCGACAGGAAAAAGCAGCCTCGGTAGCCAGGACGCCTGCATGCGATACAAGAAATAACTCTGGTCCTTGCGGGAATCGATCGCGCGAAGCAAGTGCCACGCGCGATCCTGCTGAACCACCCGCGCATAGTGACCGGTCGCAACGTAGTCGATTCCTCGCCGTTCGGCGAGCTCGTAGAGGTGGCGTAACTTGACTCGTTCATTACAACGCACGCAGGGGTTGGGTGTCGTGCCGGATGCATATCCCTGCAAGAAGTCATCGATCACGCCATGGCGGAACTCCTCCCGGGTGTCGATCACCTCGTAGGGGATGTCGAGCCGCTGCGCGACAAACTTGGCGAGGCCGATTTTACAGCAGCCTCGCTCCTCCCATCGCTTGGAGGTGGTCGCTTCGTCTTCAGGCTCCCACACTTGGAGCGTAACACCATGTACGGCGAAACCCTGACGAACGAGCAGCGAGGCCGCGACGGAGCTGTCTACTCCGCCGCTCATGCCCAGCAGCACTGTTTTGCGTGTCATGCCCGATATGGTAACAGAGGCAGGGGAAGAACGGCTAGTTAGGAATCCTGAGTCTTGACCTTCCCGCGATGAGCCACCAAGTCATGGACGCCAGGGTCTTGCGCCGGCTTGGTCCCAGCGGCGTCGTCTTCCGCCCACTTTTCCGCACCCATGTTGCTCATGCCGTGGAAATGGGCACCGTCTTCGATCGCAATCGCCGGGCTCTGGATATCACCGATCAAGACGCCGGTCTTTTGAATTTCCACTTTCTCGCGGGCGGTCACAGTTCCCTTGACCCGGCCGCTCACGACTACAGACCCGGCGGCGATGATTCCCTTGATGATTGCGCTCTCTCCAACAACTACCGCTCCGGTCGTATGAACTTCCCCCTCGACACGTCCATCGATTCGTACGGTGCCGTCGAACGTGACGATCCCCTTGAAGCTGGTTCCCTTTCCGAGAAACGTAAACTTATCGTCTTCTGCGACGGCTGGTTTTTTTGTTTCGCCCCACATCGGATCCCTCCTTCGCACTCCCAACGAATGTGACCGGCCGGGGCGCGGGCTGAATGGCGTCTTCCGTTGACGTCCCTGCTGTTGCGGAGGGGGACAGCTTCGGCTGCCCCCCCGTGATTCGGTGGCGTCTGGCTAGCTCGAGACCAACTTCACGCCCTGCGTTCTGCCGGAACCTTGTGGTTCGCGTGCCGTCGGCTGGCTCATTTCCAGGGTCCCGTTGAAGACCACGCCCTCTTCCATGGAAAGAAGCGGAGCCTTCACGCCTGCGTTTACCACGGCCGGGGCCCGCAGTTTCACCTTCTCACGCGCGCTGATATCGCCGGTGATCTTGCCCTTGCAGACCACGGTACCCGCGGTGATCTTCGCGGTCAGGACCGCCTCCTCGCCCACCAACAGCACACCCTCCGTGTGAATTTCGCCGTCCAGCGTGCCGTCGATCCGAACGGTGCCGTTGTAGGAGATCACGCCCTTGAAGCTAACGCCCTTTCCCACGAAGGCATTAATCTCTTCGTTTCCTTCCCGGGGCGGCGTCGAATCTTGAGACTCTCCTTCGACTCCATCCACTTGTCCACCCTGTCGCTTCATGTCCCCTTTGTCTTTCGTCCACATAGCTGTTCCTCCTGCGGTAAAACTGGTCCGTAAAAAGAGACCCTATAATGAGGCAATCGCGCGATGACCACAATATGAAATGTGCGCGGGAAGGGGAAAAGAGCCGTACCGCCCAACGAAGGCCAGCATTGTAGTCCGCCCCCGCAGGAAAATCGTCCCCCCAAAATGTAGGGTCACCCAAGAAGCTGTTCGACGATCCCGTCCAATTCTTCGGGCGAGAAATAATGGATGACGATTTTCCCGCCGCGTCGCCCTTTCCGCACATCCACCCGCGTGCCGAGGCGCTTCTGCAGACGCTCCTCCAAATCACTCCGCAAGGGCACGCGTACCGGTCGACTCGCCGGCGTCCTTGCTTTAGCGTGGGTTTGCACCAAAGTCTCCGCCTGCCGTACGGACAACTCGTCGCGTACAATCTCTTTGGCCAACTGTACTTGCGCCTCAGGCGTCGTCAGCCCCAGAATCACTTTGGCGTGCCCCGTGGACAACCGCTCGGATTCCACCATCTCCTGTACTTCGCTCGGCAGCATCATCAAGCGCAACATGTTTGCTACCGACGAGCGCTCGCGCCCGACTTTCTGGGCAATCGCCTCCTGAGTCATGCTGAACTCGCTCAGCATCCGCTGGTAGGCCCGTGCAGTTTCCATGGGATTGAGATCGTCGCGCTGGAGGTTTTCCACCAACGCCAGGATCATGGACTCCTGATCCGAGACATTGCGGATCAGCGCCGGAATCTTCTCCAGCCCTGCCAGCTTCGCAGCCCGCAACCGGCGTTCGCCCGCGATCAACTCAAAAATCCCATCCCCCTTGCGACGCACAAGAATGGGCTGGAGCACACCGCTTTGCTTGATTGATGCAGTCAGTTCAGCCAACTCGACCTCAGAGAAAGATTGGCGAGGCTGAAACCGATTGGGGACAATCGCTTCGAGCCGCAGTTCCTGAGTGTCGCCCCGCTCTGGGTCGGCTGTGGTTTTTGCGGTGGGAAGCAGCGCGTCGAGTCCCCTACCGAGGGCTTTTTTCTCCATGGACCACAAACTCCTTGGCTAGTGAAAGATAGGCCTGGGCCCCCGCCGACGCCATGTTGTACAGCATAACCGGGCGCCCATAGCTCGGAGCTTCGGCCAGCGTGACATTGCGGGGGATCATGGTTTGGTAGACCTTCTCGGCAAAATGTCCACGGATCTGCTCGACAACCTGGCGGGCCAGCGAATTTCTAGCATCGTACATGGTGAGGACAATGCCTTCGATTTCCAGATCTGGATTTAGTGACTGCCGCATGCGCTGGATGCTTTCCATGAGTCGCCCAAGTCCCTCCATCGCGTAATACTCGCACTGCACTGGAATGAGGACCGAACCTGCCGCTACCATGGCGTTGATCGTGAGCAGGCCGAGCGCTGGTGGACAGTCGATGATAATGGTGTCGTACCGTTCGCTGACGAGCGACAAGGCATCTCGGAGTCGAGTTTCCCTGCCTTCGATGGAAACCAGTTCCACTTCGGCGCCGGCCAGATGAGGGTTCGCAGGGAGGATCTGTAACCCCTTAATGCCGGACTCCACCGAGACATCAGCAATTTTATCGTTATTTATCAATGAGTTATACACTGTCTGCGTCAAGGACCTTGGATCAATTCCAAGTCCACTTGTTGCGTTGCCCTGAGGATCGAGATCCACAAGCAAAACGGAACCACCTTCGACTGCGAGAGCAGCGGCAAGGTTCACTGACGTCGTGGTCTTACCGACCCCACCCTTCTGATTTGCGACAGCGATGATTTTCGCCATTCAGACACCACCGTTGTATTCGAGGAGGAGAATCAAGAATTCACCGAGATTCTATTGTTCCACGTGGAACAGGTATTAGCGGGAGCTCGGAGAAAAGACAGAAAGTACACGGTGCCCGAAACCGGATGGAAGCTCATACTCGACTTCGCGAACCAATGCAAGCCTATTCAGCTTGAAATCCACTTCCACCTTCGCCGCTCGGTAAAGCACCAAGGAGCCGGCTGGCCTCACTAATTTCGCAATCACTTCTCCGCAGGAATCCACCTTAAATGCTCGCACAACTATATAGTGATACGTTCCTGCGCGTGGGAGACGCTCTAGGCAGTCCTCAATCTTTGCTGAGATGACGTTAGCATCACGCAGTTTCAGCATTCCAATCATATATCTCAAGAACGCGGCCTTCTTCTCGTTCGGCTCAAGGAGATCCATGATGAGATCAGGCCTTACCAACTTGATCGGCATACCAGGGAATCCCGCTCCAGCACCGATATCCAAGACCGACGCCATTAGTGGAATGTCCAACCATTTCGTTGCAGCCAGAGAGTCGATAATGTGCTTGACCACAATTTCTTCATCATTTTCGATTGCGGTTAGGTTGATTGACTGATTCCACCGTTTTAGCTCGCTGATATAGCGAGCAAGCAGCTCGGCTTGCTCTGGCAGAATGGGAATTTCTGCCACTTCTGCCGCTTGGGATAGGACCTGAGAGAGATGTCGAGGATTCGAATGTTCCACGTGGAACACCTCTACTGGAACAGTTTGCGTTGGTCAAGCGTCAGGATTGAGATTTCGAGGCAGGAACTCTTAGGGATCCAGAAAAGGTACGGAAACCAGCTATTAATTAGTGGCTTCTGACTCGCTTTTCGAGGGCAACCATCAGCAGCGAGATCGCGGCTGGAGTCACACCGGAAATGCGCGATGCCTGGCCGAGCGAGTCGGGCTTGACGCGTTTCAGCTTCTCCTTCACCTCACCGGAGAAGCCTTGAATCTGATCATAATCAAAATCAACTGGAATTAAGAGGTGTTCAAGCCTCTCAGACTTTCGAATCTGCTGCAATTGGCGCTTGATGTACCCTTCATACTTGATTTCGAGCTCAATAGCCTCAATCACATCGGAATCGTCCAGGCCTATCCCCCCAAACAGGCTGCAAAGCATCACATACGACATATCCTGCCTTCTCAGCACAGAGGCGAGGCTCTGCGTCGGCTCAATACCAGGCATTCCCTGCTCATCGAGCCTTGCACTGATTTCCTGAGTCACCCTCGCCCTTGATTCGCGAAGTCGCTGAACCTCCCCCTCGATCGACCGTTGCTTCGATTCGAACTTTCGATAGGTGCTATCTGGTACGAGGCCAACACGGTGGCCGATTTCCGTGAGGCGAATGTCGGCATTGTCGTGACGGAGGAGCAACCGATACTCGGCCCTCGAAGTGAACATGCGATACGGTTCCCGAGCATCTTTTGTGATCAAATCGTCGATTAATACCCCGATATACGCCTGACTTCGATCCAGAATGAGTGGAGGCTCCCCCTTGATCTTCAAGGCGGCGTTAATTCCAGCCATGATTCCTTGCGCACCAGCTTCTTCATAACCAGACGTTCCATTGATTTGACCGGCATGGTAGAGACCGGAAACGAGTTTGCTCTCAAGGGTGTTGTGAAGTTGCCTGGGCGGGAAAAAATCGTACTCTACCGCATAACCGGGTTTAAGGATCTGAGCCTGCTCCAGCCCCTTAATGTGCTTGAGCATGGCAGCTTGGACGTCCACCGGGAGACTGGTGGAAATGCCATTCGGGTAGAACTCATCGGAGTCGAGCCCTTCCGGCTCCACAAAAATCTGATGGCGCTGTTTATCAGCAAATCTCACAACCTTGTCTTCAATCGACGGGCAATAGCGCGGCCCGATAGACTCGATGATTCCACTGTAAAGCGGCGACCTGTCGATATTTTCACTAATAATATCATGCACTTGAGAATTCGTATGCGTGAGATGACAAGGGACCTGCGGCAATGGGATGCTGGCGGTGCGATAGGAGAAAGGCGGCGGGGGCTCGTCTCCTGGTTGCAGTTCCATGGCTGCAAAATCGATCGAACCCCGGTGCAACCGCGGGGGAGTTCCCGTCTTGAGCCTTCCCACTTCAAAACCAAAATCCCTCATACAATCAGAGAGATGCTCGGCCGCTGCCTCTCCGGCACGGCCGGCGGGAAAGTGGTTCAGCCCAATATGGATCAGCCCCTTCAAAAACGTTCCAGATGTCAGGATAACCGCCCCGGACTCGATTCGTGCTCCATCGTCGGTCACCACTGCCTCGACGGCCCCTTGCCGAGTCAGGATCCGGTCAACAGTGCCCCGCCGCAATGAGAGTCCGGTCTGCGCCCGCAGAGTCTGCTGCATGACCTCGCGATAGATTCTCTTGTCACACTGGGCACGCAAGGCGCGGACTGCAGGCCCCTTACTCGTATTGATCATGCGGAACTGAATGCCCGCCTGATCCGTATTTCTCGCCATTTCCCCGCCAAGGGCGTCGATCTCTTTGATCAAATGTCCCTTTGCGATGCCGCCCATGGCCGGATTGCAGGACATTTGCGCGATCCGATCAAGGTCCATCGTCAAAAGAAGTGTGCGCATGCCAAGCCGGGCGGAAGCCAGGGCCGCCTCGCAACCGGCATGCCCTCCGCCAACCACAACAATATCAACTCGTTCACTCATACGTGGATCCCACTACTTACCGATACAGAATTCAGAGAAAATCCTCTCAAGGATATCGTCGGTGGTGATGGCCCCGGTGACTTCACCGAGCGCGTCGGCGGCGATGCGAAGATCCATCGCAATACATTCACCGGCGCGGCGTTCACCGAGCGATTCAGCAGCCTGTCGGGCGCCGTGCAGTGCTCGTTCCAGCGCGGCAGCCTGTCGAAGGTTTGTAACCAGCACGGACTCCTGCGATTCGAGTCCGGCCGGTGTGAGCTGCCGACGAATGGTTTCGCGCAAGGCATCCAGCCCTGTGCGGGCCTGAACAGAAATTTCCAGGATCCCTCGCCGAGTGGGACAAATGGCCTGCACGGCCTCCGCAGAAGTCTGCATCGGAAGATCGCATTTATTCACGAGTACCACCGCCTCTTTTGCAGCGGGCTCGGCTAACAGCGCACGATCGTCATCCGTCAGCGGTTCGGAACCATCCACGAGAATCAACGCCAAGTCAGCAGATCCCCACGCCACCTGACTGCGCCTGATGCCTTCTGCCTCGACAGGGTCATACGTGGGACGGATACCCGCGGTATCGACAAGCCGTATCGGAATACCGGCCAGGCTGAGCGATTCCTCCAGCACATCGCGCGTGGTACCGGCAATCGGCGTGACGATGGCACGATCCGTCCGCAGCAGGGCATTCATCAAACTGGACTTGCCGACATTCGGCCGGCCCAAGATCGCGACTGCCGCCCCTTCACGCCAAATACGCCCCTCCTGTTCAGTCGCGACGAGCTTCGAGAGGCGGTCGATGATGATTTGAAGGATGCGAGCAAGTTCGTCGTGCGGGACAAATTCGATATCCTCCTCGACAAAATCGAGCGCGGCCTCGACATGGGCCAGCGCGATGACGAGCTGCTCCCGAACATGAGCGATCTCCCGAGAGAGATCGCCACGGCGCTGTGCTTGTGCGACCGACAGACTGCGAGCGGTCTTGGCACGAATGGTATCGAGCACCGCCTCGGCCTGCACGAGATCCAGCCGTCCATTGAGGAACGCGCGCTTTGTGAATTCGCCCGGCTCCGCAAGCCGCGCGCCTTCAGCCAGCAATAACCGGCAGAGCTGATCGAGAATCACGGGACCGCCGTGGCACTGCAACTCGACGACGTCTTCGCCCGTATAGGAATGCGGCCTCCGCATGACAGCCACAAGAGCTTCATCAAGAGGATGGCCCGACGCGGGAGAGACTGCAGTCACTCGTGCGCCCACTTCAGCGAGGGAGAGCACTCGCGAAGGCACAGATTCCAAGGGAGCGGCTGAGCGCAATCGAACCAAACGAGAGGCGATGTCGATCGCCCTAGGTCCACTCAGTCGAATAATCCCAATGCCTCCCTCACCAGGAGGCGTGGCGATGGCACAAATGGTATCGTCCAGCGCGCCGGCCATGACGCACCATTCTACCGGGAGCCCGGAGTTTTTCGCTGAGAAAACGGATGGGGTCTTCGCCGAGAACCGACCCGACGGCTAACGCGCTGTTCCATCGGCTTCAATCCCCGGCATTTTCCAATGCTTGGCGAACACGCGTTCGGTCACGACCTGTTGCGTGATCGTCAGCACGTTGTTGGTGAGCCAGTAGAGCACAAGCCCTGCCGCAAAATTCAGGAAAAGGAATGTCATGAAGACCGGCATGAAGAGCATGATCTTCGCTTGGGTAGGATCCATCGTGGTGGGAGTGATCTTCTGCTGAATGACCATGGTGACTCCCATGATGATGGGAAGCACATAGTACGGGTCCTGAACCGACAGGTCCTTGATCCACAACAGGAACGGTGCTTGTCGCAAGTCAATCGTCATATAGAGAATATTGAACAGCGCCACGAAAACCGGCATCTGCAATACCATCGGCAAGCAGCCGCCGACAGGGTTGACCTTGTGATCCTTATACAGCTTGATCAGCTCTTTGTTGAGGCGATCGCGGTCGTCCTTGAACTTGTTCTGGAGCGCCAACACCTTCGGCTGAATCATCTGCATTTGTTTCATGGATTTGTAGCTCTTGTACTGCAGAGGCGCAAACATGAGCTTCAGCATGACCGTGAGCAGGATAATGGTCACGCCATAATTATGGGTAAAGTCGTACAAGAAACGAAGGATGTAAAAAATCGGCTTGGCGACACCCTTCACGAGACTCCAGCTGCCGAAGATAAACCAGCCGAAATCAATCGTATCCTCCAAGCCGACATTGAAGACCTTGAGAGTGTCATATTCCTTTGGCCCGGCATAGAGTTGCATCTGCATGACGGAACCGCCAGCCGAAGCGTTGAACCGCACGCCCGCCGAGGCGAGCTTGTCGCCTTCCTTCTTGGCAACCGCCGATGCAGCCTGCTTGGGCATGAGCACGCTCAGGAAATATTTGTCTTGAATAGCCGACCACTTCACGTCACCCTTCCGCTCGATCTCGGTCTCAGGCATCTCCTTGAGGACCTTGTCGTCAACGGACGACGCCGGCCCCATGAGTCCGATGAAGCCCTCTCCCCACTCCACGATACCGAAATTGGTGCCTAGCGACACCTCGACCGGAGTAGAAAGCCCTTCGGTGCGAACAGACACATCCACCGCATAAGTGTCGTGATGGAAGGTCAGCTGCTTCTCGACCGTCACCTGGCGCTGCAGATCGCGGTAGCGGAACGTCAAATGGCCAACCGGATGCGCACTGTCAATTCGGGATTGGTCAAGGCTGACATGGTACAGCGCGGCACTGAGATCATTGGTCAGGGCTTGGTCACCGGTGATCAGACTCAGCGGTCCCTTGAACCTCCCCCCCGAATACACCAACTGTACGGGCTTCTGGCCATCCGCAACGGTGGTGGTATAGCGTTTCAATTCCCACGACTTCAGGACTCCACCTCTGTTGCTGAACTTGGCTCGGAACAGCTCGGTCTCCACTTCGACCAATTGCTCGTCGTTCGCCGCAGCAGAACCAGCATCGGCTACCGATGCCCCCGAAGAAACCGATCCAGCCTTTGAAGATTGATCAGCTGTGGGCGGAACGGACGAAGAGGGAGCGGCAGAGGATGCTACCGTTGTGGTTTCCCTGGAAGATGGAGCTGTTTCAGACGATGGCGTCTCCTGCGTCTGGAGCGGCGCAGGCATAAGCCCCATTTCCTTCAGCAGGAAATCGTAGCCGACGATGACAGCCAGCGAGATGACAAGAAAGACTATGACGCGTTTTTCCATGGATCTTCGAGCGTGAGGGGGTCCGCTGGACGCTACATCACGGGATCGACCCCGCCGGGATGGAATGGATGGCACTTCACGAGCCGCCGGGCAGCCAGTACTGACCCCCGCCAGACCCCATACCGATCAATTGCCTGCTGGGCGTAAGCGGAGCAGGTGGGGTGGAACCGGCATGCGGGCGCGAGCAGTGGGGAGACACAGAGGCGGTAGGCCCCAATCACCCCAATGAAAAGCCATCTCACGAGGAGGGCGGGTCGAATCGCGCGAGGCGCTGCCGCTGAAGCGTACTGTTCCATACTCGCCGTAACTCCGCAAACGGGATTGCCAAACACTCCCGCTTTGGGAACACTAAAAACACATGCCCCGGGGCCCAACCCTTTACCGACCGGGCTAACTCACGGAATCGACGCTTGGCCCGATTGCGTCGCACGGCCGTCCCGAATCGCCGTCCGATCACGATCGCCAGTTGGGTTGTTCCCTCCTGGCCGACATCGATCAACAGATTGAACCATCCGGTCGATACCCGACGCCCCGTCTTCTTGATGCGTTGGATCTCCGGACTCGCCTTCAGGAAGAGCGGACCCGCATCACGTTCGCCCACCATGACAGTTCCCGTGTCTCACACAGTGCCGTTCAGCTGACTCTCGGGGCCTGGTGAGTGGCGAGGCTCGCAGGGCCACGGGCACATCACGCTACCCTAGGCCCTGACAAACCGGCCGAGACCAGTGGAAACGTATAGATTCCCAGAGTGCGGGAAGACTTAGATGGTGAGACGGGCACGGCCCTTTGCCCGACGACGAGCCAGGACTTTGCGACCGTTCTTCGTGCTCATGCGCTTACGGAACCCATGTTCCCGTTTGCGCTTGAGGTTCGAGGGTTGCTGATATGTAAACGACATGGCGCACTCCTTCTCGAGAGACCGACTATCGGTAAAAGAACACGCATTATAGGGGCGAGGTTCTGGGGTGTCAATCAACCCAACTCCATTGGGACGAGTCGTCGTCCGGGCCGAAACGAAATTCATGCCCGACTCAATGACAGCCATCGTGGCAGAATGCTGCAACTGAATGTGGATTTTTGAGGCGCTTTTGCCCGACCGTCGCAAACGTGCCACAGGACTTGGCGTCTCCCTCACCGTCATTGACCAGTAAGTGCTTGTTTATACATGGTTTTATGAACGGTAACGGAACGTATATCCCTGGCATCGACGTTGCGATAGCTCACTCCTCTCTCTAGTGAGGAGAGTACATCTTGCTGGCTGTAATAGTAGTAGATCGACGCGCGGACCGGAAACGGATTGATCACCGGAGGGGAAGACGTACCTGGACGATCAGTGTGATACAACGATCCCATGTTGGTGAAATCTCATCTCGTAATAGCTACGCCCCTGGTCCTAGCGCTGCTGCTTGGCGGGTGTGAGGCGCCGCCCATGACACAAATCAGCACAGCCGAAGAGCTGGTGAACCAGGTCCAAGTGACTGGTGCCGCCCGCTATGCCCCGCAAGATCTGGCTCGACTGCAGGGACACGGATCGAATCTGCGGCGGGAATTACTTGAGCAGGAGTCAAAGTTTTGGTTTCTGAGGGATTATCGCTTAACCAAGGGGCTTGCGGCTCAACTTGAAGCCGATGCTCGAACCGTCTTATCACAGGCGGAACAGCGCGCAGTAGAGGCGCGGGCGGCAGCGCTTCAAGCCCAGTCGGTCGCACATGAATCGGTGAAGGCGGTCCAACAGTTGGCCGCGCGGTACCCAGAAACAGAGCACCGTCGGCTTCCCGAGTATCTGAAACAAGATGTGAGCAGCCTCAAAAAGTCTCTGAAGGACATTCAGCACGCGCTGGATGCCGATGATTTCCTGGCCGCCCAAGCGTCGGCCAAGGCGATTTATGACAAGGGCAAAGAACTGAGTGAGGAAATCCATCAGGTAACCGCGCGTCCAACTGCTGCAATCCCCGAGAAAACTCGCCGAAAGGCAGGACCTCGGGCTAGAATACACCGATGATGCTACGGACTCTTTCATACAAGGTCGGCAAGGCAGCCGCGCTAAGCTTGCTGCTTGTTTCGCTCGGAGGGTGCGTCGAAACCGTACCCGACGAGTTGGTCGAGGCGATTGAGGGCATCGATCGTGACCTAATAAATCTGAAGGCATCCGAAATCGCGCCAGAAGACTATGCCCATTTCATGCGGCAGTGGATGGCGATGAAAACCAGGGTGCAGTCGGAAGAAAACATCGTTCGTTGGCCGTGGGAAGAAAATGGATTGGAGGCCGACCTGGAGAAACTTCAGGTCGAGGGTATCCAATTGGCCGAGGAGGTCGGCAGACGGGTACAGGCCAAGCGCACGACAGCCGAGGCAAAACTGGCTCGCGTTGAGCAACGACAGCGATTGCTTAACAGCCGGGTCGGGGAAATCGGCAGCCGGGTGGTCCTGGGCGAACAGTCCATGCAGACCGAACTGCTCGTCAGACAAGCCCGACTCTACCTCGAACAGGGGCAGTTCGATCGATCGATTCAGGCATCGGAAGAGGCAGGAAAGGGCGTCCTCGCCCAAACCGCCTTGTTGACGAATGAATTGGGCCGCTATGCGGATGACGAGCTCATCACGGCCTGGAAAGAAGCTGCCCAGCGGACGATCGAGTGGTCACGGTCCCATAAGGCACAGGCGATCGTGATCAGCAAAGCCGACCGTGTCCTGTCCCTCTACAAGAACGGGAAGCAGGTGCTGACCTACCCGATTCGGTTGGGATCCCGTGGGATCCGCGCGAAGCAATTCTATGGTGATGGAGCGACCCCTGAAGGCGGCTATCGTATCCATCGCAAACGAGGCGCCGGGCAGACGCCCTACTTTCGCTCGCTCATCCTCGACTATCCCAATGCAGAGGATCGTCGACGCTTTGAGGCCGCACAACAGGCGGGGCTGATCCCCAAGAGCCAGCAGATGCCCGGCCTGATTCAAATCCACGGGATCGCCGTAGGCATCACCGATCAACCTTACGGAAGTATCGTACTCGACAATCCGCAATTGGCCACCCTCTTCGATCGCGTCGCGGTGGGCACACCCGTCACGATCGTCGGTGCGCTCGGTTCACAGAACTCCGTGTCACTGGTCCTTGCCGAACTCGACGACAAAGAAGAAGAGACCTGAGAGGCACATCCTCTTTTTAGCCGACACTTCCAGCCGCTCGCTACGTTGCCTTTTTCGCTCCCCGCTCCTAAGATAGTTCGATCAACGCCCATCTGTTTACCTCAACACAGAAGAGAATGCACGCCATGGCGACTCGCTCACAACGTCCGTCCATTCTGGAGGAGGCGACGGTTCGTCGCACGCTCGACGAACTGGCCGCGACCCGCGCAATCGACCGTGTCTGGGAGAAAGACCACACTCTTTGGAAACCACAGCCGACCGAGATCGAGAACCGACTCGGGTGGCTGACGGTCTTGGATCCCATGCAAGACGGCTTGGCTGAACTGCGGACTTTTTCGGAGGCCGTCCGGCGCGCAAAGACCACCGACGTGGTACTGCTGGGAATGGGCGGGAGCAGTCTTGGCCCGGAGGTATTGCGCTGCACCTTCGGCAGCACCAAGGGATATCCGCGGCTTTGGGTGCTGGACTCCACCGTGCCAAGCTGGGTTCGACAGGTCACGAAGGCCATCAAACCGGCCTCGACCCTGTTCATCGTCGCCAGCAAGTCCGGCGGCACGATCGAGGTCATGTCGCTATTCTCCCATTTTTGGGACGTGATCCAGCGCACCAAGGGCAATCGAGGCGGCTCCCAGTTCCTTGCTATTACGGACCCTGGGACGGGACTGGAGCAACTGGCTCGTGAACGACAGTTCTGGCGTACCTTTACCAATCCTCCTGACATCGGTGGGCGGTATTCGGTCCTCTCGTACTTCGGTCTGGTACCAGCCGCGCTTCTTGGGCTTGATGTCGGCAAACTCCTGGCGCGAGCCACCGCGATGCGAGAGGCTTGCCGGCGCACCGCTCCCACACGGGACAATCCCGGCGCAGCCCTGGGAACGGTCATGGGCGTGCTGGCCAAGGGCGGCCGTGACAAAGTGACTCTGCTCACATCACCGTCGCTCGCATCGTTTGGTCTATGGGTTGAGCAGTTGCTGGCGGAGAGCACGGGAAAAGAAGGCACCGGGCTGATCCCCGTCGCCGGAGAGCCCGTTGTGGCGCCGGCCAGCTATGGGACAGATCGAATGTTCGTTGCTATGCGTTTGAAGGGCGACCGTAACGCCGCACTCGACAAGGCCGTGACGAAACTACAGCGGGCGGGACAGCCGGTTCATTGCCTTGACCTGGCCGATCGATATGACCTGGGTGGCGAATTCTTTCGCTGGGAATTTGCAACGGCCATTGCCGGACATATCCTGGGAATCCATCCATTCGACCAGCCCAACGTCCAAGAAAGCAAAGACAACACGGGACGAGTCCTCAAGGAGATCGAATCCACAGGCGTAGTGCCCCCCATTCGGAACCAGCCGCCGAAGTCCGCGATCCCTGCCCTCCTCAGCAAGGCTCACCCCTCAGGCTATGTCGCGATTCTGGCCTATACCACACCTTCACCTCGGGTCGATGCGGCCATAAAGAAACTCAGAAAAGCCGTACTCCAGCGACACCGCCTCGCCACCACGGCAGGGTACGGTCCGCGATATCTCCACTCGACCGGTCAGCTCCATAAAGGAGGCCCACACAGCGGACTGTTCCTAGAGTTGGTGGATGGGATGAAGCCGGATGTCACGGTTCCTGGAAAGTTTTATTCGTTTGGAACCCTTGCCCGAGCCCAGGCAATCGGTGACCTACAGTCGCTCGAAACCCATGAACGGCCGGCCATCAGCATTCCGCTTGGCAAGAATGCCGCACAAACCATCAGTCGCTTGGCCGGACTGCTTCAACCGACAAGGCGACCGCCCCGAGCCAAGGCTAAGCAACAATCACAAGCCACCCGTCCCGCGGCCCGTCGGGTCTGACATGACACGCGCACCCGAGGTCCGCGTATTCGAAAGTCCGGCGGACGTGGCAACCGAAGCCGCGGACTTTTTCTTGTGGCTGGGCGATCAAGCGATCCGTCGAAGCGGTCGGTTTCTTGTCGCGTTGTCCGGGGGCTCCACCCCGAAAGCACTCTACAGCTCGCTCTGTGGGCCTGCTCACCGGAATCGCCTGGACTGGTCGCGAGTGGAGTTTTGCTTTGGCGACGAGCGCTGCGTTCCCCCCTCCCACCCGGACAGCAATTTCGGATTGGCTCGCGACTACCTCTTTACGCCGCTGAACATCGCCCATGGGAAGATTCATCGGATGGAGGGAGAAGCCGATCCCTCCGCGGCAGCAACAGCCTATGAGTATCGTTTGCGCCAACTGGTAGGGGAAGCGGATGAGCGCTGGCCTCGCTTCGATCTCATCTTATTGGGGCTGGGCGAGGATGGGCACACCGCTTCATTGTTTCCCGGCACTGCTGCGGCTCAAGAAAAGACTCGTTGGGTGACACCCGGCTCGGCCCCGACCGGCACCAGGCAACGACTGACCCTCACAACAGGTGTGATCAATCATGCCGGTGTGGTACTGTTCCTCGTCACCGGAGCAAGCAAGGCGCCGGTCGCCCGGAAGGTTCTCGAGGGCGGAGCGACCGCTGCCGCGTCCTACCCTGCAGCAGCAGTGCAGCCTGATGAAGGCCGCCTGCTGTGGTTTCTGGACCGATCCGCGGCGGCTGACTTAACCGCCTCGAAACGCGAGTTTTCATCCGAAGAGGCTTAAATGATTTTAGCTGGCGATATCGGCGGCACGAAGACAAACTTGGCGTTGTACGACTGGACCACCGAACGGGTCGAGCCCGTGCGCATGGACAGCTTTCACAGCAGCGATTACCAATCGCTGGAAGAAATCGTCGACGAATTTTTGCATCCCCCGACACCACCCACTCCGGTGGCCGACGAAGAGTTGGCCGAGCCGGGTGAGGAGCACGAGGCGGAACGGAGCGCGCCGGCCGCGCCTGAATCGTTGAAGATCCGCGCCGCCAGTTTTGGCGTCGCCGGCCCGGTGATCGACAACCGGTGCCAGACCACCAATCTTCCCTGGGTTGTGGACGGGGCCGCGTTGGGCAAAAAATTCGACATTCCTCATGTGCGACTGTTGAATGACCTTGAGGCCACGGCACACGGCATCCTTTTGTTGCGGCCGGATGAACTGGTGGTCCTGAATGCCGGAACTCCTCCGAAAACCAAGCAGGCCCTCGCGCTCATCGCTGCAGGAACCGGACTCGGGGAATCCATTCTCTTTTGGGACGGCTCGCGATACCGCCCCATGCCGTCCGAAGGGGGGCATTCGGATTTTGCGCCGAACAGCGACAACGAGATCGAATTACTTCGCCATTTGCGCGGCAGCTATCTCCATGTCAGCTATGAGCGCATCGTCTCCGGTCCCGGCTTGCATGCGATCTACGAGTACCTCCGGGATACGAAGAAGAACGAGCCGACGTGGCTGGCGGAAAAGATTAAAGTCGGTAATCCCGCGGCGGAGATCGCCGAAGCCGGACTAAAGGGACAGGCAGACATCGCGAAGCAGGCGCTCGACTTGTTTTCGACGATCTATGGCGCGGAGGCGGGGAATTTAGCCCTCAAGGCCCTGACGCTTGATGGCGTCTATGTCGCAGGCGGCATTGCGCCGAAGTTGCTCAAGAAGTTGCAGGATGGTTCGTTCATGCGGGGGTTCACCAACAAGGGCCGTTACAAACGCCTGATGAGCCAAATCCCGGTGAGAATTGTGATGAACGACAAGGCCGGCCTCCTCGGTGCAGCCTCGGTCGCGGCCCAACTGGGGCAAGCGGCAGAATGATGAATACGCTCATGGATCTGGATACGCAAAAGCGGGCCGCAGGCGTGAAAGCGTCGGAGTATGTCTGTGACGGCATGGTCGTCGGCTTGGGCACGGGTTCGACCGCGAAACATCTCATTCTGACGCTCGGTGAACGGGTACGGAGCGGCTTGAAGATTCACGGGGTAGCCACATCACGAGAGACGGCGGACCTGGCGACGCGCGAGGGGATCCCGCTTCTGGAATCCGACAACGCCTGGAGCATCGACGTGGCGATTGATGGTGCGGATCAAGTAGACCCGCACTTCAATTTGGTGAAAGGCGGCGGAGGGGCGCTGCTTAAGGAGAAGATCGTCGCGGCGGCCGCGAAACAGTTCATCGTGATGGTCGACCACACGAAGTTGGTCTCATCCCTCGGCGGCTCGTTTCCCCTCCCCATCGAGGTGGTGCCGTTTGGCTGGGGTAGCACGGCTAGGCAAATTGAATCGCTCTCCGGCGGGAAAACTATCCTGCGGGAACGCAACGGCCAAGTGTTTCATACCGAAGCCGGCCATGTGATTTTGGACCTGCATCTACCCAAGATCGATGACCCCACCGCCTTGGAAGCGACGCTCAACCAAATTCCCGGCATTGTTGAAACGGGTCTGTTTGTGGGACGCACGAGCCTATTGATCATCGGCACCCCCAAGGGAGTGGAAACGCGATCGGCAACAAGGATGTGACCGCGGACCTCGGCGGCCGTGAAATGAGACTCCGCCGAGCCTTCCTATTCTCAATCGGCAAGGGCCTGCTGTGGTTCGGACTCGCGTTCCTCAATGGGAAGCTCATTCGAACTTCCGAGGCCGACGGACAAACAACACCATCAAATCCGATCTCCGGACGAACCCGCACTATCATGACAACACCCTCTGCTGACGACCCCTACAGACTGCCACGGCACATTGTGCCTTCCCACTATGACCTTCGTCTTGAGCCCGACCTCGCATCGCACTCGTTCAGCGGGCATGAAATCATCACACTCACCGTACTCGAACCAGCCAACGACATTTTGCTCAATACTGTTGACCTAACCGTGATCTCTGCCGCGCTGGCGGCCGACGGACAATCGGCTCATGACGGACGAGTCACTCTTGAAGAAGACCAACAACGTTGCCGCATTGCCTTTTCCTCCGCCATCCAACCAGGTGTGTGGAAGCTGTCCCTGTCATTTCGTGGCACGTTAAACGACAAGCTCCGCGGTTTCTATCGCAGTTCATACAAAGACGAGCAGGGCAACATCCACCTCATGGCTGCGACGCAGTTCGAGGCGACCGATGCGCGGCGGGCATTCCCCTGCTGGGATGAACCGGATTTTAAGGCCGTGTTCGCCATCACGCTTGCCGTAGACCAGGCGCTGATCGCAATTTCCAACACCCGCGTCGTGGATGACCGGATCGAAAACGGCAAACGGGTGTTTCGCTTCGCCGACTCGATGAAGATGTCCACCTATTTAGTGGCATTCATCGTCGGACAACTCGTGGCAACTCCGCCGGTCATGGCGAAACATACGTCGGTACGCCTCTGGTCCGTCCCGGGCAAACAGCATCTGACGCCCTTTGGGCACGACATTGCCGTCTATTCGCTCAATTTTCTGGCCGACTACTACGCAATCCCCTACCCCGGAGATAAGCTCGACCTCATCGCCATCCCCGATTTCGCCTCAGGTGCAATGGAGAATCTCGGCGCGATCACATTCCGGGAAACCGCATTGCTGCTGGACCGACGCACCGCCACCCACGCCGAACAGGGACGGGTCGCCGACGTGGTGGCCCATGAGAACGCACATATGTGGTTCGGCGATCTCGTCACAATGGCTTGGTGGAACGGCCTCTGGCTCAACGAGGCCTTTGCGACGTTCATGGAGATGGTCGTCGTCGATGCGTGGAAACCTGAATGGGAGCGATGGACGGCATTCGGTATGGCTCGCGCGGCGGCCTTGTCCGTCGACGGGCTACAGAGTACGAGACCGATCGAATATCCGGTTCGAGCGCCCAAAGATGCGGAAGCGATGTTCGACGTACTCACGTACGAGAAAGGGGCGTCGGTCCTGCGCATGCTCGAACAACACATCGGCCCGACGGTCTTCCGCGACGGGGTCCGCCACTATCTTACTACCCATGCCTATGGGAATGCGGAAACCACCGACCTCTGGCTCTCTCTCGGCCAGGCCGCCAAGCAGGACGTGCCTGGCCTCATGAACAACTGGATTTTTTCGCCCGGCTACCCGATGGTGTCGCTGCAACTGGACGGGCCTTCGCACCTCACCATCAGCCAACAGCGATTCCTCTACCTTCAAGACGGCGGCGCTCCAGCCTCACAGGATGCGGAACGCTGGCAGATACCGGTTCAACTGAAGATTACAACCGAGACAGGAACGGAAACCCGTCGCCTGCTCTTGACCGATCGACAGACGCGCATTGAGTTGCCCAAGCACTGGACGTCCATTTTAGCGAACGAGGGCGGACACGGCTTCTATCGAGTTCGCTATGCGCTGGAACTGATCGAACGACTGCAACGCAACGGGTTGCACACCCTGGCGGCCGTCGAACGCTTCAACCTTCTGAACGACACCTGGGCTGCCACCGTCGCAGGGATGGTAACCCCGACTGATTATCTCGAGCTAACCAAACATTTTCGGCAGGAAAAGGATCCCAATGTCTGGGCGGTGTTGCTGGGATCCTTCTCCACCATCAACAGCATGCTCGAGGAAGAGGAACGGGACCTGTTGGCAGCCCTCGTCCGAGATCGCCTCACCCCGGCCTGGCAGGATTTGGGATGGGAACCGAAACCTGGCGAGCGCGACTTGGTGCGTGAACTACGAGGCGATCTGATCCGTGCTCTGGGAACGTTGGGCCGCGACCAGGAGATGCAAACACAAGCGCATCGCCTGTTCGAATCAGCCGATCGTGGGGGCAGCCCCGTCGACCCCAATGTGCTGCCGGCACTCGTGTCCATTCTGGCCTTCACCGGCGACGATGCACGCTACGACGAGTTCTTGCGGCGCTTCAGGAAGGCCGCCACACCTCAGGAGGAGCGTCGCTATCTCTTTTCGCTGGCTGCGTTTCGCTCGCCTGTTCTCGTGGAACGTACACTTGCCAGCACCTTGAGCGGTGAGGTCAGGACGCAGGATGCTCCATTCATGGTCAGTGCCCTCCTGCTCAGCGTCTACAGCCGCGAGCGTGCCTGGGCGTTCGTCAAGACGAATTGGGACCGGATGGATCGCCTCTTCCCCAAGAGCGGGCTTCGCCGTATGTGCGGTGGGATCGTCGGACTTTCAACTCCTGAATTGGAACATGACGTCCGTGCCTTCTTCACCGATCGACACATCGAACTCGGCGGGAAGACCCTCGAACAGTACCTAGAGCAGTTACGCATTGCGGTCCGGTTCCGCGAGCGTGACCGGCAGCCGATCCGCAAGTACCTGACACGTTTCGCCAGCTAACCCCATCTCCTTGCGGCAGAGCCGAATCAGCCGAGCTGTGGGACTCTCGTTCCCAAGGAAGGACTATGGTACTATCGTGCACCGTCGAGCCATAAGGTAGTCCCTGCGCCGACCGAGGGCCCCGCACGCATGTCGTCTCTGCCGAAACCGCGGTTTTTCGCCGACCACGGGTACCTCTTTCTCGCCGTACCAGGCTTTCTGGTGCTTATGCTGGCCATGTTCCTCTTCGAGTCCAGCGCCAACCTCACCACACTCGACTTCAAGCGCGTCATCAATAGCCTGATCAAAGCCGAGCCGCCTCTGGCAGCTGAGGGAGCCTCCGACCCGGGACAAGTGAAGAAAGCTCCGCCGCGTCCCTCGCCCCAAACCATCATGCTGACGGAGATCAAGGCCCGGTACATTTGGCTCTCGACTGTCTTGCTCAACATCATCGTGCCCCTCTGTGTATCCGTGCTTTGTGCGTTGATCATCATCCGTGCACATCCTGCCAGACGACTGCGAATTGTGCTCGTAACGGGAGTCGCTCTCTGCGGAAGCGGGATGCTGCTCCTCGCGATCCAGGACGAGACTCATGTCCTGTATCGCGCCGTCTTCGGATTCACGTATCTCACGCTACAAGGGTCCGGGATGATCGACCCGGGGCTGCTACTGTTTGCCAAAGCGGTGGTGTCATTCATCAACGTGCTGGCGGCGATCACTCCGGTAGTCGCAGTATTGGCCGCCTGCAGTATCGTGGCGCCCCCCCTTCGTCAGGACATGGTGGACCCTGATTACTTGGCGGGGCAAATGCGGCAGCTGAACGAAGTCCTGTACTCCGGCTCATCCCTGCTGGTCGTCGGCATTCTGCACATGGGAGCTTGGTTACGTTGGCCCGCGGCGCTCATCCCGGACAAGGGTCCGCAAGAGGCGGTGCTCGGAGCCGGACTGTCTATTACGATGTTCTGGGGAGCGACCTTCACGCTGATGTTGGTCGTGACCTATCTGCCTGGGGCAATCTACCTGGCTCGCCGCGCGGACACCCTCCTTCGAACCCCGGCCTTTGCATCCAAGATCGTCGATCGGCAAAAGTGGCTCAAGGATAACGGGCTTCGGCTCACCCTGGAAGAACACCTCATTCAATTTGGGGTCATGTTGGCGCCGTTGATGGCCGGTCCCCTCGGCTCCTTCCTGTTGGCCCCACTGAGTTCCGCCGGATAGCCGGCTTCTCACGTTCGAATCATTCACACACACACACTTCCCTCTTACGGCTCGCCCACCCTTCGAGGGGTTGTCGGCAGTGACGAGCGAGCGTTAAGGTGACGGCCTCTATCAAGGCCATCAGGAATGCTCGTCACATGACCATGCCCACTTGCCCTTCCTGCCGAACCAACAAAGTGCAGCCCGCTCCCCGACGCTCGTTTACGGATCGCCTGCTCGGGTTCTTTCTGTTTACGCCGTTTCGATGCCAGCTCTGTGGCCACAGTTTTCATCGGATCATGCGCCAGCGCACTGCCGCCACACGTCGAAACTATCAGCGCATCCCGGTACGCTATCCCGTTTGGTTTCAGACCACACTTCCCGCGCGTTCCAGGGAAACCTTTCAGGGCACGGTGGAAAATCTATCCATTCGGGGTTGCAGAGTCCGGAGCGCGACATCATTTCCAATTGGTACACGCCTGCAGCTGGAATTCCTTCCCTCGCCCCACACCTTTCCCATCACGATCGATGGGGCGATCGTCAGGTCACGAAGGGACGACGTGGTGGGGTTACGGTTTGTGGCGCTGTTGCGGGAGGAAGAGCGTCGGATCAGTCACATCGTAAATCTTAAGCTACCGAGTCCCTCATCTTAGCTTCAGTCCGGTTCTACGACTATTCCTGTCGAAGGACCCTCAGTGGACGCTGCCCCAGAAGTCGATAGGTGCTGAGAAATCCCACGGCCATCGTGAGCAAGATGGTGCCGGCCAAACCCATCGCCAATAGCGAGGGCACGAGCGACCATGGCAAGTCGAGCACGTAGCGTAACGTCGCCCAGGCGAGTCCGTTGGCCAGAACAATGCCCACGGTCCCTGCCACGCAGCCGAGCAACGCATATTCGACGGCAAATGCCTGCGCAATCAGCCCTCTGGTGGCTCCCAAGGCCTTCAGCACCACAGCCTCATACAACCGCTGATACCGAGTAGCCGTGAGGGCAGCTGCCATGACCAGTGCCCCGGCGAGGATGCAAAACAGCGCGACCGCTCGGATCGCCAATGCCAGCCGCTCAAGGACCCGGGCGAATGTCGCCATGACATCGCCGATATTGATGGCCGTCACATTCGGCAGCGTCGCGACAACCCTTGTTTGGAGCGGGACCTCCTCGTCGGGCGATACGCGGACCGTTCCGACGTAGGTCATCGGCGCATCATCAAGCGATCCGGGAGATAGAATCATGTAAAAATTGGTGGAGAAGTTCCCCCACTCCACTTTCCGAATACTGGCTACCTCGGCCTCCACCGACGTGCCTTGAATATCAAGGTCCATAATCGATCCAACGGAGAGCCCCATATACCGAGCCGCCTCCTCCTCCACTGAGACAAAGGGGCGCGAGGCTACTTCGCCCGGTTTCCACCAGGCGCCTTGGATGATCTGGTTATCTTTGGGAAGCTCAGCCAAAAAGGTCAGCGCATATTCGCGGCTGAGATACCAATTCTTCCGTTTGTCCTCCCGAGTCTGTGATGCCTGTTCCTCCTGTTCACTAGAGGCCTCGGTCTTCACAGCCTGACCATTGATAGCACGGACGCGCGCCCGAACCAGCGGAGTGAGATGGGGGGCGAGTTTCCCGGTCTGCTCGTGCACCAGGGCGCTGAAACGATCCGTTTGGTCCGGCTGGATATCGATAAAGAAAAACGTTGGAGAATCGGCAGGACGATGTTCACTGATGTTGTGAATAAGCGAATGTTCGATGACTCCAATAGTCATGATGACCATCACTCCGACGCCGATCGACACCATGACTCCAAGGGCCTGGCTACCGGGGCGATGCAGATTCCCCAAGGCGTGGCGCAGGACCAGCGCGTCCGGAGGAGGGAGCCGACTAATGCCAGCCAAAAGACTTCTCGCGCTCATCACCAGAGCGGTAAGGGCGATCAGAAGACCGCCGATAAACAAGAGCCCAACCATCCAAGATCCAGATTGCCACATTGACAGAGCTGCAAGGCCGGCACCAATTATCAAAGCCGTCCCGGCAGGAATCGGATCTCTCCTAAATGATTCGAACCACCTTCGTCCAAACCACACCCGTGTGGGCAAATGAGCGGCGAGGGGAACTTCCACTTCTCGACGAAAGATCGCCGCCGGTTTCACTTCCCGTACCCTCAGGAGCGGCCACAGACTGAAAAAGAGGGTTGTGAGCACGCCCAGACCAACCCCCTTTACCAGAGGACCTATGGCCGACGAAGAGAACGCCGGGGCATACTCGATCTGCCCGAGGAGATCGCTGGCCAGCAACGTCGCGAGCACGCCAGGCAGCATTTGTTGCAAGGCCATCCCGAGCAGCAACCCGATGAGACTTCCCGCCAACCCCAATCCCACCGCCTGAGCCAAATAGGCCTGAATCACAATTCGGTTGTCGGCTCCTAGCGTCTTGAGGATCGCGATTGCATGGAACTTTTCCCGAAGAAACGCCTGGATCGACATGGCAACCCCAATCCCGCCAACAAATAAAGCCGTCAGCCCGACCAATCCAAGGTAACGGGCCAACTGGTCGAGAAACTGTTTGAGTTGCGGCTGGGCATCTCGATACGAGGACACCCGCGCCGATTCCGTGGCGAGCTTCCCGCGAAGTTCGTACAACAATGGCTGAACGGCGCCCTGCGGGGGAATCTTGAGCAGATAGCGTTCTCGCACCCGACTCCCGGTCTTGATCAGCTCCGTAGCTTGCAATGCCTCTTGGGAGATCAGAACACGGGGACCGAGGCTGAACATATTGGCCATGCGATCTGGCTCCGTTCGAACCACGCCAGTAACGACAAAGGAGGCCTGCCCGATCTTCATCGTTCCGCCAATTGCCAGGTTGAGGCGGATCAAGAGGGATTCATGGACAAGGGCTCCATAACAGGGTCGGTCGCATCCCGCGGCAATAGGGCGCAGCAGGTCTTGGAGGGGACGGTCAGGCTCCAGCCGAATCTTTCCATACAGAGGATACGCCGGCTCAACGGCCTTCAGTTCAACCAGTTGACTTGGCGAGCCATCCTTTATCTCCGGAGAATGCTTCGTCACCATCGCGACCAATTCGCTCACGTGCGTGAGGAGGGCACCGCGTTCAGTCACTGCGCGAAGCACCGATGATCCGTTGTCGCTGAGTCGACGTGACAGACGAATCTCCAGGTCGCCGCCGAGCAGGCCGCGAGCCTCTTTGAGCACGGCGCGTTCGACATCTGCGGAAAAGAGTGCCACGCCTGCAACTGCACCGACGCCGAGGGCGATGCAGGCGAGAAACAAGACAAAATGGCGCCACGCGGCGCGTGATTCCCGCCACGCCATTGCGAACCAGAAGGGCATCATTCGAAACGCTCCCAGCCCTGATGATCCGAGCCGCTCTGGTGATCGGATTCCACCCTGCCGTCTTTCAGAGTAATCACACGCTCCATTGCGCCAGCAACCTGTCGGTCGTGAGTAACCAAAACCAGCGTAGTCCCGGCTTCACGATGCAAGGTCATGATCAGGTCCATGACCTGTTGCCCCGTGGAGGAATCGAGGTTGCCCGTGGGTTCATCGGCAAGGAGAATGGGTGGACGTCGAGCAAAGGCCCGCGCGACGGCGACACGTTGCTGTTCACCACCCGAAAGCTGCACCGGATAGTGATGCATTCGATGCGTTAAGCCGACTGCGGCCAGCAACTCTGCAGCTCGTTCTCGCGCGCGAGCATCTTTGGCCAATTCCAACGGCACAGCCACATTTTCAATCGCAGTCATGGTGGGAATGAGATGGAAGGATTGAAAGATGTACCCAACCTTTTCCAACCTCAGCCGTGCTAATGCTTCTTCCCGCAAACCGGTGATGTCGACTCCATCCAGTAAAATGCTGCCAGAGGTTGGCCGATCGAGGCCGGCGATGAGTCCTAGCAGAGTCGACTTACCGCTACCGGATGGGCCTACGATCGCCACCGTCTGCTTTTGGGAAATTTCGAACGTGATGTCGTGTAGAATTGGGACGGTTTGGCCCGCGGCGATCAATTGCATGGCCACATGCTGGAGAGCGATCATGAATCCTTTCCGTCCCGTCGGCTACGACGACAGACTGGTTCATATTATACTGTAGGGCAATGGGCTACTCGTCGCTTTTCATGATCTGTCGACTCTCTCGCATGAATGCACTCATCCCCTTCGCCTTGCTGCCGGCGGCAACGCTTCTCATGATCTCATCATGGACTACAGTACTCGCCATGCAGATGGCGACCACTTACGCTCCGGGGCAGGCCGTTTCATCCCCCACAGAGCTTGAAAGGCGAGACCCACGTCCTCGCATCGTGGCGTTCGGTGATAGTCTCACGGCTGGATTCGGCGTGTCACAGGATCAGGCGTATCCTTCACAACTCGAAAGTAAGCTCGCGTCATTGGGATACGACTATGAAGTGGTGAATGCTGGTGTCAGCGGTGAAACAACAGCAGGAGGTCTCAGACGTGTCGGCTGGATTCTGAAGAGTAAACCTAGACTGGTAGTGCTGGAACTGGGCGGGAATGACGGCCTGCGGGGACTGAGCCTCTCCGAGACACGATCAAATCTAGATACTATTATTCGAAAGCTGAAAGAAGCCCATGTCCAAGTCGTCCTTGCGGGAATGAAGCTCCCGCCCAACTACGGAGAGGAATACACAAGACAATTTGAGGCGATCTATCGGGAGCTCGCCTCTCGGCATCACCTACCATTCGTTCCGTTTTTCTTGGAGGGGGTCGGAGGAAAGAGCGGGTTGAACCAGGCGGATGGCATTCACCCGACAGCGGAGGGCCATCGCATTATTGCAGAGACGGTTCTGCAGACGGTGAGGCCCCTTCTGAATCGCTCCGAAGGGGCAGACAACTTATCACCCAAAAAGAAAGCGTGAAACAGCGCCCAACCCCCGCTGGCAGGCACCATTTCACGCTTGAATCTACGGTCTACTGTTAGCCCTTCTTGATGAAGGTATCGTAGACACCGAACGCCAAGACCAAGCCGATCAGGACATAGTACATGGCCGTGATACCGCTGTAATCCGGCGGACCTTCGCTGACGTTGGCAAAGGCAACGGCTGACTGCAACGCCACGAGCCCACTGATCGTTCCTGCGACCAACCTGTTCATGGATCTACCCCCTTGTAGGCAAGAAACCAAAAAGAGGGCTGTATCTTACAGAATCGAGATTGAAGGGTGCAAGAGGGTTTTCACCTTGAAAAACCCATCGCAATGGGTGACGGGCGGGAAAGAAGTCGCGCTCTTCATGATCCGCTGGCTCATGCCTTATCGAACAACTTCAGCATTGCAGCCACCTCCCGACTCGTACCGGCCAGAGCCTCCAACCGAGCACACTTCTCAGCCAGGATTCCGGTAATCGCTTTGATTTCCCCGTCAAACTGTTCGACCTGTCGAGAGAGACCGGTTGTCTTTGTAATGGTAGACTTATGGACTTCCAATTCGTGTTGCAGTTCTCGACAGGATGCCTGTAAGGACTTCGCCTCTTCGACAGAAGCCTCCAATTGTTGCGTTATTCTAGCGACAGCTGCATCTCGATTCCTGAGATCGGCCTCGAGCCCCACCTGCGCAACCTCGCTCTCCCGTCTTCGGGCGTCCATATTCCGAATCACTTCAACCCAAGCTGCGACCTCGCTACCATTGAAATCAGGAGCTGGCGGAAGAGGGTGGTCATGTTCCATGGCCTGCACCGTGCGCTGCATCCACTCCATGAATCGGGTGAGTTCACTGAGTTTGACGTCATTGGATGGCGTCGAGGAGGGTACTCGTCGTTCAGATTCAGGGCGCGGGACAACGGGTTTGACCCTCGACGCAGCACGGGCCCTGTGCAATTGCTGATACTCGAGCAGAGATGCCACACCATGCCGACAGAGTGGTTGTTCCGAGAGCGTGCATGAACACCTGGCTTCGAGGAATCCCTCATGAAGCCGAATCGTCTGTTCGTAGAGGCCGGAATTTCCCATGACTGCAGAGGTTACCTGCGTATCGGAGGCGTCAGTAATGCGCACCCTATGTTCGGCATGGTACTGCCTTCCAATTTGGAAGGCAGTCGGCTCTACCACCGAACTGATCATGGAAGCATCCAACAGACTTAGACGGTCGGCTGAACAGGCGATCTTTCCTCTCATATGTCCACCAGTTCTGTATGTAGGGGGAAATGAGGCATTGCCAAGCTTGTCTCGTAGTCTGACCAGCGACCGCTTTAGTGTCAAGGTTGCACCTCCAGCCTACAAGCCGCAGCCACTGAAAGAAATCTAGAGGCTAGGTGGGGATTTCACAATCCCGCCAGGGAGGGGAGACACCCCCTCTCCTCCGGGGGAATCAAAGCATAGGCGCATTGCGTGGTGAATGCTGTTTAGCGACAGCGCTTGGGGGAACCTTGCGCACCGGCAGGTGTGAGCCAAATGAAATCGGCAATACCTTCCCTCATTGAATCCCTCAGTTCAGTCTCCCGGTTTGGCTCAAATGTCGAGAGGTACACAGTGACTTGCTTGAGGTCCGATGGGATTCTTCGCAGAACTCGGTTCGGTACGGGGAGTTTATACTGGATATGACCACCGCCGGTGTAACTGACGATGGGACCAGGAGCCTGATGTCCCTTGAACTCAGAAGCCCGTACCAACGTCGCCACGGTCTTCGCCATACCCTCGTCCCTTACCATGGAAGCCTCATACATGGTTTGGTAGCCTTCCGGTGCGCCTCCCCCATGACAAGCTTGTAGTTGGGAGAGAATCCGATCGCGATAAGCCGGATCATCCACGATCGTTTCGCTCGCCATGCCCCACTGACCCCAATCCGGTCGCTCGCGCATGCGCGTGACTCCGTACTGTACAACCTGCCGAATGAGGGTCTTGGGCGGATTGAGAGCGATCACTGACAGTCGATGATCCTTGGCAAACTGTACTAGGGGCTCATAGTCCTCGAAGGGGCCACCCCAGTTCTGCTTCCACAGAACTCGATCGAGGAAATGGTCCCGGGACGCCTCGGTCGAGCGGAGGTACTCATCTAGGGCAGGTTGGCCGTCCCAACCGAACATTTCCATGGCCAAGGTCGGTTGACGCCCCTGATCGAGCATCGCTTGCAAGACCTCCAACGCAGCCGCAATGTGATGAGAATTGTGATGCTCTTCCCCCAAGTAGATGACGTCATACTGGGCCAGCGCTTTCTCCCATTCTGACCTTGGAACCGCGGTACCAGTCTTGGTATCGATCACCTGCCCCGCAGACCAGGCCACGGAGCCCGCCTGAAGGGATTGCGCCGCAATGGGACGAACCTCACCATTACAGCCGGTAAGCAGCAAAAAATCGACCAACAGGAGAGCAGTCAGTCCGACAAGCTTCCGCGAACCAGACATCAGAGCCGAGCGCGAGGTGTTACTGATTCCCATGGCCAGTACCTATCATACGGTCCAGCTAGGGGCAACCACACCGCCTTGACTCCATATCTACCCCCCCGCTAGGCTGCACTTGATCGTGCAGGAATTCATGGAGCCTGACCCAGCAGACTTGGCCACGTTTCGGCGTCGAGTATCCTCGGCCCGCTCTTCGAATGAAGCAGCGTGGGAATCTTCTCGACGCCTAATCGTCACCGACGCCCTCCCTGCAACACTCGACGCCTTGACTCGAGCCGTCCAATCCTCACCCATTTCGGAATCGCTCAAGCCCAAACTGCTCGACGCCCTGCAACGCCACCATCAGAGCCAGCCCTCAAGCAGGAGCGAAACCCTCAAGGAACTGACGGGACTTCCTCCATCAAAAGCATTGCGCGCGCTTTGCGTTCTCTTCGGCATTCGTGGCGCGATAGCTCCCAAATGGCCGACTCCGGAAATAACACCGCAAGCGGTCGAAACATTTGTGCGCTCGCACAACAATCCCTTCGACCTATTATTGGAGACAACGCCCGCATCCCTCTTGGAACTCGGAGCTGGCGATCTCTCATTTGCCGAGCAATTGGTAGAGCAATACGTGCCGGCATTGCGCGAGCACGATCGCACATTGATTCTACATTCCCTCGATCGCCTCAACCCCGACTCCCGATTGGGTGGGCCGCTGCATGCCAATCCGATTCGCCTCAGAACAATTCGGGAAAATCCCAGCGTCCAGTTCTCGTTCCATGGGAATCAAGATATGTTTGCATTGCAGGCGCTGGATCAAACCGAACGGCTAGCTGCAAGGTATGCAATCGTGACCTGTTGGGCACCGGCGACGCCTACGTTTGCCTACGAACCCACACGTTTATCCTCGGACATCATTGACACAGAACTGCGGAGGACGAAAGGCCACTCAAGGCAGATACGCCATGAGAAGGAGGCCGCGCTCGAGGTCCTGCACGGCGGCCGGAGCCTCGTCTTTCCACCATGGAAGTTTGAAATTCGAGGCCCGCTTGCTTTGCTTGAGTTGATGGCGAACCGAGGGGCGCTCTGCATCCTAGGGGCGGTCGATTCTCAGGTCTTTTGGGAGATTCTGTCCCAACTGATCGAATCTCCTGACGTCCGGCCGCCGGACGTGGCACTGAATCCAGAGCTAATTCCGTCACTGTTTGGAGAGATATACCAGCGCCTCTCAGAATTGAAAGAAGGCGACCGGTGCAGCCTCGCCGATCTGACGCCCCTGCGCCGTGAAATGCCTCGGGTTCTCCCTACTCAGGCAGTGGCAACAAGCCCCTTTCGATTTCGCATGGTCGAAATCCGCCGTGGAGCACGATTTGATTTGATACCGGCCAGTAGCACTGCGGAGAAATTCCGTGACATGGCGGAAGAGTCCTCGCCATGGTTTCTCACCCTTGTGCCCGAATCCACTCCCGTCAGTGATTAAATCCTCGTTCGCCGACTCCGGAGCTGCAGTATGGATCCTAGTTGTGCAGGAAACTCTCGTTAAATTGACGGTCCGTACCCCCTCTGTTAGACTTCCTTCATACGTGGCCGGGCCCTGAACCCGGTGCCTGTCTCAAAGAACCTCCATCGTGAATTCCTCTCAATCTATCAAAGCCTTACGCGACAACGTTGCACGTGTCATCAAGGGTAAATCCCGCGTCATCGAAATGTCGGTCGTCTGCCTTCTCGCCAGAGGGCATTTGCTCATCGAAGACGTGCCGGGGGTCGGGAAAACCACGTTGGCACACAGTCTTGCGCGATCAATCGACTGCTCATTCAAACGGATCCAATTCACGAGCGACCTTTTGCCCTCTGATATCGTGGGAATCTCGATCTTCAATCGGCAGAAGCAGGCGTTTGAGTTCATGCCGGGGCCCCTGTTCGCAAACATCGTGTTGGCTGACGAAATCAACCGCACCACTCCAAAAACCCAAAGCAGCTTGCTGGAGGCGATGAGTGAGGCCCAGATTTCCGTCGATAACCAAACCTATCCGCTCGCCCAACCGTTTATGGTAATCGCCACACAGAATCCGGCGGAATATCACGGCACCTTTCCCTTGCCGGAATCGCAACTCGACCGGTTTCTGATGCGGCTCCGAATCGGCTACCCGACTCCGGACGAGGAAAAGAAGGTGTTGGACCGTCCGCAGTCACTCCACCCGGCCAACGAAATTCAAGCCGTGCTTACCGCTCAGAATGTGCTCGATCTGCAAGCGATGGTGGAAAAGGTTCGGATGGAAGACAGTCTCTTGGACTACCTACTAGCCATCGTGCAAGCCACGCGTCAGCACGAGATGCTGTCCCTGGGCGTAAGCACACGCGGGACCTTGGCACTGTGTAAAGCGGCCAAAGCCCTTGCTCTCGTACGCGACCGGGACTATTGCTGCCCCGAGGACATCAAGGAACTGGCCCCAACCGTCCTATCTCACCGCGTCATGCTTAACCGTGCCCAGGGTGTGCGTACCAACAGCTTCGAGCAAGCTGAACGGGTGATTCAGGATCTCTTGGCCGCTGTACCGGTCCCTATCTAAACCGGCATAGGGCGCTGTCTCATCCCCCCTCGGTTGAGGACATCACGTTGGACTATGCCGCAGCCCTTCGCTAGGACCATCTTCAGCCGAATCTCGCCACGCCGCTCGATACGATTGACATCCGAAGGCACCCGCTTCCTGCTGTTTACCCTAGCAGTCGGTGTAGCCGCCGTGAACACCGGCAACAATCTCTTCTACCTGTTGCTCGCCATGATGCTGAGCTTGATCGTCATGTCTGGCCTGCTTTCTGAGCAGTGCCTCCGGCGATTGGAATTTGGCCGCCATGCTCCCGAGTACCTGTTCGCCAACGAACCGACGACGATCACACTCGAGGTAAAAAATTGCAAACTCCGCCTACCCAGTTTTTCTCTTCGTCTCGTTGACGTCACCGAGGGGATCGATCTCGACCGTGGCGCCCATCTCCAATACATCGCACCACGAGCCACTATCTTGATCTCGTATCCTTTACTGCTGCTGAAACGTGGATACTCTCGTCTCGACGGGATTCGCGTTATCACACCATTCCCCTTTGGCCTGTTCTTGAAAAAGCGTTATTACCCAGCCGAGACCTCTATCATTGTCTGCCCCGCACGGTATCCACTCCCCTCCAGCTTACTCCAAGACTTAGGCGTGATCGGGCAGGATCAACACCTGGCCCAACGAGGACGAGGCCTTTCTCTCTACAATCTTCGGGAGTACCGTACAGGCGATGATTCCCGTGCGATACATTGGATGACCACGGCACGCACGTCCAAACTCATGATCAAGGAGACTGAGGCCGAAGATCAGAGGTGGGTAACCCTGGCAATGTCGCCGGTAGCCCCGCCCGAGCATGACAGCCGATTCGAGAGAGCCTTGTCCATTGCCGGCTCGATCGTACAGCTACTCCATTCTCGGGGATATCATTTGCGCTTGGTGCTGGGATCAGAATCCATCCCGTTCGGAGCCGGAGAGGAACATGCGACTCGAATCCTAGAGACATTGGCACTGTGTACGCGCTCTAATCCGGAAAACGCGGATGATGTAGAGACCGCCTTGACGCAAGTCCTTAGAAACTCCCGAGATGGATTCACCGTCCTCATCCGACCGTGGATCTCAGCCGGTTCCTCGCCTCTCGGTATCCCTATCGATATCACCATTGACCCGGAATCCTATCGGGACCTTTTTGATGTCGCTTGATCGGGCGTTCAGGCTCAGTTCGATACTGCTGGCCGGCACCAGTTTTGCCAGTCTCGGACTCGCGATGCTGCTGCCGACTTGGTTACTTATTCTCGGTAGCGCGGCGTTCGCGGTGGCCCTCGTTCGCCTCATAAAGACATCCGGTGTGGGTGCGAGGCTCTCGACGGTACGGTTTTCCGCCTTAACCTGGAACATCTTTCTGCTGCTGGCATTTGCCGGGTTTTGGGCGGATCTGATATTCATCTCACAAGAGTTGCTGCCGGCCGGCATTCATTTTCTGGTCACACTCCTAATCAATAAGCTGTTCAACCTGGAACATCGTCGTGACTTTCAGCACCTCTATGCCATCAGCCTCATGGCCATCCTTGCCTCCGCCGCACTCACGTCACATGTCTGGTATGCCCCGATCTTCATAGCCTATCTTTTGAGCGGCGTCTGGACACTCCTGCTCTACCACCTCACGAAGGAACGAGAGGAGCAAGTCGGGCCTGACGGTCAGCCCCTCGTTCATGCAACACGCACCTTGAACAGCAGGCCGATTAGCTTGAGATTCTTTTGGACGACCAATGCCGTGGCCGCCGGAGCCTTCTGCCTCACCCTCATGTTCTTCTTTGCGATTCCCAGAATCGGTGTCGGATTTTTTCAAAAAGGGCGGGGGGACAGCCTGCGGACAACCGGCTTCACCGAGCATGTTGATTTGGGAATGATTGGCCCGGTCAAACACGACCCAAGCGTAGTCATGCGTGTTGAACTGCCGGAAGGAATCGAGGGGAGAGGCAAAGCCGAATCGTTGTACCTACGCGGCGTGGCGTACGATCAGTACAATGGAAAATCATGGAGCAATAGCCTGCTGCATCGCCGCACACTGATGGAATCCCCTCAAGGAACATTCACGGTTCGGGCCACAACAAACGTGCCCCCTCCGCCAGCGACTGCTCGTCTTAGGCAAGACATTTTGCTGGAACCATTGGACACTCCGGTCATTTTCGGCGCGCCGTTGCCGGTCACTGTGATCGGAGACTTCCTCTCCGTTCAGTCAGACCCGATGAGCGCACTCTATTTGCCATTTCCCAGCAACTCGCGCCTTCAGTACTCGGTTTACTCAATGCCGAGGAGCATTATCCCCGCCGATCAAAAGGCGACCGCCTTCCTATATTCCGAATTCATTCAGCGGCACTATTTGCAGTTACCGCCGACAAGCCCGCAAGTGTCCGATCTGGCCCATAGCATTACCAAGTCCGCAACGAGCATCGCCCATGCGGTAAGTCTGATCCGAACCCATCTGCTTACGAGCTATCGCTACAGTTTGGAAATTCCCGCAACGCAGTCCGCACGGCCACTTGAGGATTTCCTATTCGATCGGAGGACCGGGTACTGCGAGCATTATGCAACGGCAATGGTGGTCCTCCTGCGATCAGTGGGCATTCCAGCCCGGCTGGTCACAGGCTTCTTGGCCACTGAATGGAACGGCTTCGGAAGTTACTATACGGTGCGACAACGTGATGCCCACGCCTGGGTCGAAGTGTATTTTCCTCAATCAGGCTGGGTCACCATGGATCCCACTCCATCAGCACCGGCCCCGGCACCATCCAGCTGGTGGCAAGCGACGCGAAGCGCTCTGGATTCGGTCCGTCTGAAGTGGGATCGACTTTTCGTCCACTACAGCGCGAGCGACCAAATGGCGATGGTACAGAACCTTCGGGAAAGCGGAGATGCCATGCGATCCCGGCTGGCCGATTCGTTCTTCACAATGTTTGCGCCCGTGACCGAGACTCTCGGCCGCTCACTTGCCAAGGTCTCGCACGTTAACAGATCGCAGGCCCTGCTGATGGCTGCGATCCTGCTGGCAGGGATTGGATATCTCCTCTTCCTCACCCGCCGGCGTAGCGAAAGACCAGTCATTGGCAGGAACGCGCTGACGTCGACACAGCAGACGGCCGTTGTGATCTATCAAGATTTGCTGGTCTGTTGCTCCCGGCAGGGCTTAGTGAAGGCTCCTGCAACGACACCGCTGGAATTTCTAGGAGAGATCAAGATTCACTGGTCGGAAGCACTCCCCAGCGCCGAAGCCCTTACACAGCTGTATACCCGCTCTCGCTTCGGCCTCACACCAATGACCGCTGGAGACCTGGATGCCGCACGCCAGCTGTTGCAGACCCTCCAGGCATTGACCCGCCCCATCAGGCCGGAACCGAAGTTGTGATCGGTCTAGTGCAAAGAAGCGGAGAGCGAGTCCCAGAACACCGATAAATCCGCGTTTCCACCGGTCAGAATTACACCTACCGTACGATCTCTCAGGCACCCTTCCGCGCGCAGCAGCGGAGCGATAGCCACGGCACTCGACGGCTCGATAACCACCTTAATGCGCTCGAATACGAAGCGCATCGCATCGATGATCTCCTGCTCCTGAACCACGAAGAATCCGGACAGATGCTGGCGTAGAATGGGCAGTGCCAGGTCACCCAGCGTCGCGCGTAATCCGTCTGCAATGGTATGCGGATGTACGACTGGCACAATGCGATTCTCCCGCACGGAGACCATGGCATCCAACGCGCCGGCGGGTTCGCAAGCATAGAGACAAATATCCGCCTTTCTGGCATGAGCCGCCACACAGAGGCCTGACATCAGCCCTCCACCGCTCACCGGGGCCAGCAATACGTCAAGATTCGGAACCTGGGAGAGAAATTCCAGCGCCACCGTGCCTTGACCGGCCATGACGTCCGGATCGTTGTAGGGATGCACCAGAACGGCGTCGTGCCGAAGTACCAAGTCGCGAGCCAATCGTTCGGCTTCGGGACGATTGGGGGCTTCGTACAGCGCTGCGCCGTAGCCCAGCACCGCTGCACGTTTGGCGACATTCACCGGCGCGGGCATGACCACATGCGCAACTCGCCCCTGCAATCGACACGCTAGCGCTACGCCTTGCGCATGGTTGCCCGAAGATATGGTCACGATAGGCCGGGAGTCTCCACTCGCGGCCAATCGCGACACGGCGTTGTAGGCTCCGCGAAACTTAAACGCTCCGACCCGCTGGAAGTTCTCGCACTTCAGGAAAACGCGTGCTCGAGCGACCTCATCCAGCCGTCGATTGGCCACGACCGGAGTCATATGCGCGACGCCCTGCAATCTCGCCGCAGCCTGCTCAATCTGGACAATCGTAATGGGGTCGGTCATGGCCATGCCGGAAACATGTCCCCCTGCGCCCAGGATACGGCCCCGCAGCCTAGATACAAATGCACAGCATACGTATCCGAATACGGGAGTGCACAATTGCCACTCACGTGTTTGGGGAAGAGAGGAAAAGAAACTGCAAGAGATAGGAGGTAGGTTTGGAGCGGGAAACGGGATTTGAACCCGCGACCCTCGCCTTGGCAAGGCGATGCTCTACCACTGAGCTATTCCCGCTCGCTCTACCGACAAAAGAGGCGGGATTCTACCGACGCCACCGCGCTCTGTCAAGGCATACTGCCCTTTCCATTTCAACAGGTTCATCCGTAAGTCGTATCTTTCTCCTGATCCTTACTGTTACCACGATGGAACTGCCGCATTCTGTCACGCTCAATGCGCTACCATTTGGTAACACCGCGAAATGAATGACAACTAATTGTTATCACACACCTTTCTAGCGCAGTGCCGCCCACATGTAATCAATGGCTACGTTTACTTCCCAAATGTTGGCCTTCCAGCTCTTAAACACACAAACCGAAAAGAGCATTTTATCTCCATACTTTCCTGCACTTACAAATCAAGCCTGACTTTCATCCTCACCCAACCAGTCTGGTTTGACTATTGCCTATAGAGCCGTGGGTTATGCACGCTCGAGCCCTCATAATCATCAATTATTTGCACAAGTACCTCGGGCAATTCAGTGAGGAAGAGCGCGACATCGAAACAGAGGGGAGGTGGTAGGTTTTTTCGTGGTTTGTGCCAGTTAGGGTACATGGGCTTCTGAAGCCCGTAACTTGAGGAGGTGTTCACGATGTTTCTTTCACGTCGGCAGTTTTTGAAAGTCTCGGCGGGGACTGTCGCGGCGGTGGCCGTGGCGGACAAGGTCCTGGCGCTGACCGCGCTGCAGCCGGTCATCGAAGTCGGGAACCCGTTGGGCGAGTACCCGGACCGGTCGTGGGAGCGTGTCTACCATGACCAGTATCGGTATGACTCGTCGTTCACGTGGTGCTGCTCGCCGAACGATACGCACGCCTGCCGCATCCGGGCCTTCGTCCGGAACGGCGTGGTCATGCGGGTGGAGCAGAACTACGACCACCAGACCTATGAAGACCTCTACGGCAACCGCGGGACGTTCGCGCACAACCCGCGCATGTGCTTGAAGGGGTTCACCTTCCATCGCCGCGTGTACGGCCCCTATCGGTTGAAGGGGCCGTTGATGCGGAAGGGCTGGAAGGAATGGATGGACGCCGGCTCCCCGGAGCTGACGCCCGAAACCAAGCAGAAGTATAAGTTCAACGCCCGGTATCTGGACGACATGCTGCGCGTGTCGTGGGATACGGCGTTCACCTATATCGCCAAGGGTATGATCCTGATCGGGACGCGGTACAGCGGCGAGGCCGGCGCGCGGCGGTTGCGCGAGCAGGGCTACGCCCCGGAAATGATCGAGATGATGAAGGGCGCGGGCACACGGTGCTTCAAGCATCGCGCGGGCATGCCGGTGCTCGGCATCTTGGGCAAGATGGGGAACACCCGGGTCAACGGCGGCATCAATGCCCTGTTGGACACCTGGATCCGCAAGGTCAGCCCGGATCAGGCGCAGGGCGGCCGCTACTGGTCGAACTACACCTGGCACGGCGACCAGAACCCCTCCCATCCCTGGTGGTCGGGCGCGCAGGGGTCCGACGTCGACCTCGCCGACATGCGCTTCTCTAAGCTGAACACCAGCTGGGGGAAGAACTTCGTCGAGAACAAGATGCCGGAAGCGCACTGGAAGATGGAGTGTATCGAGCGCGGCGCCCGTGTGGTCGTCATCACGCCCGAATACAATCCGACGGCCTATCGGGCGGACTACTGGATGCCGCTGCGGCCGGAATCCGACGGGGCCATTTTCATCGGTGCGATGAAGATCCTCGTCGACGAGAACATGCACGACACGGACTTCTTGAAGGGATACACCGACTCCCCCGTGTTGGTCCGTACGGACACGTTGCAGTTCTTGGATCCGCGCGATGTGGTGGCGGATTACAAGTTCCCGGACTTCTCCAAGAGCTACTCGGGCCGGATGCAGTCGTTGAAACCCGAGCAGATCGAGCGCTTGGGCGGCATGATGGTCTGGGACCTGAACAAGCAGAAGGCCGTCCCGCTCCATCGGGAGCAGGTGGGCTGGCACTACTTGAACAGCGGCATTGATGCGGCGCTGACCGGGACCTACCGGGTGAAGCTGCTCAATGGCCGGGAAGTCGACGCCATGCCGGTCTGGCAGATGTACCTGGTGCACTTCCAGGACTACGACCTGGATACCGCGCATCAGATCTGCCGGACGCCGAAGGACCTGTTGGTCCGGTGGGCGCGCGATTCGGGCACGATCAAGCCCGCCGCGATCCACAACGGCGAAGGTGTGACGCACTACTTCCATATGACCTCGAACGGCCGGGCGGCCGCGATGGTCCTCATCATCACGGGCAACGTCGGGAAGTTCGGGACCGGGCAGCATACCTGGGCCGGTAACTACAAGGCCGGAACCTGGACGGCGACCCCCTGGTCAGGCGCCGGGTTGGCCGTGCACACGGGCGAGGATCCCTTCAACATCACCACGGATCCGAACGCGCACGGCAAGGAAATCAAGACCAAGTCGTACTACTACGGCGAAGAAGTCGGCTACTGGAACCACGGCGATACGGCCTTGATCGTCAATACGCCCAAGTATGGACGCAAGGTGTTCACCGGGAAAACCCACATGCCGACGCCGAGCAAGGTCCGCTGGGTCGTCAACGTGAACGTGCTCAACAACGCCAAGCACCACTACGACATGGTGAAGAACGTCGATCCGAACATCGAGATGCTGGTCACCCAGGACATCGAGATGACGTCCGACGTCAACCATAACGACGTGGCCATGGCCTGCAACTCCTGGATGGAGTTCACCTATCCGGAAATGACGGTGACGGTGTCCAATCCGTGGGTGCAGATCTGGAAAGGCGGCATCCGGCCGCTGTACGACACGCGCAACGACCTCGACACGTTCGCCGGGGTTGCGGCCAAGTTGTCGGATATGACCGGCGACAAGCGCATGCGGGACTACTTCGCGATGGTCTATGCCAACCGCGTTGACGTCTACGCTCAGCGCATGCTCGACGCCTCCAGCACCTTCTACGGCTACTCGGCCGACGTGATGCTGAAGAGCGAAAAGGGCTGGATGGTCATGGTCCGGACCTACCCGCGCCATCCGTTCTGGGAAGAGACCAACGAGTCGAAGCCCATGTGGACACGCACGGGCCGGTATGAAAACTACCGGACGGAGCCGGAAGCGATCGAATACGGCGAAAACTTTGTGGTGCACCGCGAGGGCCCGGAAGCCACGCCGTATCTGCCGAACGCGATCATGACGAGCAACCCGTACGTCCGCCCGGACGACTACGGGATTCCGATCACGGCGCAGCACCATGACGACAAAACGGTGCGCAACATCAAGCTGCCGTGGCAGGAAATCAAGCGGCACTCGAACCCGTTGTGGGAAAAAGGGTACCAGTTCTACTGCGTCACCCCGAAGACCCGCCACCGGGTCCACAGCCAGTGGTCGGTGAACGACTGGGTGCAGATTTACGAGTCGAACTTCGGCGATCCCTACCGCATGGACAAGCGGACGCCGGGCGTCGGCGAGCACCAGATCCACATCAACCCGCAGGCCGCGAAGGATCGCGGCATCAACGACGGCGACTACGTGTATGTCGACGGCAACCCGGTGGACCGGCCGTACCGCGGCTGGAAGCCCTCGGATCCGTACTACAAGGTCGCGCGCTTGATGATCCGCGCCAAGTACAACCCGGCGTATCCGTACCACGTCACGATGGCGAAGCACGCCCCGTACGTGTCGACGCCGAAGTCGGTGAAGGGCCACGAGACGCGACCGGACGGCCGCGCCATCGCGGTGGACACCGGCTATCAGTCCAACTTCCGGTATGGGGCCCAACAGTCCTTTACCCGGAACTGGTTGATGCCGATGCACCAAACCGACTCGCTGCCGGGCAAACACGCGATTGCCTGGAAGTTCAAGTGGGGCTATCAGGTCGACCACCACGCGATCAACACGGTCCCGAAGGAATGCTTGATCCGCATCACCAAGGCGGAAGACGGCGGCATCGGGGCGCGTGGGCCGTGGGAACCGGTCCGGACGGGCTTCACGCCGGGTCAGGAAAACGAGTTCATGATCAAGTGGCTCAAAGGCGAGCACATCAAGATCAAAGTCTAACGGCATGGCACGTCGCAGGGAGGGTGTTGCACCATGAACACCACCACCCGCTGTGCGCACGGCCACTAATGAATTACGGAGGAGACTATGCCTGAAGTCTATAACTGGCAACTGGGACGAAAGATGTTGTACCCCTATGAGGAACGACATCCGAAGTGGCAGTTTGCCTTCGTCTTCAATATCAATCGCTGCCTGGCGTGTCAGACCTGCAGCATGGCGGATAAGTCCACGTGGCTCTTCTCCAAGGGCCAGGAGTACATGTGGTGGAACAATGTGGAAACCAAGCCGTATGGCGGGTATCCCCAGTTCTACGATGTGAAAATTACGCAGCTGATCGAACAAGTCAATCCGGGAGGCCAGGTGTGGAACGTCCGCGTCGGGCGGAAACATCATGCCCCCTACGGGGTGTTCGAAGGGATGACCATCTTTGACGCCGGCGCCAAGGTGGGGCAGGCGGCGATCGGCTATATTCCGACCGACCAGGAATGGCGGTTCGTGAATATCTATGAAGACACGGCCACCTCGATGCGGGCGTTGGTCGAAGGGATCGATAAGACCGGGTTCTCCCGCGACGAACCGTGGAAGATGACCGGAAGCAGTCTGCCGGAACATGAGACCTTCTTCTTCTATCTCCAGCGCATCTGTAATCACTGCACCTATCCCGGCTGCTTGGCGGCGTGCCCCCGCAAGGCCATCTACAAGCGGCCGGAAGACGGCATTGTGCTGATCGATCAGAACCGGTGTCGAGGGTACAAGAAGTGCGTGGAACAGTGCCCCTATAAGAAACCCATGTACCGCGGCACCACGCGGGTCAGTGAAAAATGTATTGCCTGCTATCCGCGCATCGAGGGCAAAGATCCCTTGACCGGGGGGGAGCCGATGGAAACCCGCTGCATGGCGGCCTGCGTCGGCAAGATCCGCATGCAGAGCCTCATGCGCATCGGGGACGATGGGCTCTGGGCGGAAGATCGGTGGCATCCCCTCTACTACGCGATCCGGGTGGAGCAAGTGGCCTTGCCGCTGTATCCGCAATGGGGCACCGAGCCCAACGGCTTCTACATCCCGCCCCGGCATTCACCGCGCGGTTATGCCCGCCAGATGTTCGGCCCCGGTGTGGACAATGCCATTGAGAAGTATTTGGTCCCGAGCCGGGAACTGCTGGCCGTTCTCCAGCTGTGGCGCGCAAGCCAACAGATCGTGTTCCGCTATGACGTGATTCCGGGGCCGAAAGTGTTTGAAACCCAAATTCATGGCAAGCGGTTCGAGATGTACAACGACACGGTGTTGGGCTTCAACAAATCGGGCAAAGAAGTGGCTCGTGTACAAGTCGAGGAACCGATCTACATCAGACCGGCGGAACGCGTGACCTGGCTCTAAGCCAAAGCGTAGGCACAGTGCTCGCGGGGCGGGTCCCCCTTACGGAGATCCGCCCCTATAATAAAATCAGATTGTTCTTGAACATCGGTCTTTCGGCTCAGTTCATTCTCCATCTTCTGCGCACTTGACGAGACTCATCCCCTCCAGTACAGTTCTTAGAAAGAACACCATACCACCGTAAGTGAGGGAGCACTTTCAGCGTGACATCCCAGCCGCAGCAATCAACCCCATTTGCTGCTCAAGCCATCCCATTCGATGAATTCCTCGCTTCAGGTAAACTCCCCGACGGCTACCTTGATAGCGAGTATGTGGAGCAGCAATTTGTCGAACGGCTCGTTCATTATATTCTGAGTGTCCCATCTGGAAGTTACTCCATGGCCCAACTCAGCCAACTCCTTGAACAACTGGACCCTCGAGGACAAGTCTTCTTTTTTAAACGCCTCAAAGAGACGAGCCCAGATTGTCTCAAAGATTTCGCGCCTCTGTACTATGGATTCATGAACGAGTTTCATTCCCTCCTCTTCACGTAGCCGAAAAAATACTCCTTGTCCGTCCATCAATCTCATGTATAATCACGCTTCATCATTAGGAAAAGGAGCAACATGAATCCATCGTTACAACGAGGCGTCACCAGTTTTTATAATTTAATCTACGAGGCCCAAACCTTCGCCACCGCAATGGCCAGGATCGATACAGCCGAGCAGGAGCATTATGCGGGACGTATTGAAGGACTCAATTGGGTCTTGGACCGTTGTCAGGAATTGGAAGATATGGATACCAATCTTACCCCGTCATCCCTGCAGAGAATCCTGGGAGAAGTGAAATCGGACCTCGAACACGAGCTCTCTGTTCAGCGTCGGGAAAAAGGACGGCGTGCAGATGGACGGGAGGAAGCGCTCAATTTCGTAGCAGATTACCTCTCTAGTCTGATAACCGCCACAGAAATCGAATCTGCCAAGACCACAGTTTGACCGGCGCAGACGCAGCAAATGCCGAAGTCATTCAGGAGGCGACGCCAAGATAACTTCATGACGGCTCGTACACGATTCTTGGATCGTGTCGGGTCGTTGCGCACCTCCCTCAACGCAGACCGCTTGATCTCTTGACGGTCCAAATCCACATACCCATAAAATTGACCATGCTACCGTCACAGCGAAGACCTTCGGGCGTACTTGGGGGCCAACGAGTCAATCGAAACCGCCCGCCTGCCGACCAAGGACAGCGACAGTTCGACTCTCTCAGGGCCTCCCTCCTGTTTTGTCCACGCTGTCAGGTGGCGACGCC